>DCMF01000022.1:13717-21063 GCA_002321305.1 Verrucomicrobia bacterium UBA1629 | reverse complement strand
TTTCAACTGCCGCGTTTAGGTTGAACCCTTTTGCAGAAACAGAGAAAGGAGAACCGTAGAAGCGAAATGATCCAATAGACCGGTCGCGCCCAATGGGCGGCTGGCTTCCCACTTGGGAGGGATGCGCTTCGTCGCGTCCGCAACCGAGGAGCGGGAGATGTGCGGGATGGGCAACCTAACCCGTGCAGCGTACGCGAATCAGCGTATGACGCTTTGACCGAAATCGCCAAATTTCAAACACTAAAGCGGAATACGGTGGTCGCGCTGCGTGTGTAATCCACACGTGGCGCGTTTCATCATCTATGTTTACTCAAGGCGTTTGGCGATGCCTCTATCAAACGTGGTGATTTGAAATGCGCCACTTTCTTTTCTGCACGGGAAGGGGCGACAACACAGTTGTGCAGGAAAGAAGGAGAAGAGTTCTAATGAATGCTACTTTAATTTGGATTGTTGTAATAGGCGTTGTGTCATTTGCAGTTTTTCTGTTCGTATTTGATATACTTAGAGATGCGCAAGAACAGAATAAGGATGGTAAGGAAACTAAATCACCAACTTCTGAACACGCAAGGGACTGTGAGCGAGAATTGACAAATCTGCCCAGTCGGACTGGTGGTTTCGGAACTTGGTCAAAGGTAGCACTGTGGCTGATTGTGATTCTTCTCGGCATAAATGCTTGGCAGAACGTCAAGAAGAAAAACGAGATCATGGGAGACGATAGACGAAACCTCACCGATATTTATGATCGGATGGGACGGATGAAACTGTACTAATTTTATAATTGCACACGGAGGCACGGAGACACGGAGTTTCGGCAAGATATCGCAGTCATAGGGGCATCGCGTGTTTTCACCCATTGGGTTACGGGAGGACGTAGTTGCGAGAAATGGATAGAAAACCACTCATTTCTCCGTGTCTCCGTGTGAGAAAATCGATTTCTAACTGCTTTTTTCAGGATAAAGGAGAAACAAAAAATGCTCATCAAATGCAGTGAATGTGGTGCGGACGTGTCCGACAAGGCGGCGTCTTGCCCGAAGTGCGGAAACCCGATTGCCAACAGGACGGTGGCGTCGCAAGCGCAGGCGAACGAAGACCGTCAAGACCAGTTCTTCTCGCGGATCGAGCGCATCGAACGCGAACGGCACGAGCGTGAACTCAACAAGAGCAACAAGTCTCGACTGGCCTATGTGCTGTTGGGCCTTTGCCTCGGCTGGCTTGGCATCCACAACTTCTACATCGGACGCGCAGGGCAAGGCGTCGCCCAGCTCGTGGTGCTTGTTTTGTCGCTTGTCTTCTCGACGATCGTCATCGGATTTGTTGGCTTTCCCATTCTTGCCATCTGGATCTTGGTCAACATCTGCTCAATCGACGCCGATGCGGACGGCCGTCCGTTAAGCTGATCGGCCTCGTTGACCTCACAATCTCATTCTCACTTTTTTAAAAAAGTGAGAATGAGGCTGGGCGTAAACCATTACTTCTTCCGCAAATCAATCACGCGCTTGATCTTGCCTTCGCTGCGCGGCAGGGAGCCGGGCTCGACGAGCGTGATCTTCGGCGAGAGGCCGATGATCTGCTTGACGGCGGCGAAGACCTTCTTGCGCAGGGCCTCCAGCTCGCGGATGTTGTCCGAGAACGCCTCCGGCTTCAGCTCGACCTTGATCTCGAAGAGATCCAGCGTCTCCGTCGGCGTGAGCAGGATCTGGTAGTGCGGCTCGACCTCCGGGAGCGAGAGAAGGGCCGTCTCGACCTGGCTCGGAAAGAGGTTCACGCCGTGGACGATCAGCATGTCGTCCGACCGCGCCTTGATGCGGCTCATCCAGCGGACGGTGCGCCCGCACGCGCACGTCTCGGCGTGGAGCGTCGTCAGGTCGCGCGTGCGGTAGCGGATCATGGGCGTGCCGAAGCGGTCGAGCGTCGTGAAGACGAGCTCGCCCTCCGTGCCGTCCGGCAGGACTTCCAGCGTCTCGGGGTCGATGACCTCCGGGTAGTAGTGGTCCTCGAAGATGTGGAGGCCGCGGCAGTGTCCGCACGAGCCGGCGACGCCGGGTCCGGAGATCTCGGTGAGGCCGTAGATGTCATGCGCGACGATGCCCGTCGCCGCCTCGATCTTCGCGCGCATCTCGTCCGTCCACGGCTCGGCGCCGAAGATGCCGTGCCGGAGCCGCGTGTCGCGGCGGAAGTCGATGCCGAGCTTGCGGGCGACCTCGATGATGTGCAGGAAGTAGCTCGGCGTGCAGGCGATGGCGGTCGAGCCGAGGTCCTTCATGAGCATGAGCTGCTTCTCGGTGTTGCCGGCCGAGGTCGGGAGCACCGCGCAGCCGAGGCGTTCGCCGCCGTAGTGGAGGCCGAGGCCGCCGGTGAAGAGCCCGTAGCCGTAGCTGACCTGGAGGACGTCCTCGTCGGAGAGGCCGAACATCGCAAGACAGCGCGCCGTCGCGTCCGCCCAGACGTCGATGTCGTTCTGCGTGTTCGGGATGCAGATCGGCTTGCCGGTCGTGCCCGACGAGCAGTGGAAGCGGACGATCTCTCTCATCGGCGCGGCGGTGAGGCCGAGCGGATACTCGTCGCGGAGATCCGTCTTCTTCATGAAGGGGAACTTCGCGAGGTCGGCGAGCGTGACGAGGTCGCGAGGCTTGACGCCTTTCTCGTCGCAGCGGCGGCGGAAGAGCGCGACGCGCTCGTACTCGTAGGGGATGAGCTTCTGGAGCTTCGCGAGCTGGCG
The DNA here is from genome assembly GCA_002321305.1 of Verrucomicrobia bacterium UBA1629. GTDB lineage: Bacteria > Verrucomicrobiota > Kiritimatiellia > RFP12 > UBA1067 > UBA1067. Next base: position 18,344 of record DCMF01000022.1, on the reverse strand, counting down.
CGCCTGAAGCTCGGTACGCGGCATGAAATCGGGGGTTGAGATCGGGTTCATATGGGATTTGCCTTGAATTTGGTTAGATTCACTGTTCTGGTGATTTCAACGGTTGACTTGAGGGGCGCGAGCGGCGCGAGGGGCGAGAGACCCAATCGCCTCTGTTGGTCTCTTTTGTCGCTGGTGTCTCGTGTTTCTCTTGACTCTCCTGTCGCTCATGTCAATGCATCCAGCGCCCTCAACAGTTTCCTCATTTCGGCGTCCGTGCCGATGGTGATGCGCAGTCGGTCGCCCGTCTTCGGGCCCTTGAAGTAGCGCACGAAGACGTTTTTCGCCTTCAGCGCGGCGAAGAGCGCGGCGGCCTTCTGCGGACGCGGCGGCTTCGCGAAGACGAAGTTCGCCTCGGAGGGGATGACGTCCCAGCCGCGCGCGGCCAGCTCGTCCGCGAACCACGTGCGCGTCTTCACGACTTTCGCGACATTCGCCTTCATCCACGCCTGGTCCTTCACGGCGGCGAGGGCGACGGCCTGGGCGACGGCATCGACGTTGTACGAGTCCTTGATCCTGTAGAGCGCGGCGATGAGCGGTTTTGGGCCGATGCAGTAGCCGACGCGCAGCCCCGCGAGCGAATAGCTCTTCGAGAACGTGCGCATGACGAGGACGTTGCGGTTCTTCGGCGCGGTCGCGAGGGCCATGCAGTTCGCCCGCGCGAAGTCGGCGTACGCCTCGTCGACGAGGACGACGCCGCGAAACCTCTTCGCGAACGCCGCGACGTCCGCCGGTTCGCGGAATTCGCCCGTCGGCGCGTTCGGGTTCGTCAGGAGAAAGAGGGAGACGTTCGGGGAAATAATCGAATTGCCGAATTGCCGAATTGTCGAATTGTCAGTCGAAGGGTTGAGGTTTTTGCGTCGAATGGCCGAATCGCCCGCCGACGGGTTGCAGCTTTCGCATTCGATCATTCGATCATTCGACAATTCGATTATTTCTTCAAGGCCAACCCATTTCACGTTCCGGATCGCCGCGAGGGTCTTGTAGAGGGAATAGGAGGGGTCGAGCGAGCCGATCGCCTCGTCGTCCTCGACGAATGCCCGGGCGGCGAGGGCGAGGATCTCGTCCGACCCGTTGCCGACGAAGACGCGGTCGCTCGTCGTGCCGTTCAGCTGCGCGAGCGCGGCGCGGAGGTCGGCGAACACGGGGTCGGGATAGCGGCGGAGGCGGTCGAGGTCGAACGACTTCAGGACCTTCGCGCACGCCGGCGAGGGCGGGTAGGGGTTCTCGTTCGTGTTGAGCTTGACGACATCCGTCGCCTTCGGCTGTTCGCCGGGGACGTACGCCGCGAGCTTGCGGACATGGCGGGCAATCATCATAGGGCGCGTATTATAGCCTTTTCCGCGCGCGCGCGCAACGCCGCCAACACGTCCGGCGCGCGCCGTCCGTTTTGTGCTATAATACGCGGAATGGAATTTGCGGCGATAGACTTCGAGACGACCGGCTACGAGGGCGGCAGCGCGAACGAGCCCTGGCAGCTCGGCCTCGCGGTCGTGCGGGACGGCGTGATCGCCGAGACGCGCGAGTTTTTCTTCGATGTCGAAGGTGCGCCGGCGCGCGCGCACGAACGCGATGCGCTGGGGACGCTCCAGAGCTCGTTCGAGACGTGGTATCCGCACTTGGCGGGTCGTCGCCTCGTCGCGCACAACATCGCCTGCGAGCGGACGATCCTGACGCGCACGGCGCCGCTCACGAAGTGGGGCCCGTGGGTCGACACGATGAAGCTCGCCAAGGCACGCTATCCGCGCCTGCCGTCCTATGCGCTCGGCGACCTCTGCACGATGTTCGGCTGCGTGCCGCAGCTGGACGGGCGGACGTGGCACGACGGCCTCTACGATGCCGTCGCCTGCGCGCAGCTGGCCGTTTTCATGGGCGGCCTCTGACGGGGGGAACGACCGGCCGCCCGGGCGGACAGAGCCCCTCAGGTCGCGTGGCGGTGGCTCTTGCGGTAGGCTGCCGGGGACTGGCGGGCGTGCCGGCGGAAGAAGTGCGAGAAGTACCACGTCGAGTTGAAGCCGAGCGTGTCGGCAATTTCCTGGATGGGCATGTCGCTGGACGCCAGCAGGTTCTTCGCGCGGACGAGCCGCCGCTCCAGCTGGTACTGCAGGGGTGACTGTCCGGCCTCCTTGCGGAAGAGGTAGCGGAAGGCGCGGTAGGTGAGGCCCAGCGACTGCGCGAGGGTCTCGAAGTCGATGACTTCGCGCAGGTGGTCGGTGATGTGCGTCTGCGCCCGGAGGATGAGCGCCGCCTGTGCCGCGTCGGCGGTGCGCGCGGCGGGGGCTTCGAGGAGGGCGGCGACGAGGGCCGGCACCTGCGCGGCCGCCGCGAAGGGCTGCCGTTCGGCGGTGTCAAGCAGGTCGGCGGCGGTCGTGGCGAAGACCTGCCGGAGCGCGGCGTTCGCGCCGAAGTCGCGGACGGTGCCGCCGCCGAAGCCCGCGCCGCCGACCAGCCGGTCGGCGAGGTCGCCGCCGAAGCCGATCCAGTCCGTCGTCCAGCCCGTCTGCGGGTTGGGGCGGTAGCGGTGCCAGCAGCCCGGCGGCAGGACGATGAGCGAGCCGGCGGTTGCCGCGAATGTGCGGTCCCTGAACTCGACCGTCCCTTCGCCCGCTTCGAGCAGGATCATCTGCCACTCGTGCAGCGTGCGGCCGCGCTCCCACGTGAAGTAGTACTCGTCCGGGTGCTTCGGCGAGGGGAAGACGTCGCCGGGGCGGATCGTGTGGTGTCCGGCGCAGGTCACGTACAGCCCCCAGTTCTTCTGCGCGGGCGTGACGGGGAAGTAGCGGTAGGCGTTCTTCATGGTGTCGGTTGGGCGGTTGGATTCTTGACGAGGAACGTGGGCGGCTGTCAGGGAATGCCGAGAATTCGCTCAATGGGAACGATCGCGTCGAAATAGCCGTCGGCTTCCACAATGGGCGCGAGGTGGCCCGCGTAGACGAGCGCCGTCTTGACGGATACGGACTTGGGGCGCTTCAAGGCGGAGACCTTGGCATCGACCTCGTCGATGATGTCGCGGTCGATCTCTTCCTTGCGCTTGACCTCCACCACATAAGTCGTGCGGCGAGACTGTATCAGGAGATCGATCTGGCAGCCCTTCTGCTTCCGTGAAGGCACGGGAAGTTTTCGATACGGCGCGGCCGATGTCAGTAGGACGTCGTTCAGATGGAGGAGCGGAATCAGTTCGCCATAGTTGTTGACGACAAGGTTCTCGAATTGCAGTCCGAGGATCGCGTTCCAGTTCTCAAGGGTTTCAAGGGACTTGAACGCATAGCGGCCATCGTCGATTGTCGCCTTGACGGGCTCGATGTACTTCAGGTAGAAGCGGGCGTAGTTGTCCTTGAGACGGTAGCGGGGGGAGGTGACGTCTTTCCCGGTTTCCGGGTTCTTTCCTGAATCGGCGGTAATCAGGCCGGCCTCGGACAGGCGGTCCACGGCGTCGGAGATACGCCCGCCTTTCCCCGTTTTCAGCGTTTCGGAGATCTCGGAAAGCGTTCGCGGCCCGTTGACAAGCGTTCTCAGGACCTGTCCTGAAAATTCGCGCTGATTCGTGATCACGTCGGCGAACATCTCGTCGAAGTCCGTCCGAAGGACGCCATTGGGCGAAAAGCAGAGGCGCTTGATGTTTTCGGCGGCGGAAAGCGATGGGTTGATCTCTTCAAGATAACGGGGAATGCCGCCAGTGACCGAAAGGACGTCGATGATTTCGCGGACGGCGGTGCGCTTGGCTTTCCTGCCCCAGAACGAGACGCATTGGGCAAGCGGCAGCTCGCGGACGACAAGATCCTGCGAACGGCGCCCGAGAAACGAGGCGTTGTCGATGATGTTGTCCTTGATCCAGCTTGAAACGCTGCCGCACAGAACGACGATCAGCTTGTCGTGTCGCTTCCAGTAGTTGTCCCAGCAGACTTTGACGGTATCGGCGAAGGTCTTGTCGTAATGGGCGAACCAGGATATCTCGTCAAGGAGGACGACCGTTCTCTTTGCCGTTGGCAGGCATTTGTCCAGCTGGACGAACGCTTCAGTCCAGTTCTCCGGCGGGGGCATCCGTTTCTCCGTCTGTGCGCAGAGCTGGTCGTTGAATGCGCGCAGTTCTGTTTCGTTTGAATAGCCTTTCTGCGGCTTCAGGCCTTCCAGGTGGATGAACTGCGCCCTGATTCTGCGCGCGAACTCCGTAATCAGGGTCGACTTGCCGATTCGGCGGCGACCCCTGCAGGTGACAAGCGACGACACCCGTTTTTCACAGAGCGCCGACAAGTCGGCGATTAGGTCTTCACGTCCGATGAACATGCCATTTCTCCTTTTTCGGGTAGTATACCATAATCCGGACGATCCTGTTAGCACGATTTTGAAGAAATGTAAAAACAGTGCTAAAAATGAAGGGGCAGGTTCTAGCGTGTCCAGAGTCCGAGAATCGAGAGGGGGAAGAATGGCATTGTCAAAAAGCGCAACTTTTGTCAAAATGAGGCATTGCTTCGGGCGCGGCGATTATGATAAACTATGCGCCGTGAAACTTGGAAATGGTCTGTGCTGCTTCGCTCTTCTCGCCGCCGCCTTGACGGGGTGCGAGAAGGCTGAAACGCCCGCCCTTCAG
>DCMF01000022.1:0-13690 GCA_002321305.1 Verrucomicrobia bacterium UBA1629 | reverse complement strand
GGGGGGGGGGGGGGGGGGCAAATTGAATGCCCCGGACGCGATGTGTGCGTCCCTCCCGCAAAGCCGCAAGCGCGTAAAGAGCTAGTCCCGTCCGAAGAGTCAGCGGTTTGCTCCTCCACCCTGCGCGTCGAGTTTGACGCCGCGCGCAAGGGGGAAGTCTCGCGGCTCGTCTCGCACGGGCGCGACTACGCCTCGCCGGTCGCGCGCTTTCCGCTGTTCGAGGTCGTCTGCTGCAAGGCGGGCCGGTTCACCGAGCGCAAGACGGTCTCCGCGCGCGACGCGAAGTCCTTCAACCTGGAAACGCTGACGAACGGCGTCCGCCTCGTCTACCGCGAGGTCGGCAGCGTCCTCGCCGAAGTCGTCTGCACGGTGACGGCGAAGGGCGCGGACGTCGCCTGGCGGATCGCCGCGACGCCGAAGCTTGGCTGGGCCATCTTGAAGACGGATTATCCTCAGATCGCCTTGAACGAGCAGCTGGGCTCGTCGCCCGTGGACGACTGCATCGTGACGGGCAACTCGAAGGGCGGCGTTGTCCGCTACCCGATGAATCCCGAAATCCCCTACGGGAAGTGGCCGTATCGGCGCATCTGGCGTTATCCGGGCGATCTCGTTTCGCAGTTCGGCTGCTTCTACGACGACGGTGGCGGCCTCTACACGGCGGCCTACGATGCCGAGGCGCACACCAAGGAGCTGCTGATCGCGCGCTGGTATCGCACAGACCTGCCGGACGGCAATTACCGCGACGGCAGTCTGCTTCTCCGCTGGTCACGCCTCGGCTACACGGAGAACGCCGACGCGCAAACCTATGACATCGTGACGCGCAGCTTTGCGGGTCCGAGCGGTGAACCGACGACGTGGTATGACGCTGCCGACATCTACAAGGCGTGGGCGCACCGCCAGAAGTGGTGCAAGGCGAAGTTCCTCGACCGCGCGGACGTGCCGGACTGGGCGCGCGAGGCGCCCGCCGTCATGCGCTTCAACCGCGAGTGGTTCGACCGCCCCGAAGACCTCAAGTGGTGGCTGACGGAGTACTGGAACAGGAAGTTCCCCGGCGTGCCCCTGATCGCCATTCTCGAAGGTTGGGAGCGTCACGGCGACTGGGTGACGACGGAATACTTCCCGTGCTACCCGTCGGACGCGACGTTCAAGGAGATGATGGGCTGGATCAAGGCGGCCGGCGGGCATCCGTGGGCGTGGCCGGGCGGCCACCACTGGAACGTGACCGTGGGCGACTGGAAGGGCGGAACACGCCTCGACTTCTCGAAGGACTTCTGGGCGCGCGTCGCCCCGCACGCCGTGCGCGATCCGGACGGCAAGGTGCATCTGGACGATCTCGTCTGGCTGGGCGGCGGCACGTCGGCCTCGCTCTGCCCAGCCGATCCGTGGACGATCGACTGGTGGAACAGGGACGTCGCCTGCGCGCTTGTCGAACGCGGCTGCGAGATGGTGCAGGCCGACCAGGACGTGGGCGGGCGCGTGCCGAGCTGCTGGAGCACGCAGCACGGGCATCCGCCGGGGCCGGGCCAGTGGGAGACGAAGGCGCTGCGCCACCAGTTCGAGACGATGATCGACGAGATGGGCAAGATCTGTCCGAAGGCGATTTTCTCGTTCGAGGAGCCGAACGAGTACTACAACGACATCATGCCGTTCGTCGACTACCGAAACTGCCGTCAAGTGGGCGTGTGGGCCTACGCGAGCGTGTTCAATTACCTGTACCACGAATACGTGAGCCCGTTCCAGTCCGGCGCGGAAATGTACGGACGCCCCCACTGGCTCGCGTTCTGCGCGGCGGACGGACAGATGCCGCGCCTCCCCGTGCGCCTGGAATACTACCGGGGCAAGAACGTCGACCGGGCGGACATCGCGCGGACGCGGACGTTCTGCGAGAACTGGGTGCGGCTCTACCACGGCGAAGGGCGCAAGTGGCTCGCGCACGGACGTCAGCTGCGTCCGCCGGAATTCCGCTGCACGATCGTGCCGTATGAAGAGAATTTCCGGGGACGCACCATCAAGAACGTCCAGCCCGTCGTCTACCATGCGCTCTGGGAGGCGCGGGACGGCTCGCGCGCGCTGATGATGGCCAACGCGACGCGGTTCAAGCAGGACGTGGCGTGGAAAGACGCCAAAGGCGTCTGGCGGAAGGATGTTGTCGCGCCGGACGGGCTGAAGCTGATTCCTCTTCAGGAAAACGTGAAAGCGACGAACGCGCTCTTCACTCTGTCTACGAAACAAACGAATGGAAACAAAGAACAAGTGAAAGGAAGCAAAAAATGAAAAGACTGATGACACACGTGGTCGCCGTAACGGCGGCTCTCCTGAATGCGGAAACGCTGCGCGCGGGCGTCATGGGCACGAACACCTGGGTCGGTGCGGCCACCGGCGGCAGCTGGGCGGCTGCGTCGAACTGGAAGAGCGTCGCCTCGGACGGCACGGCCAATGCCGATGCGGCGACGACATTCAACGTGGACTCCGATTACGTCTACGACTTCTCGTCGCTGGCGGACGGCGCCGTCGTGACAAGTGACGGCTCGACCCCGATCCGGATCGCCGGCCTGACGTTTGCGGCCAATCAGGGAACGGTGACGCTGAAGCCGGCCGAGGGACGTTCGCAGGACGATTTCTATTTCTCGAAAGATCAGGCTTGCGTGTCCGTGGGGACGGGGACGACGGTGAAGTTCCAGCTTTGCCGCGAGAATGCGTGGAACTACGATGAGGGGACGGTCGTTCAGTTTGCCGGCGGCGGCGCGTTCCAGTACGCTGTCGCCGGACTGGGCTTGCGCGCGACGTTCCGGCTGGCGGACGGGCTGACGCTTGTCCTGCCGCAGAAGATGCCGGAATACTGGCGGAGCTTCCGCACGGTCGCGCTGGAATTCCAGGACAGCGATTCCGCGCTGGACATCCAGGCGGACGGCATCCTGTTCAGTTCCATCGCGTCGGCGGACGGCGCAACGCCGCAGGTTCGGCTGAACGGGCATGGCCTCGGTTTCGCCTACGCCGTCGGCACGGGGCTGGACGCGCGGGTCTTCGGCGGCTACTTCACGGGGCCGGGGCGCGTCTTGTTCCAGGGCGGCTACGTGACGCAGCTGACGAACGACGATCCGTTTCGGGAGGGCGCGCAGTTCGTCGTCCAGAATGCGGAGCTATCCGCGTCCACCGGCACCCTGCCGTCTGTGGCGGTCGATGAAAACGGCGTTCTGCAGCTGACGGGCGAATCGCCCGTGATCGGCACACTGGCGGGCGAAAGCGCCGAAGGGCGGATCACCTGGAACAAGGGCGCGCGCCTGACGGTGGGCGGCACGGATGCACCGGCCTCCAGCACCTATTCGGCCCGGCTCGCCGGCGATGGTGCGCTGGTCAAGGACGGGGCCGACTACACGCTGACGCTCGACGGCGTCAACGCCTATACGGGCGGGACGGAGGTCAGGGCGGGCACATTGGCCGTCAAGGCTTCTCCGCTGGTGTCGGACGGACTGGTGGCGCATTACACCTTTGACGATCCGTCCGACTTGGGCAAGGACGCACTGGGCCGCGCCGACCTGACCGGAACGGGGGTCTCCGCTGTCGCGGGCGTGATGGGGGGCGCGGCGCACTTCTCCCAGCAAGTCGAGGGGGCGTCTTCACCTTCGAAGTTGACGCTGACCAAGACGCTGGCGGCGGCGGGACTTCCCGTGGGGAATGAGGCCGTCTCGTTCGCTTTCTGGGCGCGTCCCGAGAAAATGACGGAAGAGGGGACTGTCTTCAGCTGTTACGGCAATTGGATCTCAGGGGAAATGCATCTTTTGAGGTGTGCATGGAACGGCATGGCCGTCCGCTATGAAAACGGATCGAAGTCTTTTGCGGATGCCTTTACGAGCGAGGTCAACCTTCGCGGCGACTGGCATCATGTCGTCTGCACGTATGACGGCGCCGGCACGAAGACGATCTACGTTGACGGGCAGCGGTTGACAACCGTGACAGATTCGGACGGGCAGTCTCTTGCCGTCGATGCAGGGGCGCCTTTTTTCATCGGACACGACGGAAAGTACCAGTATGGCGGCGACCTGGACGACTACCGCATCTATCGGCGTGCCCTGACGGAGGCGGACGTGAAAAGCCTCTACGAGATGAAGGCGCCTGCGACTGTGGCGAACCCGGCCGCCGACCTGCCGAAGCCGGTCGTTCAGTGGACGTTTGACGATTCGGCGCGTCCGTTTGCGGATTCGAGCGGCAACGGCTGTGACCTTGTGGCCGGCGAGGCCGAAAAGACCCCGGCCTACGTGGCGGCGCGGACCGGCGCCTTCGGCGGCTGCGTCAAGCTTGACGGCACATCCTGCCTGAAGGCCGCCGCGTTCCCGTCTAAGATCCCGACGGCGGGCAGCTTTTCCGTGTCGCTGCGCTTTCAGCCGGGTGGCGACGCCGCCGGCGCGAGTTACGTGTTCTGGGGGGCATCGACGTCGGACGCGACGGATGGCCAGTTCTTCCGGGTGAGCGAGAATTCCAGTCAGAGCTTGAGTCCGAATGCGGGATTTTCGTCCAAGGACGTTCTTGGCAATGACACTGTCTTCGTGACGAGGGGCGGCTACGACTCGTCCGTCGGGAATGCGGCGACCTGGTGGCACATGGTCTATGTCTACGAGGCGTCGACGAAGTGCCTGGTCGCCTACCGCGACGGGCATCTTGCGGGGACGCTGATCGTGCCGACGGCGTATGCGGCGGAGCAGGGCCTCTTTGCGCTCGGATACGACCCCACCAAGACGATCCGCGCCAAGTGCTACCTTGACGACGTGCGCGTCTTCGACCGTGCGCTCACGGCGGCGCAGGTTCGCGCGCTCGCGCAGTCTCTGGAGACGGGCGCCGTCGGGCCGGCGCTGCCGGCGGAAGGCGCCGTCACCGTGGCGGAGGCCGCCACGCTTCGGGCGGTCGGCGTCGGCACGGTCGTGCCGTCGCTTTCGGGCACGGGGCGTGTCGAGGTCGAGGGCGGCGCGTCGCTGACGCTGAAGGACGCGGCAGAGTTCAAGGGAACGGTCGGCGGCTGCGGTTCGCTCTATCTCGCCGGCACGTTCGGGGGAACCTTTGCGGCCGACTTTGCGGGGCGGCTCGGACTGTCCGACACGCTGGAGACGGACGCGAACGGAACGGGTCTGCCCGTGGCCTCGTACCCGGATCGCGTCCTGACGATCCCGGAGAAGGGGACGCTGACGCTGAAGTACGATGACGTCTCGCAGCTGAAGTTCCGCCGGCTGGTTCTCGCCGAGGCGAAGGAGCTTGACGTGCCCGCCGACTTTTCGGAGTGGAAGGTCGAGCCGGAGGACGGGGAGCATTATCGTCCCAAGTTCTTCGTCGAAACCGGCAAGGACGGTCTGCAGCGCTTCGTCGTCCGTATGCACTACAAGCGCGGAATCGCGCTCATCATCCGCTGAGGTCGCCTGATGAAGACTGGTCGTTTCCTGCTGTTCGCGGGGGGATGCCTGCTGGCTGGTTGCGGGGGCGCTTCCGTGGTGGAGCCGCAGAAGGACGTGGAGGTGGTCGCCGTCTACTACCCGCACTGGCACAGGTACCCGAAGGGGACGGAGTGGTTCGGTGCGGCGTGGGACGTGGGCGAGTGGGGCTTCGTCAAGTCCGCGCGCCCGCGCTTCCCCGGCCACAGGCAACCGATCGTCCCGTATCCCGGCTACCTGGACGGCGCGGACCCGAAGGACGTCGAGACCGAGATCGCCCTCGCGGCGAACGCGGGCATTGACGTCTTCCTCTACGACTACTACTGGTACGGCGGCCAGGTCACGCAGGAGGAGGCGCTGGAGAAGGGCTTCCTCCAGGCGAAGAACCGCGACCGCCTGAAGTTCGCGCTCATGTGGTGCTACCACGAGCGCAACGACCAGTTCCGCCCGGAAAACGGGAAGCCGCGCCGGCGGCTGATGACGCTCGACCACACGCCGGAGGAGTTCCTGGGGCTGATCGACCACGCGATCGCGCGCTACTTCGGCCGGCCGGAGTACTGGCGCAAGGACGGCAAGCTCTTCCTCTCGGTCTACAACGCGATGGATCTCTGGAAGACCTGGGGCTCGGACACGGCGAAGGTGCGCGCGGCGACGGACGAGGCGCGGCGGCGCGTCCGCGCGGCGGGGCTGGGGGAGCTGCACCTCAACGTGCAGAACCTGAGTCCGCAGCAGGTGCCGCTCGCGGTCGAGATGGGCTTCGACTCGGTCACGGACTACGGCTTCGGCGCATGGAACGTGCCGAAGTACTGGGCGCGCTACACAGCGGGCGAGCGGCTGTTCGACTACGGCGAGATCGACGGCGTCCTGCAGAAGCACTGGGAAAGCCTGTCGTCCGGCGCGCTCCCCTACTTCCCGGTCGTGCCGACGGGCTGGGACGTGACGCCGCGCTGCCGCCTGGACGAACCGTTCCCGTGGCAGGGGAAGGAGAACTACCCCTACTGCGGCACCTACACGAACAACACGTCGGACAGGTTCGAGAAGTACCTGCGCGACGCCAAGGCGCACGTCCTCGCCGACCCGAAGAAGCCGGGCGTCGTCTACATCACCGCTTGGAACGAGTACACGGAGGGCATGTACCTCCTGCCGAACAACTTCGACGCGGACGGCGCGCTGCGCGCGATCGCCGCCGTGTTCGGGCGCCGTCCCGCGAACGAGTACACCTATGTGAACCCGTCCGACAAGCGGCTGTATACCGTGCCCGCCGCGACGCACGAGAACGTCGCGTACGGTCCGGATTCCATGCAGAAGCTCGACGTCTTCCTGCCGCCGCAGGCGAAGGGGCCGATGCCCGTCATCGTCTATTTCCACGGCGGCGGCTGGGAGGGCGGCGCGATGGTGGACCACATTCTCGGCTCGTCGCTGAAGACGCTGCTCGACCGTGGCGTCGCCGTGGTCGCGGTCGGCTACCGCTATCTGCGCACGGCCCGGCTCGCGGGCGAGAAGCCGCCGGTCAAGATGTGCCTCGACGACTGCGAGGCGGCGGTGCGCTTCGTCAAGGCCCATGCGAAGGACTGGAACCTCGACGTTTCGCGCCTCGCCCTCGCGGGCGGCAGCGCCGGCGCGTGCACGGCACTCTACCTCGGCCTCAAGGACGACAATGCGCTTGGTGTCGCGGCACTCGGCCCGATCATCGCCCAGACGTCGCTCGACCCGCAGGAAACGCGGGACTGGATTCCGAACGCAACCTACGGCGGACACGCCTTCGGCTACAGGGACTTCGACACCTGGCTCGCGCACCGCGCGGCGGCGTTGCCGTGGATCGAGCGGTTCTCGCCGGCCGCGCTCGTGCGCAAGATCGCGCCGGCACGCGCGCCGAAGATGTTCCTCCAGTACGGCTCGATCCCGAAGCCGGGCGAGACGGCGAAGGACCCGACGCATGCGGGGACGTTCGGCGTCCGCTTCAAGGAGCTCTGCGACGCGCGCGGGATCCCGTGCGAGGTCTTCGTCGATGACGGGGGGCGCTGGTTCGGCGACGGGACGTTTCGCCGGCTGGCGGACGCCCTGACGGCCACGGACAGCGGCGCGACGACCGAGGCGTTCGCGATCGAGAAGGGCGATGCGCGACCGTTTCGCATTCACGGCAGTCCCGACGAGACGAAGGCGACCTATTCGCTGATGCGCGAGCTGGCCGCCGAGATCCGGCGCGTGACGGGCGTCCAGGTGGAAGTCCTTTCGTATGCCCCGGCCATTTCGGGCGACATCTACGTCTCGACGCAGCCGTGGGGCGCGAAAGGGGCGTATGCCTACGGCGTCTCGAACGGCGTCCTCGGCATCCACGGCGCGGACGTCGCGGCGACGGAGGCCGCGTTCCGGCACTTCATCGACAATCACGTGAAGAACGTGCCGACGGACGCCGGTCGGCTCGACTGGTCGGACCTGCGCGTCACGCGGGGTCCGCAGTGGGAAGACGTGCGCGCGGCGGAGGTGGCCGCCGTGCGCGCGCAGCGCGCGAAGGAGAACGCGCCCGAATGGCAGAACGAGCTGGTCAACTACGTGAACGTCGAGCCGGCGCGGACGTACGCGATGCCGCTGGCGTCCGAGAAGGCCGCCTTCACGGAAGACCTGCCCGAGACGCCTTACGTGAAGTCGTTGAACGGCACCTGGCGGTACAGCTGGTGCGGGACGCCCGATCAGCGTCCCATCGACTTCTGGAAGCTGGAGTACGACGATTCCGACTGGTATGACATCCCCGTGCCGAGCTGCGTCGAGCTGCAGGGCTACGGTGTGCCGATCTACACGAACATCCGCTATCCGCACCCGGCGAATCCGCCGTACACCGACAGGGACTACAACCCCGTCTCCAGCTACCGCACGACGTTCGCCGTCCCGGACGGCTGGAAGGGCCGTCGCGTCTACCTGCGCTTCGAGGGCGTCTACTCGGCCTACTATGTCTGGGTCAACGGACGCAAGGTCGGCTACAGCGAGGACAGCTGCACGGCCCACGAGTTCGACATCACCCCCTACCTCAACCAAACCTCCCAAACCTTCCAAACCTCCCAAACGCGCGCCAGCGCCCTCAACACCCTCGCCGTCGAGGTCTACCGCTGGTCGGACGGCAGCTACCTGGAGGATCAGGACTTCTTCCGCTATTCGGGCATCTACCGCAGCGTGATGCTGGTCGCGGCGCCGCAGGACGAGATCCGCGACTTCCACGCGCAGGTCGATGTCGTCAACGGCTACCGGGACGGCGCGCTGGATCTCTCGGTCGAGACGCGCGGGGCGTCGCCCGTGCGGGCGCGGCTCTATGACGCGGACTTCCGCCCGGTGGCGGAGGTCGCGCCGGGGAAGCGGACGACGGTTCCGAACGCGCGCCTCTGGTCGGCGGAAGATCCCTATCTGTACACGCTTGTCCTGAAGAACGGCGAAGACATCCGCTCGTGCAAGATCGGGTTCCGCAAGGTCGAGACGCGTCCGAACGGCGCGGTCTGGATCAACGGACGGCCCGTGAAGTTCAAGGGCGTGAACCGCCACGACGCCTCGCCCGTCAACGGCCGCGCCGTGACGCGCGAGGAGATGCTGCGGGACGTCCTGCTGATGAAGCGCTACAACATCGACACGGTGCGCACGGCGCACTATCCGAACGATCCCTACTTCTACCACCTCTGCGACCGCTACGGGCTCTACGTGCAGTGCGAGGCCAACGTCGAGGCGCACGGCATGGGCTACGGCCTCAAGTGCCTCGGCTCCCGTCCCTCCTGGACGCAGGCGCATATCGACCGCTGCCGCGACATGGTGCTCAACTGGCGCAACAGCCCGTGCGTCTTCTCGTGGAGCTGGGGCAACGAGGCGGGACAGGGGCCGACCTTCGACGAGATCACCAGGGTCTGCCGCCCCCTTGAGCCGACGCTGCCGATGCTCTACCGCCAGGACGGCGAGCGCTGTCCGTGGGACGGCCCGTGCTATCCGACCCTGGCGCTGGTGAACGGCCGGGCCAAGTGGACGAAGCCGCAGTTCTTCTTCGAGTACGCGCACGCCATGGGCAATGCGCTGGGCGGGTTCAAGGACTACTGGGACGCCTTCTACGCGAACGACTCGCTGGTCGGCGGCTGCATCTGGGATTGGGTCGACCAGGCCGTCTGGAAGGAGACGGACCGCCTCGATCCGAAGACGGGCGCGCGCGAACGCCACCTCGCCTACGGCGGCGACTTCGACGAGCGCAACGACGGGAACTTCTGCGTGAACGGCCTCCTCGACGCCACGCGCAACGTCACGCCGAAGCTCGAAGAGGTCGCGCACGTCCACCGGAATCTCGTGGTCTCGCGTCGCGCGGACGGCTCGCTGGAGCTTTGGAACCGATTCTCCTTCACGCGGGCCGACGCATTCGACGGGACGTGGACGCTGCTGGAGGACGGGCGTCCCGTCGCGTCCGGCGCGTTTGACGTGCCGCCGCTCGCGCCGCTTGCGCGGGGCACGCTCGACCTGCCGGTCGATTACGCGCAAAAGGCGGGACGGGAGTACCTGCTCACGGTCTCCTTTGCGCTTCGCCAGCCGACGCGCTGGGCCGAGAAGGGGTGGGTCGTCGCGCGCGACCAGGTCCCGTATGGCGGCGGATTCGCGCCCGCCGCCGTTCCGGCGACGGCCGTCGCGCCGACGGGCGCGGACGGCGGGTTCGTCCTGGAGGCGGGCGGCGTGCGCGCCGTCCTCTCGCGGACGACCGGCACGCTGTCGGAACTCGTGATGGACGGGCGGACGATCCTGAAGGACGTCGGCGGCCTTGTGCGCGGGCCGCGCCTGACGGTCATGCGCGCGCTGACGGACAACGACGTGTGGATGCGCGGCCGGGGGGCGGACCCGACGGACGGGCTTGGGACTGACACGCTCTACCAGTCGGGGCTGACGCAGCTTCGCTACCATGTCCGCCGGCTGACGGCGGACGGGAACGGCGTCAAGGCGGTTGTCGAGGTCAACGGCGCGAAGGGGGCAGGCTTCCTTCACACGGCGGTCTGGCGCCTGTCGCCGGACGGCGCGCTGACGATGGCGAACGAGGTCCGCCCGTTCGGCAAGATGCCGAAGGCCCTGCCGCGCCTCGGGCTTTCCCTCCAGCTGGACGAGGGGCTTGAGGATTTCGCCTGGTACGGGCGCGGCCCGCAGGAGAACTACGTCGACCGCTGCAGCGGCGCGTTCCTCGGCCTGTACCGGTCGACGGTGACGGATCAGCTCGTCGCCTATGCCCGTCCGCAGGACAACGGGTGCAAGGGCGACGTCCGCTGGGCGGAGCTGACCGACGCGGCCGGACGCGGCGTGCGCGTCAGCGGATCCGTTCCGCTCTTCGTGCAGGCCCTCCACTACAGCTGGGAAGACCTCGCGTTCGCGCGCCACCGCGCGGGGCAGCACCGCATCCGGAACGTGAAGCCGCCCCGTCGCGAAGTCTGCCTGAACCTTGACATCCGCCAGACGGGGCTGGGCGGCAACTCCTGCGGGCCCCTCCCGGAAGACGCCTACCGGTTCCCGATTCGGGACGAGGCGTGGACGGTCACGTTCGCGCCGCCGCGCGCACGCGCTTGCCAGACAGCGCAAGCCCTGCCGAGATGAGCCGTGTCTTGCGCTCTCGCAATCTTTCGCAATATGATAGAATACGCTCCATGAAACTTGAATCCAGACAGTTCCGCAAACTCCTTTTTTTCACGCTGGCGGCGGGTGCCCTGCTGACGGGGCGGGCGCAGCTGGCCCTTGACGCGCCGGGGCACGTCTACACGGATCGGGAGCGGGTGACCGCGCGGGGCGGCACGGCCGGGGCGGCGTGGACGCTCACGGACTGGCGCGGACGCGCCCTGGCGTCCGGCGCCTTCGCGCCCGACGGGCGTGCCGCGCTCGGGAAGCGTCCCGTCGGCTACTACCACCTGAAGAGCGCGGGGGCGGACGCCACCTTCGCCGTCGTGCCGGTGCCGGAGGGGCGCGTGCGCACCGACGCCTCCTTCTACGGCGTCGACTCCGCGCAGAGCTGGGTCTCGCGTCCCGGCAGCTTCGACTGCCCCTGGTACGGCGGCGACAGCTACCGTCTCGTGAGCGACCTCCTCTGGCGCACCGGCCTTTCCCACGTGCGCGAACGCCTGCGCGCCGCCGAGGTGAATCCGCGCCCCGGCGAATACGACTATTCCTATTACCTGTACAACGCCGACATGCTGCGGGCGCGCGGCATCCGCGTCTCGGGCATGTTCCACGACGTGCCGGCCTACATGGATCGCATCCAGAAGCTCCCCCGCGACCTCGCCGCCCTCTACGCCTTCTGCCGCGACACCGCCCGCGCCTTCGGCGACCGCATGGGCGACTGGGAGTTCTGGAACGAGCAGGACATCAGCTTCGCACCCGAACCGGTCTGGGACTACGCGGCCGCCCTCAAGGCCGCCTCTCTCGGCTTCAGGGCCGCGCGGCCCGGCCGGCCCGTCCTCCCCGGCGCCGTCTGCCACGCGACGCGCAATGCCTACGATGAGGGCCTGTACGCGAACGACGCGGCGAAGTATTCCGACGTCTTCAACTTCCACACCTACGCCCCGATCAGCAGCTACCTGGCCATCTTCGGCGAACTTCGCGCCTTTCTGGAGAAGGTCGGCCTCGCGGGCCGCGCCGTGTGGGTGACCGAGAGCGGCACGAACCTCGAAGGGCATTCGGATGCGGACGGCGCAGTCAAGGGCCAGAAGGCCCACTCGCCTGACCAGGAGCTGATCCACGCCGAGTTCTACGCCAAGAGCCAGATCGCCCTCCAGATGCAGGGCGTCGCGCGCAACTACTTCTTCGTCTTTGGCGCCTTCAACGAGCGCAACGGCGCGAAGGACTGGGGCGTGATGCGCCGCGACGGCACCGTCAAGCCCACATACGCCGCGATGAGCGCGATCGCGCGCGAACTCGCCGCCGCCCGCCTCGAAGGCGAGATCCGGCTCGGCGAACCGTTCAAGGGCTACCTCTTCGCGCAGCCGGACGGCTCGCAGACGCTCGCGTTCTGGCGCGTGTCGCCCGTGGACACCGCGCGCGGCGGCACGGTCTCCGCAGCGCCCGACGAAGCCGCGACGCTCGCCCTGCCCATCCCTCCCGCCGGCGCCTACACGCTCACCGACCTCTGCGGACAGCGCACCGCGCTCTCCACGAACGTCGTCACCGCGACGCGCTACACCGCCTACCTCTCGGGGTTCCGGGGCCTGAAGGCGGACGTCCCGCCCGTCCCGTGCGGCACGCCCACGCCCTACGTCCCGGCGGCGGACGAAGACCTCTCCGTCGTCTTTCGCGTCGACCTCAACACGAACGACTTCACGGTCGCGGACCGCAAGTCCGTCGCCGAGCTGCACGCCGACACGGGACGTCTCCGCGTCCAGGTCTGGAACCTCTCCCCCGTGGCCAAGCGCGGCACGGTCGCCGTTGCGGGCGGCTCGCTCTCCGGCCTCCCCGCCGAGATCGCCCTGCCGCCGATGGGCGTGGCCGCGTTTGACTGCACCTACGCCGCGCGGGCGGGCGCTCCGCTCGTCGAGCCGCTCGTCCTCTCCGGGCTGTTCGCGGGCCGGCGCACGAGCCGCTTCGCGATGCCCGTCCGCAACCTGAAGGCGTTCCTCGCGAACGGGCGCACGACCGAATTGCGGAACTGGCGCGACCCCAAGGCCTGGCGGCGCAACACCTCCGCCGACCGCTTCGCCGCCGTCTGGGACGAGGCCGAACAGGCCCTGCGCTTCGACTTCGCCTGGACGAAGACCGCCGACCGCTGGTTCTATCCCGTCTACACGCTCACGCTTCCCGACGAGGCCTTCGACGACGCCCTCATGTTCGAGTTCGAGGTCAAGAGCGTGCAGGACAAGGTCGAGAACGACTTCGCCGGACAGAACCTCATGCTCGTCTACGCCGATTCCGCGCGTCCTGCGCGCGTCCTCTCCTACGCGGCCCCGCTCACGGACTGGGAGACCCGCCGCATTGACCTCACGTCCGGGCTTTCCGGCGCGAAGTCCGGCGCCGTGAAGGCCATCCGTCTCGGCGCCAACCCCAAGGGCACGACCGGCTCCTTCTGGATTCGCAACCCCCGCCTCCTCAAATGCGGCGCGCGACGGACGGACGCGCAGGCGCCGGCCGAACGCGACGTGGTGATCTACGGCTCGTCGCCCGCCGCGCTGACGGCGGCCATCGAGGCGAAGCGGCACGGCAAGACAGCTGTCATCGTCTGCCCGGAGACGCGCATCGGCGGCCTCACGACGGGCGGGCTCGGCCAGACGGACATCGGCAACAAGTCCGCGTTC
>DCMF01000114.1 GCA_002321305.1 Verrucomicrobia bacterium UBA1629 | reverse complement strand
TCCGCCGCGCCGCACAATGCCTCTTTCGGCAAAAAAAAGAACACGTTTTAGGAAATCGCCCGATTGGGGCACTTCAGGCTTACGCTCAGTTCCCATCCGAAGGCTTCATGCGTACAGAAGTCCACCGCGCACAGGTCTCTTCAATCGGGAATCCAACAACCCCTACCACGAGGGTCTAACACCCAACGGTTCAACCAAAACTTATACGCCGCTGATGGCCAAACACACAAGCCCCGCCTTGTCGATCGACCGTCGATGTCCAATGTGCAAGGCAATCGCCGTTCCTCCGACAAGATAGAACTCTCGCCGAAATTTAGCCATCAGGGGCAACAGGCTTCGCTGCGCCGCATTTAGTATCTCATCATGCATACGGCTTCAGAACCAGCGAAAAGAAATTGCGGATTTCCGGATAGTAGTTTCCCGCCTTGCGGCCTGTCGCCGAAAAAAAGACATGCGCCAACCGCTGCGGTGTCATGATGTCCCTGAGTTCGCGGTAGTCAGCAAGAGTTCCGTCGTTTAACGTCGTCTCGACCAACAGCTCGTCGCTGACATCATGCTTGGCGGCTTCCGGCGTGTACCAGAACATCGCACGATGACTGTCAATGAACTTCTCGCGTTCTCTTCTCAACATGATGACGACATAATACCAAATTCAGCCGTCCCCTGCAACCGACCACCCTCAACGTGACAGTCTGAAAAGGCCACACTGTTCATGTCTTCACTGCCCTTCAAACGGGGCCTTTAGAACCCCTATTCGAGAACCATGCCATCCTTCACCAGCCTTTCCTTCAGTTTTCCGTAGTCGATGTCCTGCACGGCGCAGCCGTCCGCGACGGCCAGCGCCGCCGCCGTGCCCGCGACCTGCCCGAGCGCGAAGAACACCGGCTCCATGCGGATCGACCCGTAGGCGATGTGCGACGCCGAGAGGCACACCGGCACGAGCAGGTTCGCGCACTCGCCGCGCCTCGGCACGAGCGCGAGGTACTCGACCGGGTAGGGGCGCGGGAAGCCATGGTCCTGCACGTCCCCCTCGTTCGCGACGCGGCCGTCCACCACGTGGCGGCGCACGTTGTGCGAGTCCATGCCGTAGGCCGCGAGCGCGACGGGGTGCGGCACCCGGCGCCGCCGCCGGCAGTCGCGCTCGGTCATCACGTACGCGCCGACCATGCGCCGCGCCTCGCGCACGTAGAGCTGGCGCTGCCAGCCGTCGCCGAAGCCGTCCGCGAACTCGTCGCGGCACGTCCCCCAGCGCGACCAGAACGCGCGGACGCCCGCCGGGACGCGCGGATGGTTCGCGAGCGTCCAGAAGAGCCCCCTCTGGTACTTCAGGTGGGCGCGCACGATCTCCTCGCGCCGCGCGTCGGACGCCTCCGGGTAGTCCCAGCTCGCGCCGACGAAGTCCGTCGAGAAGCCGCCCCGGCTGTTCGTGTCCGTCTTGCGGTTCGGCATCGCGGCGAAGTTGACGAGGGAGAGGTCCTCGCCCGCCTCGGCGAGGCGGAACAGGATCTCGTAGTCGCGCTCGTCGTAGCCCTCCGGCTTCGCGAAGGGGATGCGGTTCTCCGGGACGTCCGTCAGGCACGAGCGGAAGCAGTAGGCCTGCACGCGGTGGTCACCCGACCCGTTCGGCGACTCGCGCCCCAGGGGCTCGACGCCGCGCAGGAGGCCCGACGACGGATCGCCCGGCACGGCGTAGGGGTCGATGCGCACGTGGATCTGGTTGTCCCACGCCTTCGGGAAGTCCGCCGGATGCCACCCGGCCTGCACGCCGTTGATGGACTCGCCGTAGACCGCGTTCGCCTCGCGCCCGACGGCGTAGGAGACGCCCGCCGCCGCCATCAGGTCGCCCTCGTAGGTCGCGTCGATAAACGCCCGCGCGCGGAAGACCTTGCCGGACTTCGTGCGGAGCGCGACGATGCGCCCGCCCTCGACCGTGACGCCGCCGGGGCCGCGGTCGAGCCGCTCGCCGCGCCGGACGTCGAGGCCCTCGCGACGCTCCCACCCCTCGAGAATCGCCAGCGCGGCGGACGGCTCGAACGTCCACATCGCGTCCTCGTCCGGGTCGTTCGTCGTCTGCCCGCCCGCGCGGTAGTCCTCGCGCCGCTGCCACGTCCAGCTCCCCGGCTTCGCGTAGTGCGCCTTGACCGCGCGGTAGAACTCGCGCGCGATCCCGCCGAAGGCCGACTTGCAGCCGATGTCCGTCTGGCCGAGGCCGCCGGTCGTGAGCCCGCCGATCCGGCCCGTCGGCTCGAGGACGACGACGTCCTCCAGCCCCGCGCGCCGCGCCGCGACGGCCGCCGCGATCCCGGCGGACGTGCCGCCGTACACGACGAGGCCGAACGTGCGCGACGGCTCCGGCAGGACGCCGGGGAAGGCGAGGATCTCCGAGTGCGGCGAGTCGCCGCGCGGCTTCGACGCCGCGAAGAGGAGGCGACGGCCGCCCGGCCCCGCGAGAACGGACGGGCGCTCCAGCCGCTCGATGTCGCCGCGCGGGAAGAGCTCGCCCCGGTTCGTCCAATGGACGCCGTCGCGGCTCTCGAACGTGACGAGCGCGCGGTCGGACGGCGAATAGAACCGGCCGCTGTCGTGGATCGAGCAGCAGATGACGTCACCCTCCAGCCAGAGGCAGGGGTCTTCGCCGGGGAAGTTCGCGCAGCGCACGGGGAAGATGTCCTTCGAGACGACCTTCCAGGGGCCGAGCGGCGAGTCGGCGACCGCCGCCGCGCAGCTGTTGCGGCAGTGCGGATACGTCGCCGCCGGCGGCCAGCCCCACTTGTAGACCATCAGGAACCTGCCGTCCGGCATCCGCACGACCGCCGGGTTCGACGCCATGATGCAGTCCTCCGACTCCGGCAGGATCGGCCGCCCCGTGCGGTGCCAGGGCCCCTCGATGCGGTCGGCCCAGGCGACGCCGATGCGCTGGTTCAGGCGGAAGCTCCCCTTCGCCGTGCCGGACGACGAGGCGCCGGGCGCGGCGCCGTCGGCGAGGTCCGAATGCGTGCCCATGTAGAAGAGGTAGTACCGCCCGCCGTCGGCGAGCACCTGCGGGTTGTGCACGACGTCGCGGTCGAAGTCGCCGTCGCGCCCGGAGCCGGGCAGGACCGTCTTCGCGAACCGGTAGGGGCCGAGCGGGCCCGTCTCGGAAATGGCGAGCGCGGCCTCGCTCTTCGCGCACCACGCCTCGAAGCCGTCCGCCTCGCGCCAGCGCGAGTGCACGAGCGCGTGCCGCCCGTCCGGCAGCGCGACCGGGCTGGGGCACCACACGCACCAGCCCGGATCCTCGTAGACCTTGACGCCCGCCGCGTCCGCCATCGGCAGGCCGGCCGCTGCGGCCAGCGCCAAGGCCATTCCCCTCTTCATTCCCCGTATTCTCATTTGCGTCCTCCTTTTGAAGTCCCTTCGTTCATGGCTTCGCGCCGTCTCTCTCCCCAGCGGCGCGCATACATTTCCTGCGCGACCTGCCGCGCCGCCTCGACCAGTTCCGGGTAGGGCGCGTCGGTCACCGTCAGGAAGCCGATCTGGTAGTTCTCGCCGTCCGCCCGCCCCGTGAGCGGCTGGTCGCGCCACTGGAACCAGTGCGCGCCGACCAGGCGCGGATGGTCGAGGCAGCTCCTCACATACGCACGATAGAGATTCGCGCGGTCGGCCTGGTCCCGCGCCGCCACGAGCCCCGTGTGGAACATCCCCCGGTCGAACGCGCCGAAGTGGAACTCGCCGTTGATCATCGGCTTGTCCGCCGCCCCCTCCGGCAGGTCTCGGTCGAAGACGCGCGCGTAAGCGTTGACTGAGACGACGTCGCAGTGCCGCGCCGCCGCCCGGTAGACCTCGTCCGGACCCCACGCGATGCGACAGCCGAGATAGAGGTGATTGGGGAGCTCCTCCCTGAGAATCCGGGCGACCGTCCGGTGGTAGACCTCCGCGACGTGACCGAGGTCGGGAAGGTCGTTCCACGAGAGCTCGTTGTCCACGAAAACGCCAAGGCACCAGGGGTCGTCCCTCATCCCCTGCGCCGCCGCCCGCGCCCGCGCGCGGAGGATTCGCTCGAACGCCGGGTTCTCCGGGTCGGGCAGCGGCCCCCACCAGCCCTTGGACTTCGCCCGTCGCGGCGTTCCGTCCGTTCCGAGGAGAAGCGTGTAGGGCGTCCGCCGGGCGGCGGAGACCTCCGGGGTGGACCACGTGCCGAGCGTGTTCAGCCCCCAGGCCCTGAGGCGGCGGTGCGTCAGGTCAACCAGGTCGGCTTTCCCGTCCGCCCCGTACTTGCGCACGCAGTTCGCGACCGCGAAGTCGAAAGTCTTGTACGGCACGTGGTTCGTCTGCGCATAATAGCCGTGCGCCGCCGGCTGCGTCGTCCGTCCCCAGCACCGCCCGAACGGCGAACCGCCCTCCTTCGGCAGCCACTCGAAATAGCCCTCGCGTCCGGTGACTGGCGTCTGGCCGCCGCCCGTGGTCACGCAGTCCACGCCGTGCGACCAGAAGAGCCGCCCGTCCGGATCGACCAGCCACCATTTCCCGTTCACCTTCTCTGTGCGGAAGAACCCCGTCGCTCGGAGCTGCGGGCCGTCCGTCCAGCCGCCCCACCTGTTCCGCGCGCGGTCGGGGCCTTCGGCGTTCGCCGAAAGCCACTTCCTTTCAGCGGCGGCCGCCGCGACAAGCTCGCCGTCGCCGTGGATTTTTCCCGTCCACTCGGCATGGCGGAACTGGCCGAACCGATCGACGAACGGCAGGAAGTTCGTCGCGGCATAGACCGCAACCGACCCCTCCTCGCCGTTCCGCACCGCCACCCGGAGGACGTCGAACGACGCGGGGTCCTCCCCCTTCTTCAGGAAGAGGTGAAAGCCCGTCACCGCCCGGACGTCAAAGACGCTCGAAACCGCCCCCCACGCCCGCGGATGGCCGTTCATCCCGACGAACGCGACGGGCGCGTCGAGCCGCCACGGCTCGGGCCGGAGGACGCAGACGAGCCGCCGCACGGCATGCGGCGGAACCGTCACGCAGGCTCCGGGCGACCGCCCCTGGAGGGCGCGGCTCTTGACGCTGAGCGTGACGGCGAGCGGGCGCGACAGGCGGTTGGACACCTCGACCCTGAGCTCGCCGGCCCCCGAAAGGTCCTCCGCGCCCTTCACGGCGTTGACGTGCCGCCCCGGCCATGGCGAATCCGGCGGCGTCGTCTCCAGCGCGAACGCCTCCGACGGATAGAGCAGCCGCGCCGTCGGCGCGCCGGACGCGGCGGCGGCGAGCAGCAGCGAGAGGACCAATGTCGTTCTTTTCATGTCCGTCATTCCTTTGTGCGAGGCGCTTAAATAAAGTGACTTTTTCACCGTGAATAATAAACTCCGATCCGTATGGCTCTCGCTACCGCTCCGCTGAAGAGGTCGCCCAAAGGCATCCGTTTCTCCGAGAACGGCCTAAAATGCGATTGTCTGGGGGCTGGCCTCTGCGAAGCCAGCAATAACCTGCGGAGCGGTAGCGAGAGCGTCAATCATCGGAGTTAATCACAACATTTCGTCATTGTACCATTTCAGCGGAATCAGTGCAACCCGGCCGTGCAGACGACGCGGAAGCCGCCGATACCGGTTCGACTGTCAGGATTGGCGTTGCTGCGGCAGGCCGGACGGCTGTTGCCCGCCGCCTCCTGAAAGCACCCGCCCCGCCGCACGCGCTTCGTGCCGACCGTCGTGTTCACCTCCCCGTTGAGACCGGTGATGTCTGACGCAGACCAGTCGAGGCACTGCTCCCACACGTTGCCCGCCGTGTCATAGAGGCCCCAGTCGTTCGGCGCATACGAGCCGACGATCGCCGTGCCGTTCGCCGCCCCGCAGCCGCGCGCGGGGTCGGCATACGCCGTCCCGTTCTGAATCTGGCCGCCGTTGTGCCGGTAGCGGCCCAGCAGGGACAGGTTCGCGTCCGCGTCCCCGTTCAGGATGCCCGAGCCGTCGCCCCACTTCGTGTCACCGTGGCCCGCGCGGGCCGCGAACTCCCACTGCGCCTCGGAGGGCAGATCGAAGTCCAGCCCCGTCTTCGTGCGCAGGAGACCGAGGAACGAGCCCGCATGCGGATTGGCCGGATAGTAGCAGCTCGTGTCCGCCACCGTCGAATTCGCCGCGCAACGAATCTCGTTGTAGCACACCTGCTCCACGGGGCGCATCGCCCGGTCGGCGGCGCTGTTGAACCAGGAAGGCTCAGGACGGGCGGTCTGGATCAGCGCCCACTGCGCCTGGGTGACGGGGAACACGCCGAAGTAGTAGTTGTTCGTGAGCGTCACCTCGTGCGTATTCTCGTTCGTGCCCCAGCGCTGCTTCTCCAGCGTCGTCGAGCCCATCGTCCACGTCACGCCCTTGGCCATGACCTTGCGCAGGACGAGCTTCGCCGTGCGGTAGTCGTCATTGCCGAGGAGCCCGCCGGGCAGGAACTCCGCCGAGGGGTAGTACCGCTGGGTGTTCGGCTTCGCGCCCGCCGAGACGTCCACGACCAGGTAGTCCGGCGTGTTGTCGAGCGCCCACGCCGTGACGACGGCCCGCGCGCCGCCGTCCGCGACCGTGTGCCCCGGCCACGCGAGGTCGGGCTGCCAGCGGATGGTGCGCTGGCCCGCCTCGACGCGCTTCCACACGTCGCCGGTCGCGGCGCCCACGGCGGCGCCGCCGATGGAGGCCCACACCGTCCCGCCGTTCACCGTCGCGTTCGTCTGGACGTCCAGCGTGATGACCGCCGGCTCGGTAAGGGCGTAGGTGATCTTCACCCGCCGGCTCGCCTCGTTTTGGGACATCTGCACGTCCGAGACTTCGGGGACTGTGGCAATCGCCGGCAGGGCCGCGAGGGCCGCGCCCGCCAACGTCAACTTCAGGTTTGCTGTCTGCTTCATCTTTCGTTTTCCTTTTTCTGGTGGTTCGTGTTTATTGGTGGTTCTGGTTTCTCGTGATTACCGGATGATCAGCATGAACGCCGAGACCGGCTGCACGTGTCCGTCGGACACGCACGACGTGCGGTAGCGCGCCTCCAGAGGCGCGGCGGACGCAAGCGTCGCGAGCGTCCCCGTCTCGAGCGCCACGGCGGACGAGGCGACGGCACGCGACTCGTTCGCCGCCGGCCAGCCGGACACGATGTACTGATAGTCCGCCCGCAGCGCGGACGGCGCGAAGGCCGCGCACGCGAGGATCGCCATCGCGACCGCCCGCAATGCTCTCCGCCGTCTCCGGCGGAACTCCTTTCCTGTTGTCATGGGTTCTGTCCCTTTCCTGTTGGCTTGTTGTCTGCAAGCGGACACGACACCGCGTCCGCGAAATCGTCTTGGCACCTGTCTGTCATTTCACCTCGACCAGCTTCTTCGCCGGCTTGCCGTCCGCGCCCGTCCAGGTCAGGCGGTAGCGGCCGCGGAAGCCCCGGAACGCGACCCTGCCGTCCGCGTCCGCCGCGACGGACAGGTTCGTCCGCCACTCGCGGTTGATGAGCTCGTCAAGCGCGTAATAGGCGGGCTTCTTCTCCATCTCGCGCGTGAAGAGGCCCGAGACGAGCGGTTCGCCCGCCACGCCCGCGCCGTCCACCGTGTTCCACCACGTGATGCCCATCGTCTTCGGATGCGAGAACCACGCGCGGTAGATGTTCCGCACCAGCACGGCCTGGATCTTCCGCGAGGTCTCGTCCACGCCCGGCGCGGCGATCGTCACTTCCGAGACGTGGAGCGGCTTGCCCGCCTTCGCCATCAGGTCGAGATGCTCGCGGATGACCTTCGGCGTGCCGACCCAGTTCGCTTCCGTCGCGCCCTGCGCGAGGCGGCGGCAGACGTTCGTGCTGAAGATGTGCATCTGGCAGCCCACGAGGTCGATGCGCGCGCCCTCCTTCCTCAGGTCGCGCACCTGCGCGAGAAAGTCCGCATTGACCCAATAGTCGTTGATCGCGAGCCGTGCGGACGGGGGAAATTCCGCCTTCGCGTCCAGGAGCGCGTGAAGCGGGTAGTCGCCCGGCATGAGCCCGTAGATGCTGAACCAGTAGCCGAGCCCCGTGCGGGACTTTCGGTAGTGCGCATAGTCCCGCGCGCTCTCGTTCACGACGTCCCAGCTGTCCACGACGTCGCCGAACCGCGCCGCGACGTCGGACACGCGCTTGCGGAAGATCCGCCGCAGGTTCGCCGCGTAGACGGGCGTCTCGCGTTCGAGCGCGCGCTCGTCGAGATTCTTGTACCGCGCGATCCAGGAGGCCGCGACGCGCCCCATGAACCCCCTGTTCCAGTTCTGGCCGCACGGCTCCCAGCCGTAACAGGTCGAATGGCGCGGGATGCCGATCCCGTCAAAGACGCGCTTCTCGCTTTCGGGACAGTACCAGTCGCAGATCCAGTAGGGCTTCGCGTTGCCCCAGATGAGGATGTGCCCGTGGATCGCGACGTCCTTCGCCTTGAGGAAGTCGATGACCGGGCCGGGCGCCGGACGCCGCCAATAGCGGTCGGCCATCGCCTCGTCGCGCGTGAGGCCGTTCCAGTAGCGCTCCTCTTCGCGGTAGCTGCCGTCGAAGCGGAACGCCCCCGGCGTCGGCTCGTGGTCGATCCAGTAGAACGAGA
>DCMF01000071.1 GCA_002321305.1 Verrucomicrobia bacterium UBA1629 | reverse complement strand
GTTCAGGTTCGAGGAGGGCAAGCCGCTGGAGGAGACGTCCCTCGCGTCGTTCGCGGCGGACGACGTGATGGCCGTGCCCGGCTGCTGGGACGTCCTGCCGCGCTACTACCTCAAGCGCGGCACGGGCCTCTACCGCCGCACGTTCACGCTCGACGCGCCGATGAGGGACGCCGTGCTGACCGTGGACGGCATGGGCGTTCGCGCGGCGTTCGCGCTCGACGGCGTTGGCCTGGGCCGCCACGATTACCCCTACGCGCGGCTGGAGATCCCCGTCGGCCCGCTCGCGGCGGGGACGCACGAAATCGCGGCGGCGGTGGACAACATCCTCGAATGGCCGCGCGTGAAGCTCGCGCGCCCGTACTACGACTTCTACTTCTACGGCGGCTTCTACCACGGTGTCAGGCTCGTCGAGCGCGCGCCGAAGGTCTTCGTCCGCACGCGCGACTGGCGCACGGGGACGGTCGAGGTCGCGGTCGAGGGCGGCGCGCCGCGCGGCGCCGTCACGGTGGACGGGAAGGCCGTCGCGGCGGACTGGAAGGACGGGCGCGCGACGCTGCGCGTGCCGGACTTCCGCCCCTGGTCGCCCGACGCGCCGAACCTCCACACGCTCGCCGTGTCGTGCGCGGGCGACGGAACGCAGCCCGCCGCCGTGCGCTTCGGCATCCGCCAGGTCGAGGCGAGGGGCGGCAAGATGTACCTGAACGGACAGGAGCTGTTCCTGAAGGGCTTCAACCGCCACGAGTCGTCCGTCCTCGAAGGCTCGGCGACGGGCGAGACGACGATGCTGCGCGACCTCCAGAACCTGAAGGCCGTCGGCGGCAACTTCATCCGGGGCGCGCACTACCAGCAGTGCGCGCGCTTCCTCGACCTCTGCGACGAGATGGGCGTCCTCGTCTGGGAGGAGTCGCTCGGCTGGGGCAACGGGGCCGAGACCGGGAAGAGCCCGTTCCCGCCGGACGAGTCGGAAGACGCCGGGTTCTGCGAGATGCAGGTCCGCCAGACGCAGGAGATGGTGCGGGCGAGCTTCAACCACCCGAGCGTCATCGTCTACGGCTTCCTCAACGAGTGCGCGAGCGGACGGGAGTCCGTGAAGCGGCTTGTGGACCGGCTGGTCGCGACGGTCAAGGCCGAGGACTCGGGACGCCTCGTCACGTTCGCGTGCAACAACATCGATGTCGACGTCAGCTGCGAGAACGTCGATCTCGTGTCGCTCAACGCCTATCCGGGGACGATCCCCGCGACGCCGGGCACGCCCGCGCAGCTGAAGGAGAAGGTCGAGAGGCGCTTCACGAGCGCGATCGCGCGCTTCCGCCGGCGCTACCCCGACAAGCCGATCATGGTCTCCGAATCCGGGTGCGGCGGCCTGTACGGGATGCACGACCCGAACGCCTCGATCAACACCGAGGAATACCAGGAGGAGTACCTGCGCGACATCCTGGAGTGCCTGTGGGCGAACCCGGACTGCTCGGGCTTCGCGATCTGGCAGATGAACGACGGGCGCACGCGCGAGCGGTTCTGCGACAAGACCTGCTCGGCGATGTTCGGCGGGTCGATTGCGGGGTGTTTTGACCAGCTGCGGCGCCCGAAGAAGTCGGTTGAGACGGTCAAGTCGTTTTTCAGGACCAAGTAAGGGGAAGGCCAGGCAGATGAGAACAAGACGGATGATTCTTGCGGCGGCTTGCGCGGTGACGCTGGAGGCGCTGGCGGCGGGCGGCCGTGCGCCGCTGGACTGCGTGGACCCGCTGATCGGCACGGCCGCGCGCCGCACCGACGCCGCGAACGCCGCCGCGATGCAGCCGTTCGTCGGCGTTCCGTTCGGCATGTGGCAGTGGACGGCGATGACGCAGCTCTCCGAGCTCGGCAAGGTGAGCTACGCCGACGCGTCTCGCGGCTTCCTCGGCTTCGTCGGGACGCGCCAGCCCGCGCCGTGGATGGGCGAATACGGGCAGGTCTCGGTGATGCCGCAGGTCGGGCCGCGCGACTGCTCCTACGCGACGCGCGCCGTCGCGTTCGACCCGGCGGCCTGCGTCTTCACGCCGTACTACTGCCGCGTCCCGCTCGCGAACGGCGTCATCGCCGAGGCGACCGGCTCGTCGCGGTGCGCGCTCCTGCGCTTCACGTTCCCGGCGGATTCCCCCGCGCGGCTCGTCTTCGACGCCTCGCGCACGTTCGTCGGCTCGTTCTCCGACACGAACGCCCTGCCGGGCGGCGTCACGTTCGCCGCGCCGGACGCGCGGCTGCTGACGGCGTGGAACGAGGACCGGGCGGACGCGAAGCTCGGCCCGCCGCTCCGCAACTGCCGCGCGCGCTTCCGCATCGAGGTGTCGCGCCCGGCGGCCGCGAAGGGCGTCTACATCGGCGACGGGCCGCGCGGCGCGGACGGCTACCCGACGGCCCGCTGCCTCGCGGGCGAGACGTCCGTGACGGCGGACGCCTGCGGCGCGTGGACGGAGTACGCGGCGGCGGGCGAGCCGCTGCTCGTGAAGGTCTCGCAGTCGATGATCGACGACGCCCAGGCGGCGGACACGATGCGCCGCGAGCTCGGCGAAGGCTTCGACTTCGACGGCGCGAAGGCCCGCGCGAGGGCCGCATGGGAGCGGGCGCTCTCCGTCCTGGAAATCGACGCCGACGAGGACGTGAAGACGGTCTTCTACACGGCGATGTACCACGCCCTCCAGTTCCCGCGCGAGTTCGGGGAGTACGGGCGCTACTACTCGGCGTTCGACGACCGGACGCACGCCGGCGAGAGCTACACGAGCTACTCGCTCTGGGACACGTACCGCGCCGAGCACGCGCTCCTCGCCCTCGCCGCGCCGGAGCGGGTGGACGGGATGATGACGGCGTTGCTGCAGATGTACCGGGAGGGCGGTTGGCTGCCGAAGTGGCCGAACCCGGCCTACACGGGCATCATGGTCGGCGGGCCGGCGGAGATCGTGCTGGCCCAGGCCTACGCCTGCGGCTTCCGGGGGTTCGACCTGGACCTTGCCTACGAGGCGGTGAGGCACAACGCGACCGTGCCCTCGCCCGCCGACGCGCGCGTCGCGTGGCAGGGGCGCGAGCCGTGGGCGGGCGCGCCCGAGGCGCGCGGCGGCCTCACGACCTACCTGTCGCTCGGCTACGTCGCGGCCGACAGGACGACGGAATCCGTCTCGCGCACGCTCGACTTCGGGCACGACGACCTCGCCGCCGCCGTCCTCGCGGACGCCGTCGGTCGGCACGGCGAGGCGGCGGCGTTCCGCGCGCGGTCGCGGAACTACCGCAACCTCTGGAACGCGGAGCGGCGCATGTTCTGGCCGCGCAACGCGGACGGGAGCTGGGTCGCGCGGCCGCGCCTCCACTGGAAGGTGAGCGACTACACCGAGCAGTCGCCGGAGACCGCCGTGTGGGGCGTCCCCTACGACGTCGCGGGCGTCGCCGCGCTCGTCGGCGGCCCGGCGGCGCTGGAGGCGATGCTGGACGACTACTTCGGGCGCATCTACTACAACAAGAACGGCGGCGAGATGACCCACCACGAGAACGAGCCGACGCACCACATCCCCTACCTCTACGCCGCGCTCGGACGCCCCGACAAGTGCGCGCGGCACGTCCGGCGGATCCTGTCGCGCGGCTACTCGGCGGAGCGCTGGGGCATGGAGGGCAACGACGACTGCGGGCAGATGAGCGCGTGGTACGTCCTCTCCGCGCTCGGGTTCTACCCGCTCGACCCGACGACGGGCGAGTACGTGATCGGCTCGCCGCTCGTGCGGTCGGCGACGCTGAAGGTCGGCGCGCCGTTCGCGCCGGCGACGTTCCGGGTCGTCGTCCGCAACCAGTCGCGGGACAACTGGCGCGTCAGGTCGGTGACGCTGAACGGACGCCCCCTGACGGACGGGAAGATCCGCCACGCCGACATCGTGAAGGGCGGCACGCTCGCCTTCGAGATGGACGACGGTCTGCCGCCGCTCGCGGGCGACGGCGTCACGGACGACACGGCGGCGATCCAGGCGCGGCTCGACGCCGGGACGCCCTGCGTCTACCTGCCGCCGCCGAAGCGGCACTACCGCATCTCGAAGACGCTCCGCATCGGCTCGGACACCGAGCTGCGCCTCGACCGCTTCTCGGTCGTCCGCCTCGCGCCTGGCTCGGACTGCCCGATGGTCGAGAACCGGGGCTACGTCGGCGGGAACGACCGCCGCATCGCGCTCACGGGCGGCGTCTGGGACATGGCGAACCTCGACCAGTCGCCGAACCCCCAGCAGCTCCGTCGCTGCACGCCGCCGCGCGCGGGCGGCCTTCCGCCGAGGCACGAGAACGGATTCTTCTTCGGCATGGCGATGCGCTTCTCGCACGTGGAGGGGCTGACGGTGAAGGGCCTCACGGTCCGCAACCCGACGTCCTACGGCCTCGCGCTCTGCCGCACGTCCCATTTCCTCGTGGACGACATCACGTTCGACTACGCGACGTGCAACCCGATCTTCCTCAACATGGACGGCGTGCACCTCGACGGCCTGTGCCGCCACGGGAGGATCTCGAACCTGCGCGGCACATGCTTCGACGACATGGTGGCGCTGAACGCGAACGACGGGCAGTGCGCGCAGGAGGAGGGCGACATCACCGACGTCGACGTCGACGGACTCTACGCCGGCTACTGCCACAGCGCGGTGCGGATGCTCTCGACGGGCGCGAGCCTGAAGCGCGTGACGGTCCGCAACGTCCACGGGCGCTTCTACACGTACATGGTGGGCCTGACGCACTTCTTCGGCGACCGGAAGACGCGCGGCGTCTTCGACGACATCGTGATCCGGGACGCCTTCGCCGCGAAGGCGCTCGCGCCGGAAAACATCGGGACGCACTCGCGCACGAACTTCCCGCTCGTCTGGGTCGAGGGCGCGGTGGACGTCGGGCGGCTCACGGTCGAGGGCCTCGGCCGCGACGAGCGGACGGTGCCCGTCGCGACGATCCGGATCGACCCGGCGGCGGCGGTGCGCAGCCTGACCGTGCGCGACTGCCGGATGGTGAACAGGCTGGATGCGCCGGTCCCCTTCCTGGAGGCGAAGGGGAAGGTCGGGAAGGCGACCGTCGAGAACATCGACTTCGAGGGCCGCTGGACGCAGACGGGGAGTCCCGAATGACGCGCGCGGAACTCTTCCTGCCGTGGGCGCTGGCCGTGTTCGCGGTCCTCTCGATGAGCCGGCGGGGGGTCTGCTGAACGACCTGTCTCAAAGTGTGGCATGCTCTTGGCGTCGCCTTGCCGCTTGTCCGAACTCGTCTACCTCGCCTATCTTGTCGATGGGGATGCCGCAGGATATTCGGCGGCCGTCGCGCGCTGTCCGAAAATCCTGAAGCCCGTCACAGCGATCAAGACGACGTTCGGCAGACGGCTGCAGCAGGCGTTGCTGGACGGTGGCCTGATTGTGAGGCCGTCGGCAGCGCCGGGCCTTAAAGAATCGGCGGGCGCGAGTATGGTATAATACGGGCATGAGTTTCAAGGAGAAGGCAGGGAAGAAGGTTGTCCTCGTCGGGACGTACCGGGCGGGGCAGCTGGAGCGCTGGCCCGGCTACTACAATTACCCCCTCAACGCAGACGATGCGGTTGACGCCGGGGCGGCGAAGCGGGTCAACGAGATCTGGCTCTTCAACGGCGCGAAGGACGGGCGGTACTTCGCGGCGGAATTCGTCGGCACATGTACGCGCGACGAGCTCGTGCGCGATTTCGGCTATCCGGCGAAGGGCGCGGCGCACGGCGAAAAGTACCTGCTCTACCGGATCCAACTGGCCTACGCGCCCGCGAACACGCCGGATGCTCTGGCGGCGGAGGTCGAGCGCGTGATCGTGCGCGCGGCGGACTTCGCGAAGCGCGCGCCGAAGATTGCGCGCGCGGTCAAGGCGTATCTCGAATCGCCCGACCGCGGCGACCCCGCCCTCGCGTGCCGCCTCCCGCCGATCCTCCTGCAGGTGCCGCGTGAGGCCCTCTGCGTCTGCGAGCCGGGTGTGCAGATGGAGTTCTGGAACGAACAGCCGCTGACTTTAGGAATCTCGACATCGATTCCACCGGCGAAAAATGGCGTTCACATCGAATTTGGCGACAGCCTGAAGCTTTGCGAAAGATGGGAACGCCCGACCGTGATTGTTTCGGATGGCCCCTACGGGCTGGCGAGTTATCCGGGAGATCCGGCGACACCGGAGGGGTTGGCGGATTTCTACCGTCCGTTTCTGAAAATATGGCACGACCGGGCCTTGCCGTCGGCAACGCTTTGGTTCTGGAACTCCGAGCAGGGATGGGCCAATTGCCATCGGGCGATCGAGGAGGCCGGGTGGGAGTTTCGGAACTGCCACATCTGGAACAAGGGGATGTCCCATGTGGCGGGGAACTGCAACACGCGGACAATCCGCAAATACCCGGTCGTCACGGAAGTGTGCGCCCAGTACGTGCGCAAGAACGTGTTGCCGTCGAACGGCGCGGAACTGCCGCTCAAGGACTGGATGCGCGAGGA
This sequence comes from Verrucomicrobia bacterium UBA1629, assembly GCA_002321305.1. Lineage (GTDB taxonomy): Bacteria > Verrucomicrobiota > Kiritimatiellia > RFP12 > UBA1067 > UBA1067. The sequence continues at coordinate 22,731 of DCMF01000071.1, read as the reverse complement.
GTGGCGGCGCACGGGATTGCCGTTCCGCCTCGCGAATACCGCCTGTGGCGTCAAGGATGCCGCAACGCGGAAGTACTTTGCCTCCGACCATCTGTGGTATTTTCCGCCGTCCGAGGCGTTTGTCCGCATCGCGGCCTATGCGAACGAGTTCGGCAAGGCGAACGGGCGCCCTTATTTTGCGAAATCGGACGGGAAGCCGTTTGCGGCGGACGAGTGGGATCTGATGCGCGCGAAGTTCCATTGCGAGGTGGGCATCTCGAACGTCTGGGAGCTTCCGGCTGTCCGTGGGGCCGAGCGCATCAAGGAGGGCGGCGCCTGTCTCCACATGAACCAGAAGCCGCTGCAGCTGCTCATGCGGATCATCCGGTCTTCGTCCGATCTCGGCGATGTCGTCTGGGAGCCGTTCGGCGGATTGTGCTCGACGGCGATTGCGGCGGCCCGCACAGGGCGAAAGGCGTTTGCCGCAGAGGTGAATCCTCGGTTCTTTAACGTTGCGAAGGAGAGACTGTCACATGAAGCCTGAAGTAAAAAAGCAGATTTCCCCGAACATCAAGCGCATCGAGCCGTCCGACACATGGCCGCACAAGAGGCTGTGGCGCGGCGTCCTTGACGCGCTCAAGGCGCTTCCCGCACACTTCCACAGCGACACGTTCATCGAGGGCGTGAATGCGACGGATGTGTTCACGCTGAACTCGGCGCTGGGCGCGACGATCGAGAACCAGGTCGTCGAGACGCTGAACACCATCCGGAGTGTGTGGGATCCGGACAATGCCTATGGCACGTACCTGTTTGTCCGGCAGCCCCAGTCGTTCCCGGATGTCGTCCTGAAGAACCTTTCGGACGAGACGGCGAAGCCGATCATGGGGATCGAGCTGAAGGGGTGGTATCTGCTGGCGAAGGAGGCCGAGCCGAGCCTGCGCTTCCAACAGACGAGCGCGGCGTGTGCCGAGGCGGACGTGATCATGGTCGTGCCGTGGGTCCTGAACAGCGTGATCTCCGGGCGACCGCGAATCTATGCGCCTTACATCGAGTCGGCGAAGTATGCCGCCGCCTACCGCAATTGGCATTGGAGGCAGATGCGAGGCGAGGGCGGTGCGTCCGAAATCCGCATTCCGTCCAACGCCGAGCCGTATCCGCGCAAGGCCGATGCGACAAACGACCAGCCGCAGTCGGACAAGGGCAAGAATTTCGGGCGAATCGCCCGCACGGGCCTGATGGACGACTATCTGGCCAAGATGCAGCTTCAGCCGGTCTGCGGCATACGCGCCGCCTACTGGCTTGAGTTCTTCAAGATCTTCCATCAGGACGCGACGGACGAGCAGATCGAGAAAGCCCTTGACCGTCTTCGCGCCAAGGTTGACGGCATTCCCGAATCGGCGCAGAAGCGGAGTTTCCAGGAGGTCCTGTCCGTTCTTGAGGCACATTATCGCGAATTGGTGTAAGGGTGACGGGGCGTTCAGATGAGCAAGCGGTATCGTGTCCAGGTACGAGAGACGTTCAAGTGCTACGTTGACGTTTGCGCCGACAGCCGCGACGAGGCGCGGAAACTCGTCGAGGAACAGGTTGAACGCGGCGAGATTGTCGCGCCTCGCGATTACGATGACTTTGACCGAAAGGTTTCGGTCGTGCATAGACTGAAGGAAACGGCAAGAGATCGGATATGACATGTCCGTGGGCGAGAACGTGTGTCGTCGTCACGATCCACGAACAGGGGTCGATGCATTCGGACGACGTGGATGCGATGGTGTTTGCGGATTGGGACAGGGCCGAGGCGTGGATCGAGTCCCAGATCGATTCGTGCGTGACCGGGTTCGGGCTTGACCGTGAAACTGACGTCGAAGGGTGGCTTGTCCGTCTGGACGGCGATGCGCACACGATTCAATACGCAGCTCAAAGATGAAACTTTTGTTTTGCACAATCCTTTCAACCGCATCTAGAGGAGAATGACATGACATTGCTTGAGGAGATCCAGAACGGCGAGAGCGCCGTCCTTGAGTTCAAGGAGGCGAGGCCAAAGGATTCGTTGAAGTTCAAGAAGACCGTTGTCGCGTTCGCGAACGGCAAAGGGGGGCGTATCCTCTTCGGCGTGGAGGACAAGACCGGACGGCTTGTTGGCATACCTCGCGACAAGGTCGCGGCAGAAATGGATGCCATTGCGGACGCGGTCGTGAACGCCTGTACGCCTGCGGTTGCCATCGACATCAAGCCGGCGACGCTTGACGGCAAGGTCCTTGTCGCCCTTGACGTAAAGAGCGGGGACAAGACGCCTTATTACGTCAAGTCCCTCGGCATTCACAAGGGAACGTTCATCCGCATTGGCGCGACATCGCGAAGTGTCGAGGAACACAAATTGAAAAGCCTTATTCTGTCCGGCGAGAACCTCAGCTTTGACAAGCAGCCCGTCAAGGGCGGGCGTGTGACAAAGAAAGAAGTTGAAGCACTCTGCCACATGATGACGAAAGCCGCAGAGCAGAACTGCCGCACGGAAGAAGAGCGTAAAAACGTCAAGTCAATGACAGAGCAGCGTCTTGTGTCGATGGGACTTTTGTTCAAGAAGTCGGGCAAATTGATTCCATCCTACGGCTTCTATATCGTATCGGGTGAACCCGCTCCGGGAATCATGCATCCGAAAATCAAGTGCGGGTTCTTCAGGGGAGTGCAGAAGAGCGATTTCGTCGATCGCCGCACGTGCGAGGGGAGCGTCATCGCGCAGATAGAGGAGGCATACGCATTCCTATTACGGAATATTCGCGTAGGCTCGGAGATTGTCGGCACACAGCGGCGGGATGTGTATGAACTTCCGCTTGATTCAATCCGAGAAGCGATCTGCAATGCGGTGTTTCATCGGGACTATCTTGAGCCGTCCAGCATATACGTGGCTCTTTACGATGATAGGCTTGAAATACTGTCGCCGGGCGGCTTGGTGAAAGACTTCACGCTTGAAGATGCGATGAACGGATTTTCCAAATTGCGCAACAACGCCCTTGGCGACGCGCTCGAATACATGAAAGAGGTCGAGGCGTGGGGTGGCGGCGTGTCGCGTTATTTCACCGCATGTGCAGCATCGGGATTGCCGCCGCCGACCGTCTCGGAAGAAGCTGGTTTCTTCAAGGTTGTGTTCTGGCGGCGGGCCAAGGATGCGAAAGCAATTGACGGCACTTCGGTTCCTGCTATCGAAACTACCGCAAATACTACCGAAAAGACTGCCGTAAAAACTACCGCAAAGACTGCCGTAAAAACTACCGCAAGAACTGCCGGAAAGGCGGCCGTTCTGGAATCGCAGGGGCGTGCGGGGGCCTCTGTCTGGAGCATGATTTGCAAGGACCCGACAATAGCCATCTCCGCGCTTGCATCCGCAACAGGGCTGACATGCGATGGCGTTAGGTACCATATTCGCAAACTAAAGGCTGCCGGCAGACTAAAACGCATTGGCGGTACGAATGGTGGAAGATGGGAGGTCTTGAAGTGACGATGCCGTCAAGATCTGTGATAAGGTTCTTGGCTTTTGTCACGTCATTGTGATTACGATGGCTTTGGTCAGAAGGTTTCTGTCGTGTGCAGACTGAAAGGCGAATGAATCTCGCGCTGTTTTTCGAGGGGACGGGGCAGGGCGTTCGCGGGAAGAAGACGAACGTCTCGCTCGTCTACGAGGCGTGTCTCGAAGACGATTCGCAGAAGCGCCATCTGGAGGCGGGGCCGGGCGCGCGCGTCGGGGCGCTTCTCCTCGGAAAGGCGTCCGGCGTCGGCTGGCGCGTGATCTTCGCCCGCGCCCGCCGCTGGTACGAGGCGCAGGTCGCGGCAACGCCGTCCGGTGCGCCGCCGACACGCATCTTCCTCTTCGGCTTTTCGCGCGGCGCGCTCCTCGCCCGCCACTTCGCCGCGTGGCTCGACCGGCTCGGCGTCGAGGTCGAGTACCTTGGCCTCTGGGACACGGTGGACGCGACGCCGGGGCTGGCCGTCGCGGAGGACTGTCCGGCGAACGTGCGCTTCGCGCGCCACGCCGTCGCCGAACACGAGGCGCGGCGGTTCTACGCCTACGTGCCGCTCTGGGGCGAACAGGTCGAGGAGGCGCTGTTCCCCGGCGTCCACAGCGACGTCGGCGGACTCTACGAGGACGACCACGCGCTCGCGGACGCGGCGCGGGCGTGGGTCGCCGCGCCGGCGGCAGAACGCGGCCTTCGCTTCCGCGCGGGGACGGACTTTTCGGCGACGCGCGCGCCGGCGACGGCCCGGCGGCACGACTCGCTCCGGCTCGTCTCGAACCTCTTCGGTCTCCTGCGCCCCGCTCGCCGCCTCTTTTCTCCGTCGATGCGACGGCATGATGCGGCTTCTCCCGCGTCTTGCCCGCTTTCGCAGGGGAAAGCGGGCATCTCCGTCTGCAGGACTAACCGGGCAGGTCGCCCCGTCGCCCCTGGCCACTTACTTTTTCAATCGACAAATCCAACGAAGTGCAACATTCACCATTGACGACCCAGACAGTTTTTTGATATACTACACACCCGAAGCACCCGTGGTGGAATTGGCAGACACGCAAGATTCAGGTTCTTGTGCCCATAAAGCATGTGGGTTCGATTCCCACCGGGTGCACCATATAGGCCCCTTCGTCTATCGGCTAGGACATCTGGTTCTCATCCAGGCAAGAGGAGTTCGACTCTCCTAGGGGCTGCCAACAGCAGGGATACGAAAAGGGTTAGAGGGAGTGCGATGACGAAGTTCCTGAAGATCCTCTTGAAGACGGTGGAGCTTGGCTTCATCGTTTTTTGCGGTTTTGTCGGGTCGCTCCTGTTCCGCGAGCAGTCCGTTCCCGTGTCGTGGGTCGAGGCCGCCGCCGCGCGCGTTGTGCCGGAAGACCTCGTTGTGCACGTCGACTCCTTCGCGTTCGGCTTTCGGCGCGGGCTTATCATTGAGGGGTTTCGCCTGTTTGAGCGGTATCGTCTTGCGCCGCGCGAGCCGCTGGCGTCGGCGGAGCGGATTGTCGTCGACGTGTTCGGTCGCCAGCTGCTCGTCGAGGGCGCGCGCTATCCGCGCCTGCCCGACTCGTACTACGCGCCGGAAAACCACGAGCGCAATGCGCGCGTCGAGGCGACGCTGCCGGTGTTGCCGCGCTTCACGCTGACGCTCGTCAACCCCGACATCCTCGGCGCCGCGCCCGCGAAGGTCGTGGCGGATGTCGAAGTCGCCGCGTCGCGCGTCTCGTTTGCGCGCGCCCATCTGGACTGGCCGGACGGGGATGCGGACGAGCCGATGTTCATTGACGGCTTCTGCACGGTCGACCTCGACCGTCAGGAGGTGCGCGGCGAGGTGCGCGGCACGGCTCTCCAGAAGCAGATCCGTCCGCTGCTGGTCGCGCTGGACATCCCCGTGTCGCTGCCGTATGTCGATGCCTTTACGGACGTGCCGGGGCAGATCCCGGCATTCTGCGCCTGGCGGGTGAACCTCGTCAACAACGACTTCAACCTCGACCTCGACCTCAAGCCGACGCTCGGCAAGTACAACGGCGTGGCGATGAAGCGCGCCGAAGGCCAGCTCCATCTCTTCGTCTACACGCGCGGCGATTCGCTCAACTACCACCACGTCTTCGGGCCGATCGTCGGCGTCGGGCCGAAGGACGAGCCGCTGGAGGGCACGGTGACGGTGGACGGCACGAACGGCTACAACACCGTGTCCGTCGTGGCGAAGAGCGCGCTGCCCGCCGCCGACCTGCTGAAGATCGGCGGCTTCGAGGGGGAGTACGTCGGCGCGGAGGTCTACGGCGATTCGGACTGCGCGCTCGAATTCCGCTTTCCGCGCGCGATGACGAACAACTACGAGGTGCTGAACGGCAAGGGGCACCTGAGCGTCCGAAACGGGCAGCTCATGCGGATCAAGGGCTTCAAGGGACTCGTGGCCCTGCTCGCCGAGCGCGTGCCGGGCGTCTCGTGGTTCACGGACTCGACGCAGGGCTCGTGCGACTACGTGATCGAGAACGGGATTCTCAAGAGCGAAAACATCTACATCGAGGGGACGGTCTTCTCGATCAAGATGTACGGCCAGTTCGACACGGTGCGCGACAGCCTCGACTTCACGGTGCGCGTGCAGTTCACGAAGCGGGACTCGCTCGTCGGTAAGATCCTGCATCCGCTGACGTGGCCGTTCACGAAGCTGCTGCTGGAGTTCCGCCTGACGGGCAGCGCGGATCATCCGAAGTGGGAGTACATCAGCGTCATCGACCGCGTACTGGAGGTTGCGAAATGAACTTGACGAGTCCGAGCCAGGTCAAGGCCTGGTGCATCGAAAACGGGTTTCATCCGAACAAGGTTTTGGGGCAGAACTTCCTCATCGACCAGAACGCCCTGAAGGCGATTGTGGATGAAGGTCTCAAAATGATCGAATTGTCGAATAATCGAATAATCGAATCAGGGGTGGGTGGCTCGGCGCTTTCGGCCATTCGACCCGCAGACCCTTCGATCATTCGACCATTCGATCATTCGATTATTCCCCATGTCCTGGAGATTGGGCCGGGGCTGGGCGTGTTGACGGAGGAGATGCTGAAGCGCGGCTGTCGCGTGACGGCAATCGAGAAAGACCCCGTGCTGGCCGAACGCCTCGCCGCGTCGCTCGGCGACCCGCCGAACCTGACCGTCATCGCCGATGACGCGCTGGCGGTCATCGGCAAGATGAGGAGTGGCTTTTACGACAGGCCCCATCCCTCATCCCTCATCCCTCATCCCTTCACCCACATGATCTCCAACCTGCCCTACCAGGCTGGGACGCGCATCCTGCTGGAACTCGTGCAGATGCGGGCGGTTCCGTCGCTGACGGTGCTGGTGCAGACGGAGGTCGCCGAGCGTCTCGCGGCGCCGGAGGGGTCGAAGACGCGCGGTCTTGCGGGCGTCTGGGCGCAGCTCGACTATGACGTCAAAGTTGTCCGCAAGGTCTCGGCGAGCTGTTTCTGGCCTCGGCCCGAAATTGGATCGAGTGTCGTGCGGTTGGTGCGGCATAACAGGAATGATAGCCTTTCGGACGAAAAACGGCGTATTTTCTATCGTTTGACGAAACGGGCCTTTGAACATCGTCGCAAGCAGCTTGGCAGCGTCTTCAAGAATTTGATACAATCTACGAATCGGGCGGAAGACCTTTCCGTCGAAGACTGGATTTCGTTGACGAATGCGTTGACGCCCGAGGACATTTGAAACAAACACAAAAGAAGGAAAAGAGACCATGATGACACCTGAGGAATTTCTGGCGGCGAACGGGTTCGAGACGGCGGAGCGGATCGACCGGCAGGCGATGATTTCGACGTTTCTCTCCGAGATGGAGAAGGGGCTCAAGGGCGCGCCGTCGTCCCTGCGCATGATCCCGGCCTACGTGGGCGTGCACGGCAAGATCCCGCAGGGGGCGAAGGCGGCCGTCCTCGACGCGGGCGGCACGAACTTCCGCTCGGCGGTCGTCTCGATTCCGCCGAAGATCGAGGACCGCCAGAACCAGTCGATGCCGGGCGCGAAGTCGCCGGTGACGGGCGACGAGTTCTACGCGGCGTTCGCGAACGAGCTTCGGCGCGTCGCGCCGAAGGCGACGGTGAAGAAGTTCGGCTGGTGCTTCTCGTACAATGCGGACGTCACGCCGGAGCTTGACGCGCGCCTCAACTGCTGGACGAAGGGCATCCAGGCCCCGTCGGTCGTCGGCCAGTACGTCGGCAAGGAGCTGCTGCGGCGCATGGGCGGCGGCGAGATCGCCATCGTGAACGACACGGTCGCGACGCTGCTCGCGGCGAAGGCGACGGAGGGCGACAAGACCTACTCCTCCTACATCGGCTTCATCCTCGGCACGGGCACGAATGCGGCCTACGTCGAGAAGAACGTGAACATCACGAAGGTCGCGGACCTCGACCCGGAAGGCTCGATGATCATCAACGCCGAGTCGGGCAGCTTCGACAAGTACCCGCAGTCGCGCTTCGACGCGGCGATGGACGCGAAGCAGGGCGACACGGGGCACAACCCGTTCGAGAAGATGATCTCGGGCGGCTACCTCGGCGGCGTCGGCCTCGAGGTCTACAAGGCGGCCGCGAAGGCCGGCCTCTTCTCGCCGAAGGCGGCGGCGGCCCTCGGCGGCCTCGGCACGCTGGAGACGATGGACTTCGACAACTTCTGCGCGGCCCATCACCGCGACGACCGCGTCAACCTGCTGGAGGCGGTCTTCGCCGACGCCGACGACGCGAAGATGGCGCGCCGCCTCGGCCTCCCCGTCTTCGAGCGCGCGGCCGTCCTGACGGCGATCCACCTCGCGGCGTTCGCGATCAAGACGGGCGAGGGCGTCGAGGCCTCCGCGCCGATCGCGATCAGCGTGGACGGCTCGACGTACTACAAGACGCGCGCGATCCCGTTCGACGCGACGGTGCGCCGCGAGCTGGACGAGATGCTCGTCAAGCGCCGCAACATCCACTACGCGATTCCGCCGCGCGTGGACGACGCGCCGATGGTGGGCGCGGCCATCGCCGCGATGATGTGAGGGGCGGCACTGCCGTTGTCGCCTGTCTGCTGTCCACTGTCCAGAAGACCATGAAAGAAACGAAACTCAACGTTCTCGCCCTCGCGGCGCTGACGCTTCTCCTCCCGACGGCCGCGCAGGCCGTCGAGGTGGACGGCATCGCCGCGAAGGTCGGCTCCGAGACGATCCTCCGCAGCGAGGTCGCGAACGAGATGGCGCGCCTCGGCCTCCGCGACGCCTCGCGGTATGCGGAGGTCCTGAATGACATGATCGACCGCAAGCTCATGCTCAAGGCCGCGCGCGAGTCGAAGATGACCATGCAGGAGTGGGTCGTCGAGAACCGCATCCGCGAGATCATCCAGAAGGCCTTCGGCGGCGACCGCAACAAGCTGATCGAGACGCTCGGCCAGCAGCGCATCTCGTACCCCGAATGGTACGCCCGGATGAAGGAGGACATGATCGTCGGCGCGATGCGGTGGAACGTGATCAACAAGAACATCACCGCCTCGCCCGCCGAAATGCGCGCGGAGTTCGAGGCGCATCCCGAACGCTACACGACCGACCATCGCGTGACCGTCTCGGTCATCCTCCTGAAGCCGGAAGAGCGTGTGCGCCGCGACGAGATCACGGCCGCGCTCAAGGAGAAGAGCTTCGAGGATCTGGGCGGCAAGAGGTACACGGACGTGAAGCCGGAGGACGTCTTCAAGCCGGAGATCTGCGCCGAGATCGCCGCGATGCCGAAGGGCACGATCAGCAAGTGGATCGAGATCGACGGCTGGAGCTTCCTCCTGCGCAAGGAAGACGAGCGCGAGGGCAAGAAGCTCTCCTTCGAGGAGGCGTTCGACGCGATCGAGGCCAACGTGAAGGAGGCGAAGTCCAAGGCGGCCTACCTCGCCTGGATCGCGCGTCTGCGCGAAGAGACCTACGTCAAGGTTTTTTGATATAATACGCGCCCATGAAAGAGTATGCGGTCGGGTTGGTCGGTGTCGGCGCGGTCGGCACCGAGATGATCAAGGTCCTCAAGGAGCGCAAGTTCCCGCTGAAGGGCGCGGTTCAGGTCTTCGCGTCGCGCGAACGCGACGAGCAGATCCTCGGCGAGACGTATCACGTGAAGAAGGCCGACGAGAACTGCTTCAAGGGCCTCGACATCGTGCTGTTCGCCGGCAAGACCGACGTCGCGATCCAGCTGAAGGACGCCTGCGTGAAGGCCGGTGCGAAGATGATCGACAACTCCCGCGCGTTCCGCCAGGATCCCGACGTGCCGCTCGTCGTGCCGCAGGTGAACCCGGAGGACCTCGACTGGAACAAGGGCGTCATCGCGAACCCGAACTGCACGACGGCGATCATGCTGGAGGCCGTGGCGCCCCTCCACAAGGCGAAGGGCCTGAAGCGCCTCATCGCCGCGACCTACCAGGCCGCGTCCGGCGCCGGCGCGCCGGGGCTTGACGAGCTCGAATGCCAGATCCACGCCTACGCGAAGGGCGAGCCGCTGACGGTCAAGGCGTTCCAGCACCAGCTCATGTACAACCTCATCCCGCACATCGACAAGTTCGACGAGACGAACGGCTACACGCTGGAGGAGCTGAAGATGCGCAACGAGGCGCGCAAGATGCTGCACCACCCGGACCTGCGGCTTTCCTGCACCTGCGTGCGCGTGCCGATCGCCCGCGCCCACTCCGAGTCGCTGAACCTGGAGTTCGAGAACGAGATCACGCCGGAGGAGGCGCGCGAGATCCTGCGGGCGTCCGAGGGCGTGAAGGTCGTGGACGATCCGCTGAACGGCGGCTACCCGATGCCGCTCGACGCGACGGCGAAGTACGACGTCCTCGCGGGGCGCATCCGCCAGGACATCTCGCGCGACGACAGGCGGGGGCTTGAGATGTTCGTCTCGGGCGACCAGCTCCTGCGCGGCGCGGCGCTGAACGCCGTCGAGATCGCCGAGCACCTGATCAAGCGCGGGCTCGTCTGATGTACCTCAAGCATCTCGAGATCATCGGCTTCAAGTCCTTTGCGGACCGCACGCGGCTCGACTTCGACCCTGGCCTCATCGCCATCGTCGGGCCGAACGGGTGCGGCAAGTCCAACGTCTCGGATGCGATCCGCTGGGTCCTCGGCGAACAGAAGCCGACGGCGCTCCGCTGCTCGAAGCTCGTGGACGTCGTCTTCAACGGCACGGACACGCGCAAGCCGCTCGGCCTCGCCGAGGTCTCGATCACCTTCGCCGACTGCGAGAAGGAGCTTGGCACCGACTACCACGAGGTGACGATCACCCGCCGCGTCTACCGCGACGGCTCGGGCGAGTACTTCATCAACAAGCAGCAGAGCCGCCTGAAGGACGTCCAGCATCTCTTCATGGGCACGGGCATCGGCACGAGCTCGTACTCGGTCATGGCGCAGGGCCAGATCGACGCGATCCTCTCCTCGAAGCCCGAAGACCGCCGCGCCGTCTTCGAGGAGGCCGCCGGCATCACGAAGTTCAAGGCCGACCGCAAGGACGCCCTGCGCAAGATCGAGCAGACCGAGCAGAACCTGCTGCGCGAGGCGGACGTCCTGCGCGAGATGAAGCGCCAGATCGCCTCGCTCCAGCGGCAGGTCGGCAAGGCCCAGAAGTACAAGGAGCTCAGGGACCAGCTGCGCGGGCTCGACATCTACGTCTCGAAGCACCGCATCCACGGCTACGATGAGGAGCTGGAGCAGAACGCCCGCAACCGCAACGAGATCGACGCGGCGATCGCCGAGGCGCAGGACGTCGTGAGCGCGGCGGAGGCGCTGGCGCAGGATCTGCACGCGCAGGTGCACACGCTGGAGGACCGCCTCCAGGCGCTCGCGGGCCAGCAGGCCGCAGCCGAGGCGGAGTACGCCCGCGCGCGCGAGGTGATCGGCGTCAACGCGACGCGCGTCGAGGAGTACCGCGCCTACATCGCCCGCGACCGCAACGAGATCGCCCAGACGAAGACGACGCTCGAAGAGGTGCAGATGCAGGCCGAGTCGCTCGACCAGAAGGCGCAGCTGCTGACGGACTCGCTTGCGGCGGCGAAGGAGGCGCTGGAGGCCGAGGAGGCCGACTTCAACGCCCTGCAGGACGCGATCGACGCGCAGCGCGCGAACGTGGAGGCGAAGCGGCGCGAGGTGGCGGACACGACGCGCACCGGCACGCTCGTGAACGACGCCGACGTGAACCGCAACGGCGCGGTCGAGACCTGGAAGGCCGGGACGACCGTGACGACGATGATGAAGCGCGAAGACCTGATGGCGCTCGTCACGGCCGCCGAGAACGACTTGCGCGAGATGGAGCTGAAGCACATCCCCGCGTCCCAGCGGCTCACCGAGCGGCGCATCGCCGCGAGCCAGATGGAGCAGGAGCTCTCGTTCATCGGCCAGCAGCGCGACGCGGCGAACCGCCGGCGCGCGGAGCTGGCGCACACGGTCTCCGGGCGTGAAGGCCAGATCGCCGGCTATGAGGACTCGATCCGCCGGCTGACGGACGAGTCGGGCGACCTCCTCTCGCAGCTCGACGAGCTGAAGGAGAAGGCGTCCGCGTTCGTCGACTGCATCAACGAGGGGCGCGGCCAGCGCGCGGAGATGCTGGAGAAGATCACCGTCGCCGACCAGGACGCCGCGCGCAAGCGCGCCGACCTCGACCGCGCGAAGGACATCCGCGGCAAGCTGGAGGTCGCGTCCGCCGAGGCGACGATGCGCCGCCAGAACGTCTACGAGCACCTGCAGGACGAGTACGGCCTCTTCGCCGACGCCGTGATGCGCGAGCCCGACCCGGAGTGGAAGAAGGGCGTCGTGCCGCCGATGGAGGAGCTGGAGGGCACGGTCGGCCGGCTGCAGGCCGAGATCGCCGCGCTCGGCCCGGTCAACATGGTCGCCATCGACGAGTGCCGCGAGCTGGAGGAGCGGTACGCGAAGGAGAAGGCGCAGGAGGAGGACCTCCTGGCCGCGAAGGCGCAGCTTCTCGACCTCATCAACAACTTGAACGGCACGTCGGGCGGGATGTTCCGCTCGACCTTCGAGCAGGCGAACAGGAACTTCCAGACGATGTTCACGCGGCTCTTCGGCGGCGGCGAGGCGCGCCTCGTCCTGCTGGAGAACGAGGAGGATCCGCTCGAATGCGGCATCGACATCATCGCGCGTCCGCCCGGAAAGCGTCCGCAGTCCGTGACGCTGCTCTCCGGCGGCGAGCGCACGATGACGGCGGTCGCGCTGCTGTTCTCGATCTTCATGATCAAGCCCGCGCCGTTCTGCATGCTGGACGAGCTCGACGCCGCGCTGGACGACGCGAACATCGGCCGCTTCGTCGAGCAGCTCAAGGAGTTCCTCAAGCAGTCGCAGTTCCTCATCATCACGCACAACCAGCACACGATCGCGGGCTCGGATCTCGTCTACGGCGTCTCCCAGCAGGAGAAGGGCGTCTCGCGCGTGATCTCGATGAAGCTCTCCGACCTCGGCGTCAAGGCGAAGAAGTGAGGGCCGCCTTCGGCACGGGTGGATGCCGTTCGGAGGCCGCCCGCCGGAAAGCCGACATCGTCAGCCCGTAGCGCCGGCGGAAGAGCGTCATCAGGTGGGTCGGCGAACGGAATCCGCAGAAGTGGCTGAGGGCATCGATGGGCGTCTCCGTCTCCTTCAGCATCTGCATGACCTTCTCGAAGCGCGCGTCCTGGATGAAGTCGAGGACGGTGCGGCCCGTGGCCTCGCGGAAGCTCTGCTCCAGCATCCGCCGCGAGACGTGGACGGCCGCCGCGACGTCCGGGACGCCGATGCCGGCGACCGCGTTCTTCCGGATGAACTCGCACGCCTCGGACACGCGCCGTCTGGCGATGCCGTGCGTGTCGGCGGTCGAGAGGCGCTCGACAATGCCAAGCAGCCCGAACCGGAGCGCGGTCAGGCGTTTTGCCGGCGGCTGCCCTCGGACGATGGCCGCGTCCAGGAACTCGAGCGCCTGGTAGCCGCCGGCCTCGAAGTCCGGCACGACGGACGACAGGGAGGGCGTGGTGTACTCGCAGATGGTGCGCTCGTCATCCACACCCAGCACGAGAAGCTGTTCGGGGACGGCGAGTCCGGCGAGGTGGGCGGCGTCGAGCACGCACTTGGCCCGCTGGTCGTAGGCCGCCCAGACGCCGCACGGCTTGGGCAGGTCGCGCAGCCACTTGGCGAGGGTCGTCTCGCGCTGCCGCCAGCTGCCGGACGCGGGCGGGACGAAGACGTGCAGCCGGAGGTCGCGATCCTTGAGGTAGGCGCGGAAGAGCCGTTCGCGCGCCTCGCTCCACCACTCGGCGCCGGGCGCGCCGACGAAGGCGAAGTGCGTGAGCTTCCGCCGCAGGAAGAGCTCGGCCGCCGCCGTCGCGAGCGCGCGCTCGTCGGAGCGGATCGTCGCGGCAATCTTGCGCGAGTCCCGGCGCGGCGGCGTGTTGACGTAGACGACGGCCGTCTTGAACAGCCGTGCGAACGTCTCGTGCGGCAATGCGTGGCAGCCGCCGTCCGTGATGAGGGCATCGGGCTTCCATCCGATGAAGTCGGCGAGGGGGCGGTCAGACGGATGCGCCTCCGCAAGCTGGACCTCCCAGGTGGGATGCGTCGCGGCGAAGCGCATGATGCCGCCGATCATCCGCCGCGAGGCGGTGTGGCGGACGTCGAGGCTGACAAGCAGTTTCTTCCGGTCGCTCATGCCGTGAAGTATACCAAATCTCGGCGGTGAATGGCTCGGGCGGAGATGCCGCGCATCGCGTTCTGCGCGATGTGGTATAATATCGCGCATGGAAACGGCGCAGCTCTGTGAATTCTTCATGCTGTTCGCGTTCGGCTTCTCGTGGCCGTTCGCGATCCTTCGGACGTATCGCGCGAAGCGCGTGGACGGGAAAAGCCCGGCTTTCATGATGATCGTCCTCTTCGGCTATGTCTGCGGCATCTGTGCGCGGCTTCTGGACGCAATCCCCGGAAATGACTGGCTGGTCTTCGTCTATGTGCTGGACATGGCCCTCGTCTCGACGGACTTGACGCTGTATTTCCACTACCGGAACAAGACGCGGCGCTGATCAATCGGTTGATTTTCGCCATGAGAGGTTAAGGGCGGCGAGATCGCCGTGCGCATGAACCGCCACGAGACGAACCCCGACAGCTTCCCGATCGAGAGGACGGTCTGGACGCCCAAGATCGAGCCGGTGACGAAGTGGGGGTTGCTCTGCTGCGGCTGAAACATGGTATAATACGGGCCATGAAACGAATCATGGCCTTTGGCGTGGCGCTGGCCGCTTCCCTTGCGGGGGCGGCGACGCCTGACTCCGTCGTGGGCAGCTCGATTGCCCTGCGCGGCTCATCCGTTTCCCGTACTGAAAGGAACGGACTGTCGCGCGATTGCGAGCGAACATCCTAAGGATCAAGATCAGGATCGAACTGTGAGCAACGAAGACGGAATCTACGCGCACAGCTTGCCCGGACAGCCTCCGGCGGCGTGGCAGACGCTTGACCGGCATGCGTCGAACGTGGCGGCAATGGCCGCCGCGTTCGCGCGTCCGTTTGCTTCGTCCGAATGGGCGCGGCTCCTGGGCGAGCTTCATGACCTCGGCAAGGCCCGGCGATCCTTCCAGTCGTACCTGGCGCGCGCGAATGGCCTTTCGGATGTGGATTACGATGCGTCGGAGCATTCGCATTCGGGTGCGGGCGCCTGTTGGGCCGTGCGGACTTTCGGGCCTGCCGGGCGCATCCTCGCCTATTGCATCGCGGGCCATCATGCGGGGCTTCCTGACTGGATTGGCGGCGAGACGCCGAACGGCGCCCTGTCCGTGCGTCTTGCCGAGGAGGCGTCGGTTCTGGACGAACCGCCTGTCCGCGCATGGATCGCCGCCCGTGAATCGGCGCGCGCATTGCCGCCGCCGCCGTTCAGGTGCGGCGAAGCGGGCTTTGCCCTTTGGATTCGGATGCTCTATTCATGCCTTGTCGATGCCGACTTCCTCGACACGGAGGCGTTCCTGGATGCGGTGCGCGCGGACGGGCGCGGGGCCTATCCGGCGTTGGACGAACTGGGAACGTCGTTCTTCGCGAAGCTCGACGCGAAGCAGCGTGCAGCCGCCCCGACGGAGGTGAACCGCATTCGCGCCGAAATCCGCACGGCGTGCGAACGTGCGGCCGACGAACCGCCGGGCCTTTTCTCGCTGACCGTGCCGACAGGCGGCGGCAAGACGCTCTCGGCGATGGCGTTTGCGTTCCGGCACGCGCGAAAGCACGGCAAGCGGCGCATCATCTACGTGATCCCCTACACGTCCATCATCGAGCAGACGGCCGATACGCTGCGGCAGTTCCTGGGTGACGCGAACGTGCTGGAGCACCACTCGAACTTCGATCCGTCGAAGGAGACGCAGCAGTCGCGTCTCGCGTCCGAGAACTGGGATGCGCCCGTCATCGTGACGACGTCCGTCCAGTTCTTCGAGTCGCTCTATGCCTGCAGGTCGAGCCGTTGCCGCAAGCTGCACAGCATCGCCGAGAGCGTCGTCATTCTTGATGAGGTGCAGCTCCTGCCGACAAGGCTCCTGAAGCCCTGCACGTCGGCCCTGAACGAGCTGGCCCTGCATTACGGCGCGACGTTCGTCCTCTCGACGGCGACGCAGCCCAGCCTGCCGGGACTCTCCGGCGTCCGCGAAATCATCCCGGCGTCGCTTGACCTCTATGCGCGGCTGAAGCGGACGTCTTACGTGTTCCCGTCGGACACGTCCGTGCGGAAGACGTGGGCGGAGGTCGCGGACGAGCTCAAGGGGTTTCGGCAGGTCCTCTGCGTCGTGAACACGCGAAAGGACTGCCGCGACCTGTGCGGACTCATGCCGGAAGGGACGGTTCACCTTTCGGCATCGATGTGCGGCGAACACCGTTCGCGGACGATTGCGCGCGTCAAGGCGATGCTGGCGCGCGACGAACCGGTCCGCGTCGTGAGCACGCAGCTTGTCGAGGCGGGCGTCGACGTCGACTTCCCCGTCGTCTATCGTGCGTTTGCCGGTCTCGCCTCCATCGCCCAGTCGGCGGGACGGTGCAATCGGGAGGGACGTCTGCCCGAACCGGGGCGCGTCGTCGTCTTCATGCCGCCCAAGGAGAGCCCGCGTGGCGAATTGCGGAACGGCGAATATGCGACAGCCGACCTGTTGGGGCAGGCGAATAGGCCTTCGCTTGAGGCGCCTGGGATATTCCCTCTCTATTACCGGGGACTTCAGTCCCGTGCGCACACGCTTGGAGAGGAATTCGACGGATGGCTCGTCCAGAACGCGCGTGCGCTCCAGTTCCAGTTCCGCGAAGCGGCCGCCGCGTTCAGGATGATTGACGACGGTTCGGTGCCGATTGTCGTGCGCTATGGCGACAACGGGCGGCTGGTTGACCAGCTGCGTGCCGTCGGGCCGAAGCGCCTTGTCATGCGAAGGCTGCAGCGGTTCACGGTGACGGTGCCGCAGGGCCTGGTGAGGGACTTGCTGCAAAAGGGTTTCATCGAGGAGATGCACCCCGGCGTCTACGTTCAGACACTGGAATCCCTGTATTCGGAATCATTCGGCTTGGATGTTTTCCGTGAGGCGTTGACAAGCGAAGAGACAATTTTGTAAAATACGGGCCATAAAAAGGGAAGGATGGTAATGAGAGGTTTTTGTCTGGAGGTTTCTGGCGATTTCGCCTGTTTCACGCGACCTGAAATGAAGGTCGAGCGCGTGAGCTATGATGTCATCACGCCGTCCGCCGCGCGCGGCATCTTCTCGGCTGTTTTCTGGAAGCCGGCCATCCGCTGGCGCATCACGAAGATCGAGGTGATGAACCCGATTCGCTGGACGAGCGTGCGGCGCAATGAGGTCAGTGCCGTGGCGAGTGTGCGAAGCGGCGGCATCCTGGTTGAGGAGGCGCGGCAACAGCGGGCGGGGCTTTTCCTGCGCGACGTGTGCTACCGGCTGTACGCCGAATTCGATTTCATTCCGCCGGAACGTCGCGCGAAGGCGGCTAACCCGGCCCCCGAATGGCTGGGCGAGGCGGAAGAGGCCGAACTGTATCGGCAGTCCGAGGCGCGTCCCGACGAGAAGGAGGCGAAGTACGCCGCGATGTTCGACCGCCGTGCGACGAAGGGGCAGTATTTCATGCATCCGTACTTGGGATGTCGCGAGTTCTCGTGTCGGGAGATCCGGCTCGTGAAACACCCTGAAGCGGAAGCCGCGCGCCCGATTCAGGAGACGCGCGACCTGGGGTTCATGCTCTTTGACCTGGACTACTCAGATCCGAAGGACATCCGGCCGATGTTCTTCCGTCCGCAGCTGGTGAATGGCGCCATCGCCGTCCCGTCTCCCGATTCGCCGGAGGTGTTCAGGTGATTCTCCAGGCACTCAAGGGCTACTATGACCGCAAGGCCGCCGATCCCGAATCGGGCATCGCGCCATTCGGGTGGGAGCGCAAGGAAATTCCCTATCTGATCGTCCTGGACAGGGAGGGCGGACTGGTCAATGTCGAGGACACGCAGGAGAAGGTCGGCAGGAAACTGCGCGCCCGCGCGTTTGCCGTTCCGCAGGCGGTGAAGCGCACGGTCGGCATCGAACCCTATTTCCTCTGGGACAACGTGGAGTATGTCACGGGAGTCGTCTGCAAGGAAGGCGGCGATCCAAGTCGCGTTGCCAGGCAGCACGAGGCGTTCATGGATCGGCTTCGGCCCTTGGGATCTGTCCCGGAAATCGGTGCGGTGCTCCGCTTTCTGTCGTCCGCCGATATGGCGTCCCGGTTGGACGCGCATGAGTCATGGAAGGAGGCGCGCCAGGCCTGTGCGTTCGTGGCATTCAAGTTCGTGAACGAGGACGGAACGATCTTTGACGTTCCAGCCGTGAAGGAGATCGTGAACAGGGTGGCGGACGAGTCGGATGCGGGCGTGGCCAGTGTCGATCTCGTGAGCGGAACAAGGGGAGCTGTGGCCTTGCTGCATCCGGCGCTGAAGGGCATTCCGGGCGCCAACACGACGGGGGCCAACATCGTGTCGTTCAATTTTCCGGCGGCGACGTCGTTCGGGAAGGCGCAGGGGAACAACTCGCCGGTTGGCGTCCGCTCGGCTTTCGAATACACGACGGCCCTCAATGCGCTCCTGTCGAAAGACTCGAAGCAGAAGATGATGGTGGGCGATGCCACGGTTGTCTTCTGGGCCGGGAAGGACGATCCGTTCGAGGCGGCGATGTCGGGATTCTTTTCCGAACCGTCCAAGGACGACCCGGACCGGCTGGTGGAGAACGTCGCGGCGCTTCTGAAGTCGCCGCAGGCGGGGGCTGCTTCGTTTTCCAGGGACCAGACGGCTTTCTACGTCCTCGGCCTTTCGCCGAACGCGGCCCGCATCGCCATCCGCTTCTGGCATGTCGGAACGGTTGCGGAGATGGCAGGGCGGTTCCGTGCCTACTTTGACGATCTCCTGATTGCGCACGGGTCGAAGGATCGGGATCATCTGTCGCTCTGGCGGCTTTTGGTGTCAACCGCCGTTCAGGGCAAGTCGGAAAACATCGCTCCGAACCTTGCGGGAAACGTGATGCGGAGCATCCTCGAAGGCCTGCCGTTCCCGGAGACGCTGCTGCAGGCCGTCCTGATGCGCGTCAAGGCCGAGCATGAGGTGAACTATCCGCGCGCGAAGCTGATCAAGGGCTGTCTCAACCGCAAATGGCGCTTTAGCAATCCCAAGAATGAAAGGAACCTGACCGTGAGTCTGGACAAGGAAAACGTGAACACGGGCTATCGCCTCGGCCGTCTGTTCGCCGTTCTCGAAAGAATGCAGGAGGCGGCAAATCCCGGAATCAACGCGACAATCAAGGAGCGGTTCTACGCCTCGGCCTCGTCGACGCCGAGTTCCGTGTTCGGCAACCTGATGCGACTTGCGAACCATCACCTCGCCAAGCTGCGAAAGGAGAGGCCGGGCCTTGCCGTCAACCTGGAGAGGCAGATGCAGGAGGTCATCGCGGGGATCGATCGTTTTCCGGCGCACCTCTCGCTCGACGATCAGGGGCAGTTCGCCATTGGCTACTATCACCAGCGGCAGGACTTCTTCACGAAGAAAGACGCAGAGTAGCAACAGCCATTTCACAAAAGGAAAGGAACTCAACCATGAGTGAACTCAAGAACCGCTATGACTTCATGCTCGTCTTTGACGTCAAGGACGGCAATCCGAACGGAGACCCCGACGCGGGCAACCTGCCGCGTGTCGATGCCGAGACGGGACAAGGGCTCGTCACCGACGTCTGCCTCAAGCGCAAGGTGCGCAACTACATCCAGCTGACGAAGGGGGCGGAAGCGGGCTATGACATCTTCGTGAAGGAAAAGGCCATCCTCAACAACGAGATCGGCGCGGCCTACGAAAAGCTCGGCGTGGACTTGTCGAAAGCTCCTGCCGATTCGGCGGATGGCAAGAAGCGCAACAAGGAGGGGCAAGGTCAGGGAAGCGAGATTGCGCGTGCCCGCCAGCAGATGTGCAGGGACTATTTTGACATCCGCACGTTTGGCGCGGTCATGTCGACGGGCGCGAATGCGGGGCAGGTGCGCGGCCCGGTTCAGCTGACGTTTGCGCGCTCGGTCGATCCGATCGTCACGCTGGAGCATTCCATCACGCGCATGGCGGTCGCGACGGAAGCCGAGGCCGAGAAGCAAGGCGGCGACAACCGCACGATGGGGCGCAAGAACACGGTCTCCTACGGTCTCTACGTGGCCTATGGCTTCGTGTCCCCGGCGCTGGCGGCGCAGACGGGCTTCTCGCAGGAGGACTTGGAAGAACTGTGGAAGGCGCTGGTCGGCATGTTCGACCAGGACCATTCCGCGGCGCGAGGTTTGATGGCGACGGAGAGGCTGATTGTCTTCAAGCATGAGACGGCATTGGGTAACGCCCCCTCGCACAAGCTTTTCGACCTCGTTCAAATTGCCCGCAAGGGCGAAGTCGCCGTGCCGCGCAGCTTCAAGGACTACGCGTTGTCCATTGACCGTGCCGCGTTGCCGGCAGGCGTCGAGGTCATGGAGATGTAGGATAGCGCGGTTCTCCGTCCATGTACGCCGACGATGAGCTGATTCCCCTCTCCGCGCTGCAGCACGCCGTGTTCTGCATGCGACAGTGCGCGCTCATCCACCTGGACGGGACATGGACGGAGAATGCGCTCACGGCGGCTGGACGTGTCCTGCACGAGCGGGTTGATCGGCGCGAACGCGAGACGCGGCGCGATGTGCGACTGGCGACGGCCCTTCGGCTCGTCTCGCGACGTCTTGGTGTCGCTGGCGTCGCGGACATGGTCGAGTTCCACCGCGTCGATGAGGCGGGCGCGACGGGCGTGCCGTTGCCGGGGCTGTCGGGGCGGTGGGCACCGTTTCCCGTCGAGTACAAGCGCGGCAAGCCCAAGGCGCATCGCGCCGACGAGGTCCAGCTCTGCGCGCAGGCGATGTGTCTGGAGGAGATGCTGGGCGTGGGCATTCCGGCCGGGGCGCTTTTCTACGGCGAGACGCGGCGGAGGGTGGACGTGCCTCTTGACGCAGCACTTCGGGCACTCACCGAACGGGCGGTGGACGACGTGCGGCGCCTGCTGGCGGCCGGCGTCGTTCCGAAGGGCGAGTATGGCAAATGGTGCGCGTCCTGCTCGCTTGTGGACGACTGTCGCCCGAAGGACCAGGGCAAGTCCGCTCGCGCATGGCTGATGCGCCAGCTTGAGGAGGTGTGCGCATGAAGAAGCTCCTGAACACGCTCTATGTCACGACGCAAGGCATCTACCTCCATCGCGAGGGAGAGACAGTCGTTGCCGAGCGCGAACAGAAGACCGTGGTGCGACTTCCGATCCACACGCTGCAGGGGCTTGTCTGCTTTGGAAACGTGCTGGTAAGTCCGTTTCTTCTGGGACTCTGCGCGGAGCGCGGCGTTAACGTCAGTTTTCTGACGGAGAACGGCCGTCCCTTGGCACGAGTTGAGGGCGGGAAGAGCGGAAACGTTCTGCTGCGCGTGGCACAGATGAAGGCGGCGGGCGATCCGGCGAAAGCTGCGGAGATCGCGCGCAACATGGTCATCGGGAAGGTGCTGAACGCGCGTACGGTTCTTCAGCGGCGGTTGCGTGATCACGGCGCGGACGCGGCGTGTGCGGCGGCGGTGACACGCCTTGCGAATGCCGTGCAGCGCCTTCGCTTTGGACATGCGCTGGATGAGGTCCGTGGTTTGGAAGGGGAGGCCGCAGCCAATTATTTCGCCTCGTTCAATTCGTTGCTTGTGGCGCAGCAAGAAGACTTTCGACTGGACGAACGCTCGCGCCGTCCGCCGCGCGACCCGATGAACGCGCTCCTTTCGTTTCTGTATGTCCTGTTGGCCCATGACTGCGAGGGCGCCGTGAAAAGCGTGGGACTTGATTCGCAAGTCGGATTTCTCCATGCGCTGCGTCCGGGGCGCGCGAGTCTGGCACTCGACTTGATGGAAGAGTTCCGGGCGTTCTTTGCGGATCGCGTGGCGCTGTCGCTGGTCAATCGTGGGCAAGTCAGGCGGAAGGACTTCGTCTTTTCGGAGTCGGGTGCGGTGGCGATGTCCGAGACGGCGCGGAAGGCTGTCCTTGTCGAGTGGCAGAATCGGAAGCGCGAGGAGTCGGTGCATCCGTTTCTGGGCGAGAAGATGGCGCTTGGGCTTTTCCCGTTCGTTCAGGCGCAGTTGCTGGCGCGGCATCTGCGAGGGGATCTTGATGCCTATCCGCCATTCATCGCGAAGTGAGGGGATTTGACACATGATGGTACTGGTGAGCTATGATGTCTCGACGGTTGATCTTTCGGGGCGACGGCGCTTGCGGAGGATTGCGAAGCGGTGCATGGACTACGGCATTCGTGTCCAGAATTCCGTGTTTGAGTGCAATGTCGATTCCGCGCAATGGACGGCCTTGAAGGCGGCGCTGGAGTCGATCTGCGATGAGGAGACGGACAGTCTGCGGTATTACTATCTGGGACGTGATTACCAAAGGCGGATCGAGCATTATGGCGCAAAGCCAGCAATTGACGTAGAAGAGCCGCTTGTTCTCTGAACAGGGCTCTTCCGCGAACGGGAAGTTCACAGACTTCACGAGGGAGGTTCGCGGAAAGGCCGTTTCATGCACGGATACTGCCGTCTTTAGGGACTATTGCAAGTTGCAGAGCCGTTTCCCGGGATCATTGACAACTGAAGCAGAAGATTGACAGGGGGGTGCAAATTGGGTTCGCGGAAAATGCCGTCAACACCCAATGCAGACAATATGATAAAATATCCGCCGTCGCGCCCCTTGCGGGCGCGTGAGTTGAAAC
>DCMF01000010.1 GCA_002321305.1 Verrucomicrobia bacterium UBA1629 | reverse complement strand
GCCGCAGGCCGCTCTGTGTTTACCAACTTTGGGATGGCAGACCACTCACACGGACCCATCAGACGCGGCGACGGCTCGCCGCAGGCAATCGCCGCCCGGCGAGGGCGCGGCTCGCGGCGTTTCGTGTTCAGCGTCGCAGACACATCGCGCAGTGCCGCAAAGCCTCGTCCGACGGCCTTTTTGACAGGATTTACAGGATTCACAGGTTTGGAAAGATTCCGCACATCCGTCCCGGCAATCCTGTCAATCTTGTCAATCCTGTCCAAAGCCATCGCCGGTTGCCTCATTTCACCCCTCCGTGGCTCACGCCTTTCTCCCAGTCGAACTGCACGATCGGGAACGCGCCGCCCGCCGCGAGCCGCGCATAGACTTCGCCGCAGTCCTCCGGCGCATGCACCTCATCGACGAAGCCGTCCAGAGAGAGCCGTCCGAGCGCCAGGAGCCGCAGGAACGCCTGCGCGTCGTCGCGCGTCGTCCACCAGCCCGGCGCGGACTCCGCCTCCGGCCGGCATGCCGTGTGCGCGCCGACGAGCGTGATGCCGCGTCCATGCACCTTGTGGTAGTAGTCGATCGTGAAGTTCGAGTCGCGCGTGCAGCCGAGGAGCGCGATGCGCCCGAACGGCGCGATCGCGTCCAGCACGCTGTCCAGCGCCGCGCCGACGCCCGTCACCTCGATGCCAACCTGCGGCCCGCTCATCGCGACGCGCCCGAAGATCTTGCGCCACTCGCTCGGACAGAGCGCCTTCGCCCGCGCCGCGAAGTCGGGCGCGGACGGGTCCAGCGCGAAGTCGGCGCCCAGCGCGCGGGCGCGGTCGCGCCGCGCGGCGACGGGATCCGCCGCAAGGACGGGCGTCGCGCCCGCCGCCTTCAGGAGCAGCACCGCGAGCTGCCCCAGCACGCCCTGACCCATCACGATCGCGCTCTCGCCGATCTCCAGCCGGCACTTGCGGATCGCCGCGAGGGGGAAGGTCGCGATGTGCGTCAGCGCCGCCTGCTCGAACGACACGCCGTCGGGAATCGGATAGGCGTTCGCCGCCGGGACGCAGACGCGCCGGGCGTGAACCGTCCAGCTCATCGCCACGCGGTCGCCGGGCTTCAGGGACGTGACGCCCGCGCCGACGGCCTCGACGACGCCGGCGGAGCTGTAGCCGCTCTGGCGCGGCCAGGTCGTCGTCGCCGGCGCGCCGAAGATGCCGACGCCGCTGTCGGGCACGCCGACCAGGTTCGCGCGCTCCGTGCCGCTCGAGATGCAGCTGCGCACGAGCCGCACCAGGACCTCCCCGGCCCGGGGTTCGGGCGTCGGACGCTCGACAAGCTCCGCCACGCCGGCGGACGTGAACAGGATGTTCGGATTCTTCATTGGCTGACCAGATCCCTCTTGAAGGTGAACAGCCGGGCGGGCAGCAGGATCAGCGCGCCCAGCAGGAAAAAGACGGAAAGCGTCGCCATGCCGAGGCGCAGCGAGAAGGCGTCGTGGATCCACCCCAGCGCCGCCGGGGCCAGCGAGCCGACGGCAAAGGCCAGGCAGCCGGTCAGGCCCGTCGCGACGCTCCGGTAGCGCGGCACGATGCAGTCGAACATCGACGGATAGTGCCCCGCCTCATAGAGGCCGCAGGTCAGGCCCAGGACCAGGAGCCAGAGGCAGCAGGCGGCAAGCGACGTCGCGGACGAGACCGCGTACATCGGGACGACGCTCAGGACGAGGCCCAGGATCGACGCGTCGAGGCGCACCGTCTTCGAGCGCCGCCCCAGGAAGTCGAGGGCGCGCGAGGAGACGACGAGCCCCACGAGGGCGCCGAGGTAATACCAGAAGACGGCGTGGAACGCGGCGGACGCCAGCGACACGCCCTCGAAGCTGCGGACGAGGAAGGTGACGGCCCACAGGCGGAAGCCGCACATCACGTACATGAACATCCCGAACGCGACGGCGATCAGGACGGCCGTCGGCTTCTTCAGGAGCGCGGCGAAGCCCTCGCGCAGCGTCGCCTTCGGCTCGCCGTCCGCGACCGGCTGCGGCGTGTCGCGCATCAGGAGCTGCATCACGAGCGCCCAGAGGACGCACAGGCCGCCGACCGCCCAGAACGCCCAGCGCCAGCGTCCGGGCCCCAGGCCCGCCAGCGCGCCGGCGGCCACGCTCGCGAGGCAGACGCCGAGGTAGTTGGCGCTCTGGAAGACGCCCATCGCCGTCGCGCGGGTTTCCGTCGTGTGGTACTGGGAGATGAGCGAGTAGGAGGCGGGCGCGATGCAGCACTGGCCCAGCGCGTTGACGACGCCGTAGAACGCGACAAGCGAGGCGAGGCCCGTCGCGCAGCCGCCGCCGATGACGCCGACGGCATACAGGAGCGTCCCCGCCACCAGCACGCGCTTGCGGCCGAGGAAGTCCGCCGCGAAGCCGGCGACGACGAGGGAGAGGCCGAAGACCAGCGTAAAGGCCGAGCTCACGAGCCCCAGCTGCGAGCCCGACACGCCGCGCGCGGCGAAGTCGAGCCGGATCTGCGGCAGGACGGCACCGTAGACCTGCCGCGCCCCCTGCTCGAGGAAAAAGGCCACGAACAGGAAGACCAGCAACAGCCATTTGTAGGAAACTCTCGAAAGCGGATTCGCCATACGGGGAGAAGTTTACCAAAACATTCTCGCCCGTGCAAATGTTTTATATAAAACTTGGGCCATCATCTTCCATGGCCCACACAGGACAGCATCACGGCGCGCGGTAGGGCTGGTACATGAGCAGGCGGCCGCCGTCCACGACGTGGTTCGTGCCAGTGACGAAGGAGGCGTTCGCCGAGCAGAGGAAGAGGATCACGTCCACCAGCTCGTGCGGCTCGGCGGCGCGTCCGAGCACCGTCGGCATGCCGCTCATCGCCGCGCGCGTCAGCACCGGGCCGGGCGTCACGCAGACGGCGCGCACGCCGTGCGGCCCGCCCGCGAGCGCGAGCGACTTCACGAAGCTCACGAGCCCGCTCTTGGCCGTGCCGTACATCGCGCCGACGCCGTCCCCCTCGAACGCCGTCACGGAACCGAGACAGCAGATGACGCCCGCGCCCTTCTTCACCATCGCCGGCATGCAGGCGCGCGCGAAGTAGACCGGCCCCTTCAGGTTCACGTCCAGCCCCCAGTCGAGGACTTCGCGCGGCTGTTCGTAGAACGGCACGCGGCTCGCGCAGCACCGCGCCTCGTTTCCGCCCGCGCAGGTGACGAGGATGTCGCAGCCGCCCAG
>DCMF01000083.1 GCA_002321305.1 Verrucomicrobia bacterium UBA1629 | reverse complement strand
CACGTTGAAGAGGCATCTCTACTCAAAGCCTGAAGGCCTCGGCAAGGGGCTATCGGAACTTCGAGAACTTCCGCACGGCCATACTCTTCTTCTGCGGGAAACTGGATCTGCGCCCAGACCTCGTTAGGATTGGATCGGCATTATGAAAGCATCAAGGTCATGCCGCCCGCTTCCACAAAATTCTTTGAAGTCCCATTTTCACCGCGCCCTGCGCAATTCGCGCGGAGGCCGATTTGCCATTTTCGCGGCAGAAGAGTACAATACGCGCCCTCTTGACCTCAAAAGGCATACGCATCCCGTGAATGGACTTCAAGCGATCTTCCTTCTGCCCATCGCCCTGGTCGGGCTGGCGGCCGCGCTCCATGCGACCGGCTATCTCCACGGCGAGTCGCGCGCCCGCCAGACGCGCTTCTGGGCCTTTTTCGCCGCCACGCTCGCGGCGATGTCCGGCGTCGTCCTCGCGCCCGGCCAGCTGACCTTCCTCCTGGCCTGGGAGGCGATGGGCCTCGCCTCAGCCGGGCTCGTCGCCTTCGAGAGCACCGAGAAGACCGTCCGCAAGGCCACGTGGATCTACCTCCTCGCCTGCCATGCGGGCGCCTGCGCGCTCATGCTGGCGGGCGTCCTTCTCGCCCGGCCCGGCTGCGTCCTCGCCGCCTTCGTCTGCGCCGCCGTCGGCTTCGGCCTCAAGATCGGCTTCCCGCCCTTCCACGTCTGGCTTCCCGAAGCGCACCCCGCCGCGCCCGCGCCCGCGTCTGCGGTCATGTCCGGCGCGATGATCCCGCTCGGCTTCTACGGGCTCATGCGCTTCGCCACCCCCTGGGGACAGACCCCGCAAATCTGGGGACAGACCCCCGAGATGTTTGCGATAAGTGGATGGATTCTTCTATTTTTCGGAATTTTCGGCGCACTTGGCGGCATTCTCTTTGCGCTTCCGCAAGCCAACCTCAAGAAACTGCTCGCCTTCTCCTCCGTGGAGAACATGGGCGTCGTCGCCCTCGGTCTCGGCCTCGCGCTGCTGGGGACAGACCCCCGACTGGCGGGGACAGGCCCCCAGAACCTGGCGGCCGACGCCTTCCAGATCCAGACGCTCGCCCTCGCGGGCGCCCTCGCCCATGTCCTCAACCATGCGTTCCTGAAAGGCGGGCTCTTCCTCGGCGCGGGCTCCGTCCTCCACCAGGCGGGGACGCTCGACCAGGACCGGCTCGGCGGACTTCTCAAGCGGATGCCGAAGACGGGGACCCTCTTCGTCCTGAATGCGCTCGGCCTTTCCGGGCTTCCGCCGCTCAACGGCTTCCTGAGCGAACTGCTCGTCTACGGCGCGGCCTTTCAGGCCGTCCGCACGCATGACCCCGCCCTCATGGCCGCCGGGTTCCTCGTCCTCGTCGCCCTCGCGCTGACGGGCGGCCTCGCCACGGCCGCCTACTGCAAGGCGATCGGCGCGACCTTCCTCGGCGAGCCACGCAGCGAGGCCGCCGCCACGGCCGTCGAGACGCCCGCCCGCATGTGGCTCGCCCAGCTCGGGCTTTTCGGCTGCTCCCTCGCCATGACCCTGGGCACCGTCGCCTGCCTCCGCCTCGGACGGCACGTCTGCGGCGGCGCCGCCCTGCCGGACGCGCTCCCGGCGCCGCTTCAGGACGTCCTCGCCCTCACCGGCATCGGCCTCCTCCTCGCCCTCGCGCTCGTCGCCGCGCGCCGCTTCCTCTGTCCGCGCGGCGGCCTGAAGCCCGCCGTCCCGACGTGGGACTGCGGCTACCGCGCCCCGACCGCGCGCATGGCCTACACCGCCACGGCCTTCACCCAGCCGCTCACAGACCTCTTCGCGCCGATCCTGAAGCCACGCCGCCACCTGATCCCCTTCCGGGGCCATCCCGCCACGCCGACGGACGCGGCGTTCGCGACGGAGACGGACGACCGCGCGCTCGCCGGGCTCTGGCGGCCCGTCTTCACGCAGGCCGCGCGTCTCTTCCAGCGCGCGCATCTGCTGCAGAACGGATCCCTCCACTTCTACATCTTCCTTGTCATCCTCGCCGTCCTCGTCCTCCTGGCCGCCTCCCTCGCCTGACCCATGCACACGTTCGCCCTCCTTCTCGCGCTCCTTCTCGCGCCCTTCTTCCTCGGCCTCGTCAACCAGGTCAAGGCCTTCTTCGCCGGACGGCGCGGGCCGGGACTCTTCCGCCTCTACTTCGACCTCGCCAAGCTCCTGCGCAAGTCGTGTCCGCGTTCCGCGACCTCGACCTGGATTTTCGACCTTGCGCCGTCCCTGGCGCTCGCCGCGACGCTCCTCGCCGCCCTCGTCTTCCCCTGGACGCTGGAGCCCTGCGCGGCGCGCGGCTCCCTCTCGCCCGCCGTCTTCTTCTACCTGCTCGCCGCCGGCCGCTTCTTCACGGTCCTTGGCGCGCTTGACACGGGCAGCGCCTTCGAGGGCATGGGCGCAAGCCGCGAAGTCCAGTTCTCGGCCCTCGCCGAGCCGGTCGCCTTCGTCATCCTCGGCTTTCTCGTGCTTCTGACGGGCCAGACGTCGTTCGCCGACCTGCTCGCCGGCTACCCGGCGGACGTCTGGACGCATCACGCCGTCTCGCTTCTCCTCACGGGAATCGCCTTCTTCGTCATCCTTCTGTCCGAATGCTGCCGCGTCCCGTTCGACGACCCCGAGACGCATCTCGAGCTGACGATGATCCACGAGGCGATGGTCCTCGACAACGCAGGGCCGGACCTCGCCTTCATTCTCTACGGCGCCGCGCTGAAGTTCGAGCTCCTGGCGGCCTTTCTCGTCGCGACGCTCCTCCCGTCCCTGCCGCTGCCGCCCGCCGCGCGCGTCGCGGCCCTGCTCGGCGGCGTGGCCGCGACGGCGGCGCTCGTCGGCGTCGTCGAGTCAACCCTGGCGCGCATGCGCTTCCTGAAAACCCCACAGGCCCTCCTGGCGGCGCTGATGCTGGCGACGCTCGGCGCCCTGCTGCTCGTCCTGTCCTGAACCATCGACCCACGCCGCCGAACGCAAGATGACACACGCATCCGAAATCCTGCTGTCGCTGTTCCTGCTGACGAACCTGACGCTCGCCGGCACCGGCCGTCTGCCGCACGCCATCCGCCTCGTCGCCGCGCAGGGCTGGCTCATCGGACTCCTGCCCCTCTTCCTCTGGGACTGGGCGGCCGCCGGCGCGCCCGGGTTCCGGATCTGGCTTGTCGCCGCCATCAATGCGCTCGTCAAGGGCCTCGCCCTGCCGGCGCTCCTGCTCTACGCCGTGCGGAAAGTCCGCGCCCGGCGCGAGGTCGAGCCGCTGGTCTCCTTCCGCGTCTCGCAGCTGATCGCCTTCCTGATCGCCGCAGCCAGCCTTGCGCTCGGTCGGCTTCTGCACATCCACGAGTCGGTCGCGTGCGAACTCGCCGTCCCCGTCGCCTTCGCGACGATGGGCACGGGGCTCTTCCTGCTCTGCTCGCGGCGGAAGGCCGTCACGCAGGCCCTCGGCTTCCTCGTCTTCGAGAACGGCATCGGCATCTTCGGCTCCGGCATCCTGCTGGAATGCGGCCTCGTCGTCGAGCTGGGCATCCTGCTGGACGTCTTCGTGATGGTCTTCGTCCTCGGCATCGCCATCTGCCAGATCAGCCGCACGTTCGACTCGCTCGACACCGACCGGATGAACCGCCTGGGCGACATCCACCTCCTGCACCGCCATCACTGAAAAGGCCATGGAATACCTCCTCCAGAAACTGCTGCTCGCGCTGACGCCGTGCCTCTTCGCGGCGGATCTCGTCCAAAGCGTCCCCTACCTCCGAGAAGCCGACGCGCGCGAAGGCGGCGAGCACATGCCCCATTGGGCCTACTACGCCGGACTCGGCCTCTTCTTCGCCGCGATGATGTTCGCGCTTCTCGCGCCCTCGCTGCCGCTCATGTGGGTCGCCGTCGAGCTGACGACGCTCGTCTCGGCGCCGCTCATCGCCTACCGCCGCACGAAGGAGTCGCTGGAGGCCATGTGGAAGTACCTCCTCGTCTGCTCGATCGGCATCGGCCTCGCGCTTTTCGGCACGATGCTCGTCCTCCACGCGCAGACGACCGGCAGTTTGGCGTGGTACAAGGCGGGGTTTGCGTTCGTCCTCGCGGGCTATGGCACGAAGACGGGGCTCGCGCCCTTTCACACCTGGCTGCCCGACGCGCACTCGGAGGCCCCCGCGCCCGTCTCGGCGCTCCTCTCGGGCGCGCTTCTCAACTGCTCGCTCTTCGCCATCGTCCGCTTCCGCGAGGCGATGCCGGCCGCCGCCGCGCCCTTCTGCGACCGCGCGACGCTCGCGCTCGGACTCCTCTCCGTCGCGACGGCGGCCGTCTTCATGGTGCGCCAGACGGACTTCAAGCGCCTCCTCGCCTACTCGTCCGTCGAACACATGGGGCTCGCCGCCGTCCTCTTCGCCCTCTTCGGCCTCCTCTTCGACGGGAAGCCGCAGACGGACGTCATCCAGGTCGCGCTTCTCGCGCATGTCGCCGTCCACTCCGTCACGAAGACGCTTCTCTTCCTGACGGCCGGCAACCTGCTCCTCGCCTTCGGCTCGCGCGCCATCGCCGCCGTACAGGGGCTCGGCGTCTCGATGAAGGGGCACGCGGTCCTGTGGACCGTCGGCCTTTTCCTCATCTGCGGCATGCCGCCGTCCGTCCTCTTCCTGACGGAACTCGGCCTCGTCTGCACGGCGCCCGCCTGGATCTCCGCGACCGTCCTGCTGCTCCTCTTCGTCGTCTTCGCCGCGATGACGAGGGCCGGTCTCGCGATGACGATGGGGCGGCCCGCGAACCGGCCTGTGCGCCTGCCGCGCCGCCTGGCCGTCGTGCCGACGCTGCTCGCCGCCGGCCTGACGGCCGGGGGGCTCGCCGTCTGCATCGGCGCGGCGATGTGGACGGACTGACGCAGGGACAGGAAAGACAGGAGAGGAATTCCGATGACCGAGATTCATCCGTTTGAAACCGAAAAAGCCGCGCGCGCCTGCCTCGACGCGCTCGGCGCCTACGACGAGCCGTCGGCCGTCGCACCCCTCAAGGGCGCGGCCGCGCACGAAGTCGCCGTCGGACCCGTCCACGCCGGCGTCATCGAGCCGGGACACTTCCGCTTCCAGTGCATGGGCGAGGACGTCTACAACCTGCAGATCTTCCTCGGCTACCAGCGCCGCGGCGTCGAGGACGGGATCGTCCGGGCGGACGGGCGGCTCGCGCGGCAGGTCGCCCTGGCCGAGACGTGCGCCGGCGACACGTCGGCCGCCGCCGCCATCGCCTTCGCCGAGATCGTCGAGGCGCGCGACGGCCTGCGCGTCACGGACGCCGACCGCCGCCTGCGCGCGCTTCTCCTGGAACTCGAACGCATCGCCAACCACGTCGGCGACCTCGGGGCGCTCGCCGGCGACGTCGCGTTCCTGCCGACCGCCTCGTTCTGCGGACGCATCCGCGGCGAGTACCTCAACATGACCGCCCTTCTCTGCGGCAACCGCTTCGGACGCAACGCCGTCGTCCCCGGCGGGATGCGCGTCGCCCTCACGGCGGAGAAGCGCGCAAGACTCCTCGACCGGCTTCACGCCGTCAAGCGGGATCTCGACGCCGCGCTCGACCTGATGTTCGAGTCGCCGAGCGTCTGCGACCGCCTCGACGGCACGGGCGTCGTGCCGAAGGACGTCGCGGAAAGGCTCGGGCTCGTCGGCGTCGCCCGCCGCGCCTCCGTCGAGCTGAACGGCGACGTCCTCTCGCGCGCCCTCATCCGCCGACAGGAGATCGAGGAGGCCTGCGCGAAGGCCCTCGACGCGCTTCGCGAGCGGTCGGGCGAGACCGTGCGCACGGCCGACGCGGCGCCCGCGCAGCCGGCGATGCCGCCGTTCCGCGCGATCGTCGCGACGGTCGCCGCCTGGCGGGGACCGCTCGTCCATGCCGCCGTCTTCGACGCCGCGAACGGGATGCGCGCCTACCGGATCGTCGACCCCTCGGCCCACAACTGGCAGGGGCTCGCGTGGGCGCTCCGGGGCGAGCAGATCTCGAACTTTCCGATCTGCAACAAGTCATTCAACCTCTCCTACTGCGGAACAGACCGCTGACACCATGATCAAGGCACTCATCGCACGGCTGAAACAGGGCTATCGGACCGGGGCTTTCCCCACGAAGGCCGCACCGGACTTGCCGCCGGACTTTCGGGGCCGCCCCGTCCTTGACGCCGACCTGACGGCGGACGACCTCAAGCGGGCCCAGGCCGCATGCCCCGTCCCGGATGCGCTCGGACGCGACGCGCGCGGGGCGTTTCTCGACATGGGACGCTGCCTTTTCTGCGGACGCTGCGCAGCGGTCTGCCCGAAGATCCGCTTCACGCGGGAGTACCGCCTCGGCGTCTTCGCCCGCGCCGACCTCGTCGTCCGAGCAGGCGAAGGCCCGTATGAGCCGCCGCGCCAGGCGAACGCCGAGGCGCGCGCGCTTCGGCACTCCCTCCAGCTGCGCGAAGTCTCGGCGGGCGGCTGCGCCGCGTGCGAACTGGACGCGAACGTCCTCGGCACGCTCGCGTGGGACATGGGCCGCTTCGGAATCCGCTTCGTCGCCTCGCCGCGCCATGCGGACGCCATCTACCTGACCGGACCCGTCACGGCGAACATGCAGCTCGCGCTCGACAAGACCTATGCCGCCGCGCCGGAGCCGAAGTTCCTCGTCGCGGCCGGGGCCTGCGCCATTTCCGGCGGACTCTACGCGCACGGCCGGCTGCCGGCGGAGCCCGCGCTCTTCATCCCCGGCTGCCCGCCGCACCCGGCGACGACACTCGAGGCCCTGCTGCGCTTCATCGGGCGCTAGAACAGGCCGCGCACGGGAAATCACGAATCGTGGAAGAGCCGCCCGGCCTCGGTCACGATGCGCGTCGCCGTCGGATAGTCGAAGGACGGCGCCTGCTCCAGCCGCGCCACAAACTGCGCGGCCTCCCACTTCGCCATCGCGAGGTCGTGCAGGCGGAAGTTGCCGCACGTCTCGGCCGTCGTCCCCGGCACCTCGTCCGCGTAGTCGCGGCAATGGCGGAACGCGGCAAGGACAAGCGGACAGATCTCCTGCGGCGTCGGACGCCCCTTCACGAGCAGGTAGTTGCCCGTGAGGCATCCCATCGGGCCCCAGTAGACGATGCGGTCCTTCCACACGGGGTCGTTGCGCAGATATGTCGCGACGATGTGCTCGATCGTGTGGAGCGCGTTCGGGTGGACGGCCGGCTCGACGTTCGGACGCTTCATGCGCACGTCGAACGTCGTCACGAAGCCGTCCCCGACCGCATCGACGCGCGAGACGTAGATGCCGGGACGGATCTTCGTGTGATCGACCTGAAAGCTGGCGATGAGTTCCATGGCACAAGTTCCTTCCTGTTCCCTATTTCGCGTACTGGCGAACGATCGCCTCGTAGGCGTCGGCCTGCCGCTCCATCGACTCGACCATCTTGAACTGCGTCCGGCAGCGCACGAGGTTGTGGTCGTCGTAGGCCGTGCGGAAGTACGTGTCGCCCGCGAGGTAGTCCGTCAGGAAGCGGATGCCGATCGTGAGCGTGATGAGCCGCCCCGCAAACGCGAGGTTCGCCTTCTCCGCCTCGTTCAGGAACTTCGCCCCCGCGAGGTAGCCCTTCACCAGCGCCTCGAAGTACTCCTTCTTCGAGTAGACCTTCGAGAGGTCCCGCTCGTCCTCGGCGGCGGCGGCGGACGCCGTGCGCACCATGTCGCCGAAGTCGTAGAGCGCGGAGCCGGGCATCGTCGTGTCGAGGTCGATGACGACGTTCGTGCCGTCCGGCGCAAGCATCACGTTGTTGATCTTCGTGTCGTTGTGCGTGACGCGCTCCGGGATCTCGCCGCAACGCATCAGCGTGACGATCTTCGCAGCCTCTTCGCGACGCCGGTCGACGAACGCAAGCTCGGCGGCGACCTTCGCCTTGCGGCCCTTCACGTCCGCCGCAGCGGCCGCGTCAAGGAGGCGCAGGCGGTCTACCGTGTCGTGGAACTTCGGGATGATTTCGCCGAGGCGCGGCGGCGGCAGGTCGGCGAGGTCGTTCTGGAACTTCGCGAACGCGCCGGCGGCGCGCTCGGCCTGCGCGGGGCTGGTGATGAGATCGACGGACGTGTAGCCCTCAAGAAACGCAGAAACGCGCCACGGGTTCTCGTAGCCGATCACGTCCAGCGTCTTGACGCCCTTTGCCTTCAGGTGGCGCGTGACGCGCAGCACGTTGCTTTTCAGGAGTTCCGGCGGGAAGATGTCGGTGTTGACGCGCTGGAGGACGAAGCGCGCGCCCCGGTCGGTCTCGACCTTGAACGTGTCGTTGATGTGCCCCGACCCGTAGCGCGCGACGTCCGTCACGCCCGTGACGCCCATCCGCTCCAGCGCGGCGCGAAGCTCTTCCTGCGAGTAGCTGCGATTCGACATCCGAGGTCTCCCCTCCCGCCGCCGTCAGACGAGCTCCCGCGCCTTCGCGAGCACGTTCTCGACCGTGAAGCCGAATTCCTGCGCCAGCACCTTGTAGGGCGCGGACGCGCCGAAGTCGTCCTTCGTCACGAACCGCGTCGTCCTGAAGTCGAGGCGGAAGCGGTCCCAGCCGAAGCGCGAGCCGGCCTCGACGATGACGCGCTTCGTCATCTGCTCCGGCACGACGTAGTCGCGGTACGTGCACTTCTGCGCGAGGAACCGCTCCATCGACGGCATCGAGACGACGCGCACGGACTGGCGGCCGTCGCTTTCGTCCCACATCTTCTGCGCGGCGGCGATGCAGAGCGAGACTTCGCTGCCGGACGCGAGGAAGAGCACCGTGTCCTTCGTCTGCGGGCCGGCCTGCCAGATCGAGTAGGCGCCCTTCGCGACGCCCTCCGCGCGCGTCCCCTCCAGCACGGGCAGGTTCTGCCGCGTCGTCAGGATGCAGCTCGGCCCTTTCGTGTTCATCAGCATCTCGACCCAGGCGTAGCCCGTCTCCGTCGCGTCCGCCGGACGGAACGTCGTCACGTTCGGGATCGTCCGGATCGCCGCGAGCTGCTCGATCGGCTCGTGCGTCGGGCCGTCCTCGCCGACGTAGAAGCTGTCATGCGAGAAGACGAAGATCGAGGGGACGTCCATGATCGCCGCAAGGCGGATCGCCGGGCGGCAGTAGTCGGAGAAGACGAAGAACGTCGCGCCGAACGCGCGGAAGTCCTCGTAGGCCGTGAGGCCGTTCACCATCGCGGTCATCGCGAGTTCGCGCACGCCCCAGTGGAAGTTGCGCCCCGAGAAGTCCCCGGCGGAGATCCAGCCGTACTTCTTGAGGCCCGTCTTGTTCGAGCCCTCGAGGTCGGCCGAGCCGCCGACGAGCGCGGGAAAGACGTCCGCCAGCGCATTCATGACCGCCCCGTTCGCCGCGCGCGTCGCGACCGGCTTTTCGGGGTCGAACGTCGGGAGCGCGGCGAGGAGGCGCGCGCGCCGCGCGTCGTCCGTCTCCGGCGCGGCCGGGCCGCCCGCCGCCTTGAGCGCGGCCTTCTCGGCCTTGACGTCCCGGTTGCGCCAGTGGTGGCAGAGGGCCGCGCGCGCGGCGAAGAGGTCGTAGACCTCCTGCGGCACGTAGAAGCTCTTCGCGGGATCGAAGCCGAGCGCCGTCTTCGTCGCGGCGACCTCCTCGGCGCCGAGCGGCGCACCGTGGCAGCCGTGCGTCCCGGCCTTCGTCGGCGCGCCCTTGCCGATGACCGTCTTGGCGATGATCAGGACGGGCGCGTCCGTCACCTTCTGCGCGCGGAGGTAGGCGCGGTGGATCTGGTCGTAGTCGTGGCCGTCGATCTCGAAGACCTTCCAGCCATACGCCTCGAAGCGCTTCTTCGCGTCGTCGCGGTTCGTGTCCGTGACGTGGCCTTCGATCTGGATGTCGTTGAAGTCGTAGATCGCCGTGAGGCCGCCGAGCTTCAGCGTGCCGGCGAGGGACGCCGCCTCATGGCTGATGCCCTCCTCCACGTCGCCGTCGCCCATGAAGACCCACGTGTGGTTGTCGCGCCGCCTCATCTTCGCGGCAATCGCGAGGCCGACCGCCATCGCGAAGCCCTGGCCGAGCGGACCCGTCGTCACCTCGACGCCCGGCATGACGCCGCGCTCCGGGTGGCCCGCGCAGCGCGAGCCGAACTGGCGGAACGTCTGCAGCTCCTCCAGCGTGACGCCGCCCGTGCCCGACAGGTGGTTCAGCGCGTAGACGAGCGCGGAGGCGTGCCCGCCCGAAAACACGAGGCGGTCGCGGTTCTTCCACGCCGTGTCCTGCGGATCGACCCGCAGGTGCCGCAGCCACAGGGTCGCCGCGAGATCCGCCATGCCCATCGCCGCGCCCGGATGCCCTGAATTGGCCTTCTCGACCATGTCCGCACACAGGCAGCGGATCGTGTCCGCCGCCAGCTTCAGCTGTTCGTTCGTCGTCTTCATCGTCTTTCTTCCTTAAATTTGAAATCAAGGAGCGTATTATATCATATAGAAGTGAGAGGTGAGAGGTGAGAGGTGAGAGGTGAGGGATGTGGGATGAGAGGTGAGAGGTGAGGGATGAGAGGTGAGAGGTGAGAGGTGAGAGGTGAGAACCTCACCACCTCACTTCCCACTTCTCATCCCTCACATCCTATTCCTCACTTCTCATCCCTCACTTCTCACTTCCAGATAATGTGATCGCGGTCGAGCGACAGGATCTCATGCGCCTCAAGGGCCGCCATGGCCGCCTCCGGCTCCACCGTCCTGAACTGCGCCACGAGCGTGTTCTGGAGCTTGCGGACGGTGCCGGGCGCCAGCTTCCTGAGGCGCGCGACCTCGTCTTCCGTCAACGGCATCTCAGGCTTCTTCGTCCGGCGCGCGCGCGGCTTCTTGGCGGCCGGCTTGTCCGCGCCGTCCGCCTCCGCCGTCGGCTCGGCTTCGGCGGCGGGCGCCGTCGTCTTGGCCTTGCGCGCACGGGTCGTCTTCTTGGCGGGCGCCGCCGCCGGCTCCGCCACGGATTTCGCGACGGCGTCCGCCACAGGCTCCGCAACAGACGCCTCCGTTGACGTCGGCTCGGCCTCCGGCGCGACGCCCAGCGTCTTCGGCGCGAGGCCCGGCGGCGCCGGAACCGGCACGACGGCGGGCGCGGGCGCGCCGTCCAGCATCGCGAGGACGGCCTCCGGCGTCTCCTTCACGTCGTAGTCCAGCCCGTCGCCGATCGGCACGACGACCGAGCCGCCGGCCTTGCGCGGCTCGACGGTCACGACGAAACTTGCATTGATCCAGATCGGCGTGTTGTCCAGCCGTGTCAACTTGATGAACATGTTTTCTCTCCTGCGGGTTGTTCCCTGTCTCGTTTCCAGTCGCGTATTATACCATCAAATGGCATCGCGCGCGCGGACACGCGCAAGGAAGCGCGCGTGCAGCAGGAGCGGCGGAATCGTCGCGAGGTTGCAGAGGGCGTCCGAGACCGGCATCGACAGCCAGATCGCGAAGGGCTTGTCGTCGAGGACGTGCGGCAGCAGCCACACGATCGGCAGCAGCACGACGCCCTGCCGCAGGAGCGAGAGGAGGATCGCGACGGCGGGCTTGCCGATGGACTGGAAGTAGGTCGTCGCGAGGACGTTGACCGAGATGCACCAGATCATGCAGTTCGCGAGCGCGAGGTCGTGCGCGGCGAGCGCGATGATCTCCGGGTTCTCGCCCGAGACGAACATCCGCGCGATTCCCGTCGGGAACGGCGGCACGACCTGAATGACCCACGCGAAGACGGTGAGGGCCGTCGTCACGACGAAGCCCACCTTCAGCGCACCCAAAACGCGCCGGAAGTTCCGCGCCCCCCAGTTGTAGCCGAAGATCGGCTGAAGCCCCTGCTGGCAGCCGAGGATCGGCATGAAGACGAGAATCAGCGCACCGCTGAAGACGCCGAGCGAGGCGATCTCCGCCGTGCGCGACGCCGCGTCCGGCATCCACTTCGCGAACGCATACTGGAGCGACGCGATGATGACGGAACTCATCAGCTGCTGGAGGAACGGCGCGAGGCCGATGGCGAGCGCACGGCCAAGCAGTTCCGGGTAGACTCCGATGCGGCGGAGGCGCAGGCGGACGACGGACTTTCCGCGCCAGTAGTACCCGAACGCCCACACGGCCGACGCGAGCATCGCGAGGTTCGTCGCCCACGCCGCGCCCGCGACGCCCATGCCGCAGCCGAAGATGAGGATCGGGTCCAGGACGAGGTTCGCGCCGAAGCCGACGACCATGCACACCATCGAGCGGATCGCGCCGCCTTCCGCGCGCTGAAGGGCCGAAAGGCCGAACGCGAGGTGCGAGAAGACGTGCGAGGCGAGGACGATCTCCAGGTACGTCTTCGCGGCGGCGTAGGCGCCGGGCGTCACCTTGTCCGCCCCGCACCACGCGAGCACCGTGTCGAGCGAGAGGTAGATCGCCGGGATGAGGATCGAGAAGACGAGGAGCTTCAGGGCGATCGTCTCGCCGAGGATCTTCTCGCAGGCGACGCGGTCGTTCGCGCCGAGCTTGATCGAGAGGAGCGCGGCGTGCCCGACGCCGACGAGCGGGCCGAACGCCGTGAGGAACATCATCACGGGCATCGCGAGCTGCAGGCCCGCCATCGCGTCCACGCCGCAGCCCTGGCCGATGAACACGCGATCGACGACCGCGTAAAGCGCGTTCAGCGTCATCGCGACCAGCGCCGGCCACGAGTATTTCAGGAGCAGCCGACCCAGGCTGCCCTTGGACAGCTCGTCAAGGTTCGCTTTCATTTCTTTGCTCTTCGCCATTTCTCTCCGCAAGATGAAGCGGCGAATTATACCAAATCCAGGAAGCGCGCGCCGATGTCATGAAAACAGACCGTTCCCGTGCGATTGGTCTGCAGGGACGCAAGGCAATGGGGACGTTGCGTGAGAAGCGGACGGACGAGGCAGACGCCGCGCCCGAAAGAAGTCTTGGAGAAGCGCCTTGGATTCCGCTTCGCAGACGCCGGTGACGATTTCGGGATGGTGGTTGATGCCGGGGTGGTCGAAGATGCCGAACGCCGTGCCGCCGCCGCGCTTCGGGTCGGACACGCCCCAGACGACCGTCTCCAGCCGCGCAAGGACAATGCCGCCCGCGCACATCGGGCACGGCTCCTTCGTGACGTAGAGACGCGCCCCCGTCAGCCGCCAGTCGCCGATGGCGGCGAAGGCGGACGACAGCGCCAGCATTTCCGCATGGGCCGTCGCGTCCGACAGCCCTTCCGTCTGGTTGTGCGCCCGCCCCAGGATCCGCGCCATCGTCGGATCAGGATCGTAGACGGCCGGATGCCCGTCATGCGCCGGCTCCACGACGGCCGGCGCGACGATGACGCAGCCCAGCGGCACCTCGCCCTCCTCCGCCGCCCGCACCGCCTCGCGCAGCGCCATGCGCATGAAATGCTCGTCGAACGCGCTCATGTGCCCAGCGCCCGTTCCGCGTTGGCGAAGGTCAGATCGGCGAAGTCGTCCGCCGGCACGCCGCGCAGGTTCGCGAGGAACTCGCACGTGTGGCGGATGAACGCCGGCTCGTTCGGACGGCCGCGCATCGGCACGGGCGCAAGAAACGGCGCGTCCGTCTCGATGAGGATCCGGTCGTCCGGCACGTAACGCGCCGAGACACGCACGTTGTCCGCCGCCTTGAAGGTGACGATGCCCGAAAACGAGATGAAAAAGCCGAGGTCGAGATACGCCCGCGCCTCGTCCGGCGTGCCCGTGAAGCAGTGGATGATGCCGCGCGACGGGATCTCCTTCAGCAGCGCGAGCGTGTCCGCCGCCGCCTCGCGCGTGTGGACGACGACCGGCAGGTCGCGCCGCCGCGCCTCCTCCAGCTGCGCGGCGAAGAGCTTCATCTGCGCCGCGCGCGTCTCCGGGCCGTAGTAATGGTAGTCGAGGCCGATCTCGCCGAGGGCGGCAGGGGAAATGATCGAATAATCGAATGACCGAATAATCGAGTCGATGGACACCGCCGGCTTGTCCCAATCGACGCCGTCCATGTCAAAACCGAACGCCGTCACGACCGTCGGCAAGTCGCTCCGTGCCTCTCCGACTCCGTTTTCTCCGTGTTGAACGCCGTAGGCCACGTTCGCCGCCTCGTTCATTTCGCGGCTGCCGCCGACGGCCATCAGCTTCTCGACGCCCGCCGCCCTGGCGCGCGCGAGGATCTCGGCAATCGCCGCCGGATCCTGCGCGTCGAAATGGCAATGCGTGTCAAAGAGCCTCATGCGACCGCCTCCGACAGCGCGTCCCACACCTTCAGGGCCTGCACCGTCTCGCGCACGTCATGGACGCGCACGACGCTCGCGCCGTTCTGCGCCGCCCAGAGCGCAATCGCCAGGTTGCCCGCAAGATCCTTGCCCGGCACTTTCGTGCCCGTCAGCCTCTTCACGATGCGCTTGCGGCTCGCGCCAATCAGCACGCGCCCCAGCTTCGCGAGCTCGGCCGTCGCCTGCAGGAGCCGCAGATCCTCCTCGCGCGTCGTGTCAAAGCCGATCATCGGATCGAGGTAGAGACGCGGCAGATACGCCCGGTACGGCGCAAGATCCGCCGCGCACCGCACAGGCAGGACAAGCTCGACGCCGGGATAGACGTCCAGCAGCTTGATCATGTCGGGAATCGGCTGCGCGTAGACGCAGTTGATGATCGTCGCGCCCGCCTCGATTGCCCGCGCCGCCGTCTCCGGATGATAGGTGTCAACGGAAATCTGAATTTCCGCACTTTTCCCTCTTCCCTCTTCCCTCTTCCTTCTTACCTTCCCCTTCATCCCCCTGACCTCGCCCAGCACCGGCTCCAGCCGCGCCCACTCCTCGTCCCACGCGAGCGGCGTCGCGCCGGGTCGCGTCGATTCGCCGCCGAAGTCGAGGATGTCCGCACCCTCGTCGATGTGGTTCGCCGCGCGGCGTACCGCCTCTTCGGGACTGAAGAACTTGCCGCCGTCCGAAAACGAATCAGGCGTGACGTTGACGATTCCCATGACCTTGCAGTTCATTTTTCCTTCTCCTCTTGACAGTAATTCCGAATCGGACACCCCGCGCACTTCGGGCGCACCGGCCCGCAGCGGGTCTGCCCGAACGAGACAAGATGCGAGTTCCACGTCTTCCAGTACTTGACGGGCAGCAGCTTGCGCAATGCCATCTCCGTCTCCAGCGGCGTCTTCGTCTGCACGAGCCGCAGACGGTTCGAGATGCGGTGCACGTGCACGTCCACGCAGATTGCGGGCAGGTCGAAGCCGACGGCGACCGTCAGGTTCGCCGTCTTGCGTCCGACGCCGGGCAGCGCGCACAGCTCCTCGACCGTGTGCGGCAGGACGCCGCCGAACCTCTCCTTCAGGACGCGCGGCAGTTCCTTCAGGTGCCGCGCCTTGTCGCGGTAGAAACCGACGGGATAGATGAGACGTTCGATCTCCGCCACGCTCAGGCGCTCCAAATCGTCCGCGCAGAACGGGGCGGCGGGGCCTGTCCCCACGTCCGTGCCGGGGTCTGCCCCCACGTCGCGGCGGGCGACGCCGGCGGCGAAGAGCCGCTTCACCGCCCCGGCCGTGCAGGCGTCTTTCGTGCGCGCGCTCAGGATCGTCCCGACCAGCACGCAGAACGGATCGTGCGTCTGCGCCTCGACGAGTTCGATGATCGGCGCGGCGTGCGCCTTGAACTCGGCTTTCAGCGCCGCGTCAATCGCCGCGATCTTCCGCAGAAGCCGCCGCCGATCCGAAGTCTCGCCTGTCCTTGCATTCATGGCGGCTAGGCCTCGGCGAACAGGCTCTCGATCTCCGCAGCCGTCAGGTCGCGCCATGCGCCGGGTTCGAGGTCGGGCGGCAGCTCGAACGCCCCGACGGCGACGCGCCGCAGCGACAGGACAACGAGGTGCGCCGCCGAACACATCTTGCGGATCTGCCGCTTGCGCCCCTCCCTGAGCGTGAACTTCAGGAGCCGCACGTTCGCGCCGAGGTCGCGCACCTCCTCCACGGGCACGGGACGGATCGTGTAGCCGTCGTCGAGCGTCAGCGGCGAGCGCAGCGTCGCGAGCTTGTCGGCGCTCCAGCGGCCCGCGACCTTGACGAGATAGACCTTGCGATGCTCGAAGCGCGGATGCGTCAGGCGGTTGACGAGATCGCCGTCGTTGCTCATGAGCAGGAGGCCCTCCGAATCCTTGTCGAGGCGGCCGACGGGCACGAGCCGCTCCGGCGTCTTCACGAGCTCGGCGACCGTGCGCCCGCCGAACGGGTCGCTCATCGTCGAGAGTACGCCCACGGGCTTGTTGAGGACGACCGTGCGCTTCCTCTCCGCCGCGACGAGGGGACGCCCGTTCACGCGGATCTCGGCGGACGCGCCGAAGCGCGCGCCCGGCTCCTTCACGACCAGCCCATCGACCGTGACGACGCCCGACGCGATCAGCGCCGCCGCGCCGCGCCGCGAAGCCACGCCCGCGTGCGCCAAGATGTTCTGAAGCCGTTCGCCTGAATTCTCGTTTGTGTCCATGCCCCGTATTATACCACATGAGGCCATGCTGCGAACGACGCCGCCCGCGCGAACGCAGCTGTACCCCTGCGATTCGCCGACCCTACCACTCGACCCCTACCACTGGGTCCACAGTTAGCGCAATTGGTGGTTTGCGTCTGATCCGCGGCGGTTGAAGGCCGGGTCTTTGGAGTGCTGCAGGTTGTACATCTGGGGCGGATGCACCTTGCCGTCGCCAACGCCTTTTGCCATGAGGGCCTTGAGCTCGTCCAGGTGGTCCGTGTAGACCGCCCGCGGATCGCAGCTGCGCCTCGCGCAGATCGCCGCCGCCATGCCGACGACTTCGCCCATCATGCCGTGCGTGCGCATCAGGCGGGTTGTTCCAAGGGCGATATGCGTGACCGAAATGTCTCGCCCGGCCATGAACAGGTTCGGCACGTTGCGCGAATAGTAGCAGCGGTAGGGAATCGCCATCGGCCAGATGGCCTTGTTGAGCGAATCGCTGCGGAAGGGCTCGCCCGCGAACTTGGACTCCTTGGCCGACTTGGGCCAGTGCAGGTCGATCGTCCATGTCGCCGCGCAGGTCGCATCCGGGAAGACGGTGCGCGCGTCAATGTCGTTCTCGCTCAGCACCCAGTCGCCCATCAGCCGCCGCGATTCGCGCCGTCCGGCGTTGTAGGCCACCCACTTCAGCTCCTTGTCCGCATAGTCCGTGCGGTTCGACGCCAGGTTCTTCACGTACCCCCAGTTGGAGAAGGCGACAAGCAACCCGTAGTCACGGATATGTTCCGCTTCGGCAATCTGTTCGCGCCCAAGGCCCGTTTCCCAGTCCCAGTCGCCATGCACGCCCTGATGCCCGTTTTCATCCGTAAAGCGGATCATCCACGGCTGCAGGGGGAAGGCAGCGGGCTTGCCGTCCTTGGCGACCCCCGCATACCACTGCACGCTCGCGCCCATCGTCAGCATGTCCGCCTTTTCGGGCGCCCAGGCTTCGCCCGTCTCGCCTTTCGCTTCGCGTCCCTCGCGCCAGTCGGCCCCCGCCAGGAAGCCGACGGTGCCGTCTCCCGTCGCGTCCACGAACCACCGCCCCTCGAAGACCATGCGGTTCCCGTGCCGCGTGTCCCGTCCCGAGACGGAAAGGATGCGGCCCGCGCCGTTTGTCGCCACGGCGTCCACGCGCGTGTTG
The DNA here is from genome assembly GCA_002321305.1 of Verrucomicrobia bacterium UBA1629. GTDB lineage: Bacteria > Verrucomicrobiota > Kiritimatiellia > RFP12 > UBA1067 > UBA1067. The sequence continues at coordinate 4,976 of DCMF01000083.1, read as the reverse complement.
AGGAAGAGGCAGATGTTCTTCTCGGCCTGCACGGCGGCGAGCTTGCGGCCGTCCTCGTAGACCGCCCCGGGCTGCGCGTTTCCGCCCGCCGCCGGACCGATTTCGGCGACGACGTCGCCGAGCCTCGGATAGGGCGGCATGTTCTGCCACGCCCCGAGATGCACGCGCACTTCGCTGGAGTTGTTGCCGCCAAGGACGGGCCGGTCCTGCACCAGCGCCACCGCGAGACCGAGACGCGCGGCGGAAATCGCCGCCGTGATCCCAGCGATGCCGCCGCCGACGACAACCAGGTCGAACTCGCGCTTCTCGACCTTGACCGGCGCCGCAGGTACCGCCGCAGCTGCGTCAGACTTGATTTCCACCCAGTCGCAGCGTCCGTCAAAGCCCGTCAGGTCGACGAGCTCCAGCGTATGGACGCCGGCGGCGAGCGAAACGGTCCCCGCCGTTTCCGTCAGCCATTCGCCCTTGCCGGACGCGCCGAGCGCCTTCGGCAGAACCGCCCCGTCAATCTTGACCTGGAACAGGCCTGCGGCGGATTCCGACCAGGGGGCCGTCCAATTCTTCGTGCGCACAAGGACGGCGTGCGGGCCGGGCGTCTCGATCCTGAAGGACGTTCTCGCGTTGGCGACGGGCTTTCCGAGACCGTGCGCCAGCAGATAGGAGGAGTGGTCCGCATCCATGAACTGGGTATCGTTGACCCAGCCGCCCCATGTCTCAAAGGCTTCCGTCTCAAGATGCAGCAGATCCGCCATCGCCATGGGCGTCGCGAGCGCCGCGAACGCGGCCGCCAAAAGCAACTGTTTCATCGTCATCTCCCTCATTGACTCGTTCGTCATTCCACCCCTTGGCTCTTGCGCGTGAAGCGCGCGACGAAGCCGCCGCCGGGCGCCAAGCGGAATTCGAGGGCATCTCCCGCCTGGACGTCTTTCTTTTCACGGACATAACGGCGAGCTTCGACGTCCGCGTCATCGGCGTCACGGAAGATCTCGGCCGTCCACGTGCCCGCGCCGAGAAACGCCGTGTCGAAGCGCACCGTCTGCGCCGCCGCGTTCCCGATGGCCGCGACATACCAGACGTTCCCCTTCCTGCGCGCCACGGCGGCATAGGAATCCGGCGTGCCATCCAGCGCCCTCATCTCGTCCCAGACGGTCGGCACGGCGGCCATGAAAGCGAAGCATTCCCGTTCGCGCTCATACTTTGCCGGCGAGTCGCAGAGCATCTGCAGCGGGGCCTCATAGAGCGCCATCATCGCCATCTGCCGCACCCGCGTGCCGGTCGAGCCGGGGTTGCGCCAGAATTCCGTCTCCTGCCAGGTCTTCGGATCCTCCCAGACGATTGTCTTCCTGTCCATGCGCGGATAGCGGGCGAACGGATAATTGTCCATCGCGCCGGGCGTGTAGTCCATGGGTCCGGCGACCATGCGCGAGTAGCAGATGCGCACGTCGTGCCCAAGGATGTCCTTCTCGCCCGAGAAGATCTTCATCATCTCAAGGCCGTGCACGCCCTCGTAGTTCAGCACGTTCGGATAGGCGCGGCTCATCCCCGTCGGCCGGTGCGCGCCGTGGTAGTCGACGACCATCCTGTGGCGGGCGCACGCCTCGGCGAACGTCCACAGGAAGCGCTCGACCGCCGCATCGCCGCGATCCATGAAGTCGACCTTGAACCCCTTCGCGCCGAGCGTCGCGAAATGCGCCGCGACGCGCTCTTCGTCGCCCTCCGCCTGCGCCCAGCCCATCCACAGGATGATGCCGACATTCCGCTTTGCGCCATATTCGATCAGGTGCGGCACGTCCACGTCGGGGTTGAACTTCCAGATGTCGTTCCGAACGCTCCACCCCGCGTCGAGAATCACGTACTCGACCCCGTTGCTCGCGGCGAAGTCGATGAACCGCTCGTAGGTCTTCGTGTTGCATCCGGCCGCCTTCCCCTTGTTGTCCCAGTCGTTCCACCACTCCCAGGCGACCTTGCCGGGCTTCACCCACGAGAAGTCCGCGCATTCCGCCGCCGGACGCGCAAAGGCCATGACGGCATCGGCCTCCATCAGCTTTGCGGGGGCGTCGGCCAGGATGAACGTGCGCCACGGCAAGGTCCGCGTCCCGGCCGTCTCGACCAGGTAGTCCGCCCGCGCCGTGACACTCCAGTGGATCTCGCGCGCCGCGCCCTTCGCCCGATCGACGCCGCTGTCGTTGACGAACGCCGTCGGCCACGGCGCGAACCGCCCCGCGAACGAAAGCGCGTTCGTCGAGACGCGCTGCAAATCCCAGATCGGATAGTCGCACACGTCCGACTCCGTCACGGCGACCGTCTTGCCGCCGACCGTGTAGACGAACGGCAGATAGAGGCGGCGGCATTCGACGTCCTTCGCGGCGAGGCCCTGGCTGACGGCCTCTTCGCATCCCGAATTGCCGCTCTGCTCGTAATAGGCGATGCAGTCCGCCTCGCCGGACGGAACCGTGACGCCCGCCGTCTCGCCGTCGATGCGGACCGTCCCCGGAAACTTCAGCTCGAAGCGGTAGGCGACGCCGTCATCGCGGGCCGCCAGCGCGATTCCCCAGCCGCCGAAGTCCGCACGGCACCCGTTCGCCGCGAGGTCGATGGACGCCTTCTTGTAGACCGGCGTCGCCAGCGTGCCCGCCGACGCGTGCGCGGCGACCGACAGGGGACGGGCGTCGCGCGCCGCCAGCTCGCGTCCGTCGACGCGCAGGTTCACGGGCGTCGGCGCGACCACGACCGCCCGGTCGCGCCGCACCTCGTAGCGCAACGGCTCGGCGTACAGGCGGATCTCGTTGCGGCCGTCAGGCGAGACGGCCGCCGCCACGGGCTCGCCGGCGGCGAACGCCTCCACAAGCGGAATGCCGCAGACGCACGCGCACAGAACAATGACTTTCCTCATCTCTCGGTTTCCTTTCAAGTTTCCCCTCGGCTTTCGATCTCAACGCGCCGGATTCCCGTCCCGACGCGCAGCGCGGCCGTTCGCTTTCATTCCGCGACCGTTCCGCCCGAAACGAGCACGCCCGTCAGCTGGCAGCCGAAGCCCGCGCTTTTCCCGTTCTTCTCGGCAAGCGTCTCGACTTCGACCGTGTGCCGTCCCGGCCGGCCCTTGCAGAGGAAGACGGACGGCGTATGCCACCACCACTGGTCGCGGTAGCCGTCCAGTCCCGTCGCCACGTCCTTCCCGTCCAGCCGGACGGAGAACCTGCCCCAGTTGTACGGCTCCTTCCCGACGCGGTACAGGAGCGCGACCGTCGAGCCCTCGACCTCGAAGCGCAGGCGTCCGCCCGCGTTCGTGCAGGCCAGCCCCTCGCCCCAGCACCAGTCCCGCAGCGGAAAGAATCCCTTGTTCTCCAGCAGCTTCACGTCCTTCATCTCGACGAACGCGCCCTGGTCGAAGTCCGTGCCGTACAGCGGCTTGGGCAGGGGCGGAACCGCCGCCGGCGCGCGGCCGGACGCCTTGAACGCCGCATAGGCGTTCGCCAGGCAACGGTTGAGCAGCGCGGCGGCGAGCGCGTGCCCGTCGTCGTTCGGATGGATGGTGTCGGGCGACAGGTCGCGCCACTTGACCAGCCCCGCCTTGACATACGGGTACAGCGCGTCGCGGTAGCTGACGTACGGCACGCCGTAGTGCGCCGCAACGGGCGCATGGAACTCCTGCGCGCTCGTCCCGTCCTGGCCGACCATGCCGAGCGCGATGACGGCGATGTCGCCCGGCGCCTTCAGCAGCTGCCGCAGGACGCCTTCGTAGCTCGCCGCCCAGCGCTTGTCCCGCCCGTCATTCACCGAGAACTCGACGACCACGACATCCGGCTTCTTCGACAGCACGTCGCGCTGCAGGCGGAACGCGCCGATGTCCGAGCCCGTCGCGCCGATGCCCGCATTGACGAACTCGATTTTCGCCCCCGGAAACGCCCGCCGCCAGCCGGCGGCGAAACGCTCGCCGTAGCGGTTCTCGGCCTTGGACGCGCCCGCGCCCTGCGTGATCGAGCCGCCCACGACGGCGATGCGGACGGGCTCGCCCTTCTCCAGGCGCGCCCAGACGCGCGCGAAGCGTGCGAAATCCCCCTTGACAAGCTCGGACTTCGGGCCAAGAACCGACAGCGAAGGGGCGCTCGCCCCGCTCTTGAGGCGTTTGGGAGCCTCGCCCACCCAGTCCCTCTCCTGGACTACCTCGTAGACGCAGGTCGCGGACTTGGGATCGGCCGACACGTCCGCCAGAAACGCCAATCGTCCTTCCTCGGCACGACAGGGAACCTTGGCGCGACGCGCGCCGTCAAGTCCCAGCGACCAGACCGCATAGGTTTCCGGATGCGACACGGCAAGCGAGATTTCCGCCTTGCCGGGACGCATCAGCATCTGCGGCGTATCGCCCCAGGAGAGCAGGATCTTCATGTCCGCATCGGCGAACTTGGTGTGCGCGCGCTGGACGTCCGTCAGATGGGCGACGAGAATGCGCGCGGCCGAACGGATCGGCTCGTCCGAAAGCGACGTCGCGTACACGGTCGCGGGCGAGCCGGAGACCTGCGCCCGCAAAGCGCCGGCGTCCAGCAGACCTTCCTCGACGTAGCCGCCCGATGTGCGCGGCGTGTCCACGCGGAACACGCCCTTCTCCCGGTCGACCGAAACCTGCCGCCCAGGCGCCGGCAGCGGCGGCATCTCGTCCGGCGTCGTGCCGTCCAGGTCCATTCCGTACTTGGCCGACCAGCCGACCTGCGCCGTCTCCTTGCGGTGGACGTTCAGCGCCAAGGCGGGATCGAGCGTCTTCAGCCAATTGCGGCTGTAGCCCACGCGCCATGCGTTCGTCAGCGGCGCCGCGTCGCCGCGCAGGAAGAGCGCGATGCCCGCGCGCTCGGCCACGCGCTGGATCGGGTCGTTGACGACGTCGAACGAAGCCACGGTGCTGATCTCTGGCTTTATGAACCCGTACCAGTCGCTGTGCGTCCAGGCGAAACGCCAAAGCCCGCTCCAGTCCTGCAAGGCGC
>DCMF01000068.1 GCA_002321305.1 Verrucomicrobia bacterium UBA1629 | reverse complement strand
ACCTCTACTACACGGGCGACGGCCCGTATCTGGACGCGGCGATCGGTTCGCGATTCGGCTACACGGAGCCTCGCTTTGTGGGCGTGACGCGTCCGTTCGTCGAGAAGTGGGCGGCAGTCCTGGAGGAGTATGCCGTCCGTTATGGCGATCGCGTGAAGGGCTGGTGGATCGACGGGTGCTTCGCGAACTACCTGCGCTACACGGACGACCTGCTGGCGCCGTACCGCGCGGCGATCCTGAAGGGGAATCCGAACGCGCTTGTCGCGATGAACAACGGCGTGAAGGACTTCCTGTCGCGCTACACGCCGCATGCGGACTTCACGGCGGGCGAGCTGAACGACTTCTACTGCGTGCCGCCGGGCCGGTTCATCGACGGGGCGCAGGCGTTTGCGCTCATTCCGCTCGGCGCATGGGGGCCGGACGGCTCGCCGAACTGGGGCGGAAAGGGGACGAAGCGCTCGGCCGACTACGTGGCGGACTACGTGCGGCTCGTCAACGCCAACGGCGGCGTCGTCGCGATCGACGTCCGGGTCGCGGCCGACGGCTCCTGGCTGCCGGAGCAGATGGAAGTCCTGAAGGCGGTGGGCCACGCCGCCGGAACGCTGGGGCGGAAATGACGGGTGCCTGAAGACCGGCAACGCGGTTCCCGTGCAGTTGGCGAGACGGACGGGCGAGCAGATGAAGCGAGCCCTTGGCGCACGTGTGCAAAGGGGAATTCGGCAGAGCATCGCACGGACGGCGGGCATTTTGGTATAATCTCCGCGAAAAAGGAAAGGACAGAAGATGGAGAATCCCGTTGTCGGCATTGTCATGGGCTCAGATTCGGACTGGCCGCTCGTCCAGAAGGCGTGCGCCACGCTGGAGAAGTTCGGCGTCGCGCACGAGACGCGCGTCATCAGCGCGCACCGTACGCCGGACGTCGCGCTTGAGTATGCGAAGGCGGCGGAGGCGCGCGGCCTCAAGGTCATCATCGCGGCGGCCGGCGGCGCGGCGCACCTCGGCGGCGTCCTCGCGGCGGCGACCGTCCTGCCCGTCATCGGCATCCCCGTCGCGGGCGGGGCCCTGAACGGACTCGATGCGCTCTACGCAACCGTGCAGATGCCGTCCGGCGTGCCCGTCGCGACCGTCGCCTGCGGCAGCGCCGGCCCGACGAACGCGGCGCTTCTCGCCGTCCAGATCCTCGGCACGGCCGACGCCGGCCTGCGCGCGAAGTTCCATGCGCACAAGGAGGAGCTCCGGGCCAAGGTCGCGGCGGCGAACGAGAAGATCCACCAGGCGTAGTCCGATGAAGATCATTGCAGGACTCGGCAACCCCGGCGCGCAGTACGCCAACACGCCCCATTCCGTCGGCTTCGAGGTCGTGGACGCGCTGGCGGCGGCGGCCGGCGTCGCGTGGGAGGAGAAGCGCCCGTACAAGTGCCTGTGGGCGAAGGTCGCCGTCGCGGGCCAGCCGACGATCCTGGTCAAGCCGCAGACGTACATGAACCTCTCCGGCGAGTCTGTCGCGCCGGTCGTCAAGTACCACAACGCGACGGCGGCAGACCTCCTCGTCGTCCAGGATGACATCGACCTCGCCGTCGGGCGCCTGCGCATCCGCACGGGCGGCAGCTGCGGCGGGCACAACGGCGTCCGCAACGTCATCGAGCGGCTGGGGACGCCGGACTTCGCGCGCCTGAAGGTCGGCGTCGGCAAGGACCGGTCGAACGTCGTCGCCCACGTCCTCGGCAAGTTCGACCCCGAGACGCGCAAGGTCATGGATCTCGTCGTCGCCGAAGCCGCGAAAGCGGCGGCAGAGGTCGTCCGCAGCGGACCCGAACGCGCAATGAACCTCTACAACGCGTTTGACGCGGCGCGCGTCGCCGCCGGAAGCGAGGCCCGCAGATGAACACGCCGGCCGACAAGACGATCGCGTTCACGTTCGGGTCCCATCCGACGCGCGACCTCGCGCTGCGCTGGACGGCGAAGCTCGTCTTCCCGCCCGGCTCGACGGCGGAGACGGTTCTGCCGCTTTCCCTCGTCGACGGGCACGGCGAGCCCGTGCCGGACGGCGTCTTCGCGTTCGCGGGGCAGAACCTTGCCGTCCGGGACGGCGCGGCGGCGATTGCCTACGCCGACTTCATCAGGGGCAAGCACGCGGTCGCGCTGTGGCTTCACCGTCCCGGCCGGCCGCCGATTCCGGGAGGGCTCACGTTCGCATGACGGATCTCGAATGGCATCGCCTCGTCAAGGCGGGGACGGACGAAGGCTGGAAGCTCGTCTGGGAGCGCGTCATCGCGCCGGAGGCGAAGTCCCTGCGCTCCGCCGAACTCATGAAGAAGTACTCGCTGACGGACGGCGACCTCAACGGCATGCTCTACGAGGAGATGATCGGACGCGGCAAGATCGACCTCTACCGCGGCGAAGGCTCGTTCGAGGGCTGGCTGCGCCGCTACGTGCGCGGCTTCGTGCTGAACGCCGACCCGAACCGTCACGGCGAGATCTCGATCGAGGGCGCGCACCCCGACGCGGAAGACGGACGCACGGGGATGGACATTCCCGTCGACGCGACGGAGAGGCTGCTGCACAACGAGACGTGGGGCCTGACGCACTGGTGCTTCCGCAAGCTCTGGAACGAAGACCCCGAACGCTGCTATGTCCATCTGCTCAAGACGCGCTTCCACCTGTCGAGCGAAGAGGTGAAGGACTTTCTCGACGTCTCCTCGACGGCGAACGTCGACCAGATCTTCTCGCGCAGCGTGAAGTTCATGCGCAAGGCGGCCTCCGCGTTCGTGTTCGTGCTGGCGGCAGCCCTGGCCGGCTGCCGGAACGAGGCGCCGTGGGTCGCGACCGACCGATGGAATGTCGTCGCCGTCTCCGAGTGTCCGCGCCCCCTCCAGCCGGAAGGGCTGAGCGGCGTCACGCGCCTGTCGGGCACGCGATTCCTCTCGATCGACGACCGCGGCGGACGGCTCTGGACGCTGGACGCGGCGTTCGACGAGACGAGCGGCTCGGTCACGGGCTGCACGGTTTCCGCGCACGTGGTGCTGGAGGGCGTCGAAGACGGCGAGGGCTGCGCGTGGGATCCGCTCCGCCAGACGGTCTGGGTCAGCGACGAGACGGGGCCGCACGTCACCGAGCATGACCCGGAGACGGGGCGGAGGCTGGGCGAGCTCGCGCTGACGGACGACTTTCGGCGGATTCGTCCGAACCGGGGGCCGGAGGGGCTGACGATCTCGCCGGACGGCCTCACGCTCTGGACGTGTCCCGAGGAGGCCGTGGCGGGGGACGGGGCGCTCGCCTCTCCGACGAACGGCACGCTTGTGCGGCTGCACCGCTACGTGAGGCCGTCTGGACGGACTCCCTGGCGTCCGGCGGAGGAGGTCTTGTACACGGCCGACCCGCTTGGCGGGCGCGACTACGGCGGCAAGTCCAGCAGCGGCGTCTCGGGACTGTGCGCGCTGTCGGACGGCACGCTTCTCGTGCTGGAGCGCGAGATGAGTTCCAAGGGCGTCCTGCCGTCCTTCCGCCTGCGGCTCTACGAGGTGCGCCCCGGCGAGGCGAAGCGCCTCCTCCTGGACCGCGACACGGGCCTGGCGATGTACGAGGGGATCTGCCTCGCGTCGGAATCGGCCGGCGGCTCGTCCGTCCGGCTGCTGCTGGTCTCGGACGGAGGCGGGCTGCCGATCGAGGCTCTGATGTCCATTTCTCTTCAGCGCCAGTAGGGGACTGCACGGATGAAGACGAACTTCCACACCCATACGACATTCTGCGACGGCCGGGACACGCCGGAGGACATGGTGCGTACGGCCCTTGCGAAGGGCTTTGGCGCGCTCGGCTTCTCGTCGCATTCCGAAATGCTGAAAGACCCGGCCGCCTACCGTGACGCGATTCATGCGCTGGCGGCAAGGTACCGCGGCCGGATCCGGGTCTTCTGCGGCATCGAGGCGGACTGGCCGTGTCCGCTCGACCTCTCGCCCTACGACTACGTGATCGGCTCCGTCCACTTCCTGCCCGGCCCGTCCGGCACACGGCTGGCGATCGACCGCTCGCCCGAAGACATGGCGGACATCCTCCGCCGCCATTTCGGCGGCGACGGCGCGGCGCTCGTGCGCGCCTACTTCGCGACGGAGCGCGCGATGCTCGCGGCGGGCCGCTTCGATGTCGTCGGGCATCCCGACCTCGTGCGCAAGTTCAACGCGAAGCACCCGTTCTTCGACGAGGACGCGCCCTGGTACCGGGACGAGCTGGAGCGGACGGCGGACGCGATCGCCGCAAGCGGCAAGGTCGTCGAGGTCAACACGGGCGCGATCTCGCGCGGCTGGATGGACGACGCCTATCCCTCGCCCGCGTTCCGCGCGCTCCTGCGCGCGCGCGGCGTCAGGTTCGTCCTGTCGTCCGACGCCCATTCGGCGGCGGCGCTCGACTGCGCGTTCGACCGCTTCGCGACGGCAGAGGCGTTCACGGATCTGTTGGGATAGGCGGGCATGGGCTGGAAGGGACTGGCACTCGGCGGATGTATCGGCGGCTTCTTCGGAGGCCCCCTTGGCGCGATGCTGGGCGCGGCGTTCGGCCATCAGGTCGAAAGGCGCCTGCGGGGCGGAGCGTCCGCGCGGCGCCCGGCGTCCGCGCGCAACCTCTCGGCCCGTCGGCGCGCGATGGTCTTCTGCGCCTCAGCCGCCGCGATGCTCGCGAAGCTGGCGAAGGCGGACGGGCGGATCACGCGCGACGAGATCGCCGGCGTCGAGGCGGCGTTTGCGCGGCTCGGCTTCACGTCCCTCGCCCGCGACTACGCGATCGGCGTCTTCCGCAGGGCGAAGGACGATGCGCACACGATCTACCAGTATGCGGACGAGTTCGCCGCCGCCGTCGAGTCCGTCGAGGTGCGCGAGCTCTTCTACGAGATCCTCTGGGACATCGCGTGCGCGGACGGCGCCGTGAGCGAGGCCGAGCGCGCGATCCTCCAGCGGATTCCCCGCGCGCTGGGGATCCGTGCGGACTGGTACGCCTTCTTCGCCCAGCAGCGTCTCGGCGCGGGCCGCCGCCGCGCCACGCCCCGGGACGGGCTGGAGGAGGCCTACGCCGTCCTCGGCGCGAAGCCGTCCGATTCGGACGAGGAGCTCAGGCGCAAATACCGCGCGCTCGCGAAGAGGAACCATCCCGACGCGCTGCGCGCCCAGGGGCTGCCCGATGAGCTGGTCGGCAAGGCGACCGCGCGCATGGGCCGCATCAACGCCGCCTGGGCGACGGTGCGCGCGGCCAGGGCCTCGGCATGAAAGGGGAGTCCGACTCCTGAAGCCGTCCGCCGCGTCGCCTTTGCGGGGTGGGGCGGTTTTTGCTATAATACGCGCAATATGAACCTATTGAAGCTTTTATTTGGAACGAAGAACGAGCGGGAGCTGAAGAAACTGTGGCCGATCGTCCGCGAGATCAACCGCATTGAGGAAGAGTACCAAGCGAGGAACTTCACCGACGAGGACTTTCCGAAGAAGACGCAGGAGTTCCGTGACCGCCTCGCGAAGGGCGAGACGCTCGACCAGATCCTGCCCGAGGCGTACGCGCTCGTGAAGAACGCCTGCCGCCACCTCGTGGGGACGACCGAGGAGGTCTGCGGCCACACGCTCACGTGGAACATGGTGCCGTTCGACGTGCAGCTCATCGGCGGCATCGTCCTGCACCAGGGCAAGATCGCCGAGATGCAGACGGGCGAGGGCAAGACGCTCGTCGCGACGCTGCCGCTCTACCTGAACGCGCTTGCCGGGAAGAACGTGCAGCTCGTGACGGTGAACGACTACCTCGCGCTGCGCGACGCGACGTGGATGGGCCACCTCTACAGGTACCTCGGCCTCACGGTCGGGTGCATCCAGAACTCGATGGACCCGGAGGAGCGCCGCGCCCAGTACGCCTGCGACATCACCTACGGCACGAACTCGGAGTTCGGCTTCGACTACCTGCGCGACAACGGCATGGCGCAGCAGCCCTCGCAGGTCGTGCAGAGCGGCCACAACTTCGCGATCGTCGACGAGGTCGACTCGATCCTCATCGACGAGGCGCGCACGCCGCTCATCATCTCCGGCCCGGCGACGATCTCGACGGCGCACGTCTACGTCGAGCTGAACCCGCTCGTCTCGTCCATCGTCCGCGTGCAGACGGCGATGTGCAACGACCTCATGCAGGCGGCGAAGAAGGCGATCGACGCGGGCGACGTCAACACCTTCAAGGAGAAGATCTACCAGGTCTACCACGCGATGCCGCGCCACAAGCAGTTCCGCCACATGCTGGAGAACGCGGAGCTCCGGAAGCACCACGAGGACGTCGAGATGCAGATGCTCTCCGAAATGCGCCGCGACCGCGCGCGCGAGCTGAAGGACGAGCTCTACTTCACGATCGACGAGCGGACGCGCGAGGTGTCGCTCACCGACAAGGGCTGCGAGAAGATCTGCCCGCAGGATCCGCAGATGTTCGTCCTCCCCGACCTCGCCGCGCAGATGTCCGCGATCGACGGCGACAGGTCGCTGTCCGACGCCGAGCGCATCGAGCGGCGGCGCGACGCGCAGGCGGCGTTCGCCGAGAAGTCCGACCGCGTGCACGTCGTCGACCAGCTCCTGCGGGCCTACTGCCTTTACGAGAAGGACGTCGAGTACGTCGTGCAGGACAACCACGTCTACATCGTCGACGAGTTCACGGGCCGCGTGCTGCCGGGCCGCCGGTGGTCGGACGGCCTCCACCAGGCCGTCGAGGCGAAGGAGGGCGTCGAGATCGAGAAGGAGTCGCAGACGCTCGCGACGATCACGATCCAGAACTACTTCCGCCTCTACAAAAAGCTCTCCGGCATGACCGGCACGGCCGAGACGGAGGCGCGCGAGTTCAAGGACATCTACAAGCTCGACGTCGTCTCGATCCCGACGAACCGGCCGGTGAACCGCATCGACGGCAACGACCAGATCTACCGCACGGAGCGCGAGAAGTTCAAGGCGATCATCGCGGACGTCGAGCGGCGGCACGCGGAGGGCCAGCCGGTGCTGCTCGGCACGGTCGAGGTCGCGACGTCGGAGGTCATCTCGCGCATGCTCAGGATCGCGCGCATCCCGCACGAGGTGCTGAACGCGAAGAACCACGCGCGCGAAGCCGAGATCGTCGCGCTCGCGGGCCAGAAGGGCGCGGTCACGATCGCGACGAACATGGCGGGCCGCGGCACCGACATCAAGCTCGGGCCGGGCGTCGCGGAAGTCGGCGGCCTGCACGTGATCGGGTCCGAGCGGCACGAGTCGCGGCGCATCGACCGCCAGCTGCGCGGACGCTGCTCGCGCCAGGGCGACCCCGGCAGCTCGCAGTTCTTCATCTCGCTCGAGGACAAGCTCATGCGCCTGTTCGGGTCGCAGCGGCTGTCGGGCATCATGCAGCGCCTCGGCCTCCAGGAGGGCGAGGTGATGGAGCACAAGTGGCTCAACCGCTCCGTCGAGACGGCGCAGCGGCGCGTCGAGCAGCAGCACTTCGCCGTCCGCAAGCGCACGCTTGAGTACGACGACGTGATGAACAAGCAGCGCTCGGTCGTCTACGAGCTGCGCGGGCGCGTGCTGAACGGCGACCCGAAGGCGGTGCACGACCTCATCCTCGACGTCATGAACGACCTCGTGCTGACGCAGGCCGAGCGCTTCCTCACCGACCCGAAGGACGGCTCGCTCGTCGATTTCATGAACTGGCTCGGCGTGACGTTCCCGATCACGGTGACTGAGGAGGAGCTCCAGCCGCTCATGGGCCAGCCCGCCGAGGCCGGCGCGCTCGTCATGAAGCGCGTCGAGGCGGCCTACGAGTCGAAGTGCGCGGGCGAGGACCCGGAGGTCCTGCCGCTCATGGAGCGCGGCGTCTTCCTGCAGGTCATCGACCGCGAGTGGCAGGAGTACCTGCGCGCGATGGACGACCTCCGCACGGGCGTGAACCTCCGCGCCTACGGCCAGCGCGACCCGCTCATCGAGTACAAGAAGGAGGCGTTCGAGATGTTCGAGACGCTGATGACCACGATCAAGTCGAAGGTCGTCAGCTCCGAGTTCCGCAGCGCGACGGCGGCGCGCCTCCAGGCCGCGTTCAACCTGATGGCCCGTGCGCGCACGAACCAGGAGGCGTTCGACGGCGAAGAGAGGGATGAGGGACGAGGGATGAGCGATGAGGGAAGAAGTGCGGAGGGTTCGGCCTCTGCCGCCTCCGCGAAGACGATCGGCGACGTGTTCGCGTCGATGATGAACCAGAACCGCGCGGCGGCGGGCGTCCGGCCCATCTCCAGCCGCGCGCTCGCGCCGGCGATTTCGGCGCAGCCGCACACGGCGGCTGTCGGGCGGAACGACCCGTGCCCCTGCGGCTCGGGCAAGAAATACAAGAAATGCTGTGGAAAGGGACTCGTATGATGACGACGGCAATCATTGTGGCGGCAGGCAAGTCGGAGCGCATGGGCAAGGACGTCGACAAGGCGTTCCTGTCGCTGGTGGACAAGCCGGTGGTGGCGTGGGCGCTCCTGGCGTTCGAGCGCTGTCCCGACGTCGACCGCATCGTCCTCGTCGTCCGCAAGGAGCAGCAGCTCGCGGCGAAGGCGGTCGCGCGGATGTTCGGGATCTCCAAGCTCGACAGGATCGTGCCGGGCGGGAAGACGCGGGCCGAGTCGGTCGCGGCGGGCTTCGCCGCCTGTGACGCCGACACGCGGATCGTCGTCGTCCACGACGGGGCGCGTCCGCTCGTGAAGAGCGATCTCGTCTCCGAGGTCGTCAAGGCCGCGAAGCGGTCGCCGGCGGTCGCCGTCGGGCGGCCGATGACGGACACGGTCAAGCGCTGCGAGAAGGGCGTGACCGTCAGCGAGACCGTGCCGCGCGAGAAGCTGTGGACGGTGCAGACGCCGCAGGCCTTCCAGGTGAAGGAGTTCCGCGCGGCCTACCGGGCGCTCGGCAAGAAGGACGTGACGGACGACTGCCAGGCGCTGGAGCTGAACGGCGTCGCGCCGAAGATCCTCACCTCGTACCGGCCCAACGTCAAGATCACGACGCCGGAGGACCTGCAGCTCGCCGCTGCGCTGCTGAAGTAAATGGACAAGCTCTTCGCCATCCTGGGGGACATCCACGCGAACCTCGACGCGCTCGAGGTCGTGCTGGACGACTGTCGTCGGCAGGGCGTGACGGACTACCTCTGCACGGGCGACGTCGTCGGCTACAACGCGCGTCCGCACGAGTGTCTGGAGCTCGTGCGCGGGCTCGGCTGCCCGATCGTGATGGGCAACCACGACTACTACGTCTCGACGGATCATCTCGACCTCGACGACTTCAACCCGCACGCCGCCGCCGTCATCGACTGGACGAAGAAGCAGCTGTCCGCAGAGGAGCTGGCGTTCCTCCACGACCTGCCGTTCGTGGCGACGAAGATGGGCATCACGCTCGTCCACGCGACGATGGATCACCCGGAGGGCTTCGGCTACGTCTTCGACCACCTGCAGGCCGAGTCGAACTTCTTCCACCAGGTCACGCCGCTCTGCTTCCACGGGCACACGCACTGTCCGATGATCTACGAGAAGCAGATCGGCGGGGTCTACCGCATCGACGCGCAGGACTTCAGGCTGCCGATCGGGCGCAAGTACTTCATCAACGTCGGCTCGGTCGGCCAGCCGCGCGACGGCGACCCGCGCGCGGCGTATGTTCTCTACTCGCCGAAAGACCGCACGGTGCGGTTCCGCCGGCTCGACTACGACATCGCCGCCGCGCAGGCGAAGATCCGTGCGGCGGGGCTGCCCGAACGCCTCGCCCAGCGGCTGGCGCTCGGACAGTAGCTGCGGAATCCGCTTGCGCGCATGATCCTGACGATTCTGCTTGCCGCCGTGATCGCCTTCCCGAAGGAGGGGCAGCGGCTGCCGTTCGTCGAACGGTGCTATGTGTCCGGCGCGGTCGCCCCCGGTACGACCAACGTCGTCGTGCAGGGCCGCGACGTCCCCGTTCATCCGCTGGGCGGCTGGGTGACGATGATGACGGTGGACGAGGGCTCGAACACGGTTGAGGTCGCGGGGGTGAAGCGCACGTTTTTCGTGGCGCGCCGCCCCGTGGCGTCCGCTCCGTCTTCGCGGCCATCCGCACCGGCGAAGGCTCCGAAGACCTACGCAAAGCTTCCCTATGCCGGTGACGAGCCGAAGCCACGCCCCCTGGGAAAGGCGCCGCCGGAGGTCACGGTCGTGCTTGACGCAGGGCATGGCGGCGTCGAGACGGGTGCGATGAGTCCGCACAACCTCCGCGAGTCCGACTTGAACCTGGCGCTCGCGAAAAACGTCCGGGACGCGCTGTCCAGGCGAGGCTACCGTGTCGTGATGACGCGCGACGCCGACGTGACGCTTCCGCTCTACGACCGTCCGAAGGTCGCGCATGCGCAGGGGTCGGACGCTTTCGTCTCCCTCCATCACAACGCGCCGCCGCCTGATCGCGATCCGCGCCGGATTCGCTACCACGCGGTCTATGCGTGGAACGCGATCGGCGAGACGCTGGCACAGGCAATCAACGCGCGGCTGGCCGCGACATTCGGCGAGACGCTCGCGAACAACGGCGTCCAGCGCGCGAACTTCGCCGTCACGCGCAACCCGGAGATTCCGTCCTGCCTTGTCGAGACGGATTTCCTCACGACGCCCGAAGGCGAGCTCGACTGCTGGAACCGCGAACGTCGCCAGCGGATCGCCGAGGCCCTTGCGGACGCCATCGACGACTGGTGCGGACGTTCAGCCGGCCTTGCCGGCGGAAGCACGGGAGGCGGCCATGGCGACGGGCTCCAGTAGGCGGAACGGCGCGGACGCGGCGGCGGCGCTCGCGATCAACGGCGGCAAGAAGGTCTGGACGAGGGGTTTCCCCGCCTGGCCTCAGTTCAATCCAAAGACGGACAGGCGCGTCCTCGACATCCTCCATTCGGGGAAGGTCAACTACTGGACGGGTCCGGTCGGCATGAAGTTCGAGGCGGAATGGGCGAAATGGCTCGGCGTCCGGAACGCGGTTTCGGTCTCCAGCGGTACGGCCGCGCTGCACGTCGCGCTCACCGCGCTCGGCGTCGGCTCGGGCGACGAGGTCATCTGCACGTCGTACTCGTTCATCGCGTCGTCCTTCTGCGCGCTGCAGGCCGGGGCACTGCCCGTCTTCGTCGATGTCGGCACGGATCACCTGCTCGACCCGAAGAAGGTCGAGGCCGCGATCACCTCGCGCACGAAGGCGATCGTCGTCGTTCACCTCTACGGCATGGTGGCGGACATGGATCCGATCCTGAAGATCGCGAAGCGGCACAGACTCTTCGTGGTCGAGGACTGCGCGCAATGCATCGGAGGCGTCTACAAGGGGCGAAAGGCGGGCACGGTCGGCACGGTCGGATGCTTCTCGTTCTGCCAGTCCAAGCACTTCACGACGGGCGGCGAGGGCGGCATGGTCGTCTGCAACGACGACGCCCTCGCGTGGGAGGTCCGCTCCGTGCGTGACCACGGCTACGACATCAAGTCGAAGCTCAACCTCCTGCAGACGGCGGGGCGTCCGCTCTACGTCCACCGCCGCGTCGGCTACAACTTCCGCATGACGGAGATCCAGAGCGCGATCGGCCTCGGCGAGCTTGAGCGCCTCGACACGTGGAACCTGCCGCAGCGCAGGAGGCTCGGCAAGGAACTCCTGAAGGGGCTTGCGGGCCATCCGCTCGTGAAGTACGCGCCGGTCGACACGGAGGAGCGCCAGAATGCGTTCTGGCTCGTCCCGTTCGTCCTCGACACCTCGAAGCTGACCTGCACGATGAAGTCGTTCATCGCGGCCGTCCAGACCGAGGGAGCGTGCGCGCACTCGGTGCTGTGGCCGGAGATGTACCGTGAGGAGGCGTTCGCCCAGCAGAAGGGCTTCGGCACGGCGGACTATCCGTTTCGGGACCCGAGCCACCGCAGGATCGACTACACGAAGTTCAGCTGCCCGACGGCCCACGCGATGGCCGATGCGACGATCTCGTTCTGGACGCATCCGACGTACACGCTCGCCCACATCCGGGCGGACGTCGCGGCGTTCAGGAAGGTCGCGGCCGCGCTGTCGCACGGGGGATCGGTTTGACGGGCGAGCGGAGCCTTTGGTATAATCGCGTCCAATCATGATTTCGATACTGCTAGCCGCATCGCTTTCGTTCTCCGCGACCGCAACGGGCGTGGAGAAGGGGACTCCGATTGAGTTCCTGTTCGCCGGCAAGGATACCGACCGGGACTACGAGACGATGTTTCTGCTGGACGAACCGGTTGGAGATCTCTGCGCGCGGCTGGAAAAGGCCGGGCTGCCGAGGGGGCGGGCGACCTCCGTTGCGGGCTGCGTTCTCTGGCCCGTCGGCTGCACGGTCGATCTGCAGCCGAAAATGTCCGGGTTCATCGAGACGACATGGCCCGAAGGGCTTTCGTCCGCCGCGTTCGTCTACACGGGCGGGACGCGGAACGGGAAGGGCGCTGTTGTCGCGGACGAAGAGATGCCGCTCGCCTTCTGCGCGCTCTATTCGCTGGCGCAGGCCCCGCTCGTCTTCAACGGCATCTACCATCAGGGCGACGTCTATGGCGCGCACACGGCGCGCAAGACACTTGAGAGGGGCACCCGCCTGACCTTTGTCCTCTCGTGGGACGAACAGACGAAGCCCGCGCACCTGGACGTCACGTTCACGCCTGGTTCGGCCGCGCGAATCCTGCCGCAGATCAAGGCGGCCGCCAAGGCGGGCGAAGTCGAGGTGCGGGCGGCATTCGATCCGTCGCTGACCGTTGCCGAGGCCGAGCAGGTCGCCCAGGCGTTGGCGGTCGTCGATTCGCCGAGGGTCAAGCTCAACGGGCGCGCAGACGGGCAGCTGTTCTTCCGGGCGTTTCTGCCGAAAGCCGCCTGGCGCGACCGGCAGCAGCGCCTGACGCAGCCGTTTGAGCTGACTGTCGGTTCGGCGGATGACTCGCTCATCTTCGTTGAGGAGGATTGGACGGTCGAGGGCAACGATCCGAAGCTGACGCCGCGCGAGATCCCGTTCGCGGAGGCCGCGCAACATCCGAAGACGGACACGTGCTTCATTTTCGCCGAAAAGGACACGCGCCTCGCGCGGATCTACGCCGCGATGGAGAAGCTGAAAGGCGCGAAGGTGCTCAACTGGTACGTCTTCGGACGAAAATAATCCTAGTTTACATAACGCCGATTATGCGTCGTGAGGCCGCGCTTCGCCAAAAAGGGGCCGCCGAGAAGACTCCCTGACGTCACAGCCGGTCCAGGACGGAACGGATCGAGCGTTCACGCGCCTCGACCGACTCGCAGAGGCGGAACTGGACGCGCGCGCGGTTCAGGTTCTGCTCCGGCGTCTTCGTCTTGAAGTAGACGTTTCCGTTCAGGTAGTCCTGGAAGAAGCGCAGCCCCAGCTCGAACGGCAGCAGCCGGATCGAGTCGTAGAGGTACGCGCGGTCGGCGTCCGTCAGGAACGCGCCCGCCTCGCGCATGTAGCCCTTGCAGAACGCCGTGCAGAGGTCCTCGTCGAAGACGACCTTCGCGAGGTTCGTCTCCTCCTCGCCCGCCGGGTTGCAGATCGAGCGCAGCGCGTCGCCGAAGTCCATGTGGATGAGGCCGGGGCTCACCGTGTCAAGGTCGATCATCGCCGTGCCCTTTCCGGTCACGTCGTCGATCATGATGTTGTTGACCTTCGGGTCGCCGTGGAACATGCGCTTCTTGAGCTCGCCCCTCTCCTGCGCCCGCTCCAGGCAGAGCGCAAGGTCGCGGCGCTCCTCGACGAACTTCGCGAGGCGCTTCGCCTCCATCGAGCTCTTCAGCAGCTCCTGCGCGCTCGCGGTCTCCAGCGTCCTGTCATACGCCTTCAGGTAGCCCGACGTGATGTGGAAGCCGGGCAGCGGGTCGGCGATGCCCTTCGGATCCATGTCGGAGATGAGATAGTGGAAGTGGCCGAGCGCGGCGCCGCACTCCATCGCGTGCTCGGGGCCCTGCGCGACGTCGAAGGCGTGGGCGGACATGATGCGCGTGATGACGCGCCAGACCTCGCCCTGCTCGTCGGTCACGAAGTCCTTCGCGTCCTTCGTCCGAACGATGCGCGGCATCTGCCAGACGCGGTCGTCGTTCCCCTTCTCCGCATCGTCCTCCAGCTTCTCGTGGCAGTGCTTGGTGACCGTGTGCATGTTCGCCATGATCACCTCCGGCTTCGGGAAGACGTTGCGGTTCACGCGCTGCAGGATGACCTGCGTCTCGGTGAACGTGTTGCGGTAGATCGCGAGGAACGTGTCGTTGATGTTGCCGTTCCCGAACGGCTGCAGCGCGACGAGCCGCCCATTGATGTCGAACTTGTTGATGAGGATCGAGAGTTCCATGTCAAAAGCCTTTCTCTTTTTCCAGTTGCAGGCCTGTGCCCGGTCAGAAGCGGAAGCAGACGCCGGCCGAGACGACCAGCGAGGAGAAGTCGGCGTCCGCGTCGATGCCGCCGGTCGAGACGTCGCTCCTGTCCACCCACTCGTAGCCGACCTGTCCGTAGAGGCCCAGATGTTCCGTCAGGCGCGCCTCCAGCCCGACATGGCCGCCGAAGCCCAAGAGGCAGTCCGTCCGCGTCGTCGAGGACCTGTTCGCGTCGAAATCGACCGCCGCGAGATTGAGGATCGCCTCCACGCCCGCGTAGGCGTCGAGCCACGAGAGGGCGTGCCACGTCACGTTCGGCCCGAACGCGAGCTGGTAGAGGTCGGCCCGGTAGCGCGCCGTGACGAGGCGCGACCCCGCGCCGTAGACAGTCTTGTCCGAATCGACGTGTCCTGGCGTGAACAGCCCGTCGCGACGGCCGGGCGCCGGAATGTCCGCTGCGGTCGGCGGCGTCGGTGGCCAGGGGGTCTCCAGCGTCGAGCGGCCGGCCGTGACGACCGTCCGCGTCGAACCCGTGTCAAGGAACCGCGACGACGCGGCCTTCATGTCGAAGTACGCGGCGAACCGCAGACCGAGGCCGACCGAGAACCAGTCGCCGGAATAGACGTCATACCCCGCCGAGAGGTTGAGGCCCAGCGCGGACGGATCGTCCGAATCCGCAAACGCCACGCGGTTCGCGCCCGGCGAGCGGATCGTCTCCGTCCGCGTCGCGCCGACCGACCAGAGCGTGTCAGCCGGATCGGTCGAGGACGGATCCGGCACCTCCCTGCGGTCGTCCATGTCGTAGTCGTAGGCCGTCGTGCGGCTTCCCGTCGCGATGTCCGCCGGCGCGGACGCCGAGCCGGATGTCTTGACCTCCACGCGCGAGCGCCAGGCCGGCCCCGCCGAGAACCGCCACCCGTCCGCCTGCGCCGCCGCCGCACAGGCGGCCGCCAGCCCCATCACCGCAAAACCAAACGTGTTCATCTTCATTTTCGCTTGTCCTTTCTCATTTAGTTCATCTGTTCATCGATAAACTCCGATCCGTAGGGCTCTCGCTACCGCTCCGCCGAATAGACTTTCCCAAGCAAGTCAATTCATCGCAAACGGCTTGAATGGCGATTGTCCGGGGGCTTGTCTCTGCGAAGCCAGCACAAGCCTGCGGAGCGGTAGCGTGAGCCTTAATCATCGGAGTTCCTCTATCTGTTTTAGTCATTCACCAACCACAACCCGGAAGAAGCCGGACGGGCTCTCGGCTGACAGTTCGACCGTGACCGTCACGACGCCTTCGGACGGCTTCTCCGCCTTCGTCGGCACGAGCCGCGTCGGCGTCGCGCCCAGCGTCTCGGCGAAATCGACGCGCACGGTGCCTGCGTCGAACGCATCCCAGTCGCCGTCCGCCAGCGTCACCGCGAGCGTCAGCGTCCACGCCTTCGCCGCGCCCGACAGCCCCGTCACGCGCACGGACCGGACGGACGGCGCAACCGCCGCCGGCACGATGTTGCCCTGCGCGCCAAAGCCGTTCGCCGCGATCCACGCCGCGTCGGCCCGCAGCGTCAGCTTCTTCTCTGCCGTCGCGGAGGCCGCCCGGCGGAAGACGTCGCGGCCGCCCGTCGTCGGCGTCCCCAGCACCGTCACGTCCGCCAGCTGCGCACAGTTGCCGAACGCGCCCGAACCCAGATGGCCGACGGACGCCGGAACCGTCACATCCGTCAGGCCGGTGGTCGCGAACGCGAATGCGCCAAGCGACAGCGTGGCCGGTTCGGACGGATTGGCCGCGTTACGCGGCGACACAAACGCGAGCCCCGTCAGCTTCGTCGCGCCGCAGAAGGCGTAGTCCGCCACGTTCGTGCAGAAAACCGGCAACGTGACGGTGCCAAGGTCTGCGGTCGCATTGTAGAACGCACGCGCACCGATCTCCGTGACGAGGTAGCCGTCGATGCGGTCCGGCAGGACAAAGCAGCCGTTGTCTGGCGCCGCGTCCTTCAGCCCCGTGATCCGCGCCGTCGTCGCGTCGATCGGCTCATACGCGAACGCCGCCTCGCCGTTCCAGTCCGTCTCCCAGCGCGCGTAAAGCGTATGGTTGGCGCGGACGAGCAGGTTCGAATCCGCAACCGCCTCCGGCGCACCGTTCGTCACGCCGAGCGTCCAGCCGACGAGCCTGTAGCCCGCGCGCGTCGCCGTCGGCAGCGGTGCATAAACCGTGTCCACGAACTGCGTGACCACCGTCTGGCCGTTCTCAAGCCACGGCCCCATCGCATCGAAGACGGCGTTGATGCCCACGCTGCCAGCCGTCCAGACGACCGGCTCGGCCGTGATGTAGTTATGCGTGTCCGGGTCGGAATACATTGGGCACGCGGCGTACTCGTAGGTCCTTCCGCCCACCACGCCGATGTCGCGGTACCAGGGGCCCGAGAGCGGCGCCATGTTCTGCCAGGGGCTGCGCGTCCCGTCGGCGTAGACCTCGCGGCGGATGATCTGGTAGTAGGTGCAGTCGGCCGAGAACGTCCACTTGATGTCGAGGGCGTTCTGCCCCGGTACGCGTTCCACCGTGACAGGCGTCGCCACCGAGCGGAGGAACTTGCTCCGGTAGGTCGAAGATGCCGCCGTCGCGCGATTCGTGAACGTGGCCTCCACGATGAGGACGCCGTAGTAGTTCCCCGGACGCCACGTGTACACGCCGCCCTCGTCGGACAGCTGCGTCTGCGTTTTGACCACGTTCGTCACCGTGCCATACCGCGTGACCGTGACGATTTCCAGATCCGTACCGTCCTGCATATTGAGGGATGGATCGGCCTCGTCCGCCCAGCGTGCCGCCCACGGGAACGCAATCGCCCGGTCATTTTCCTCGGACTCCTCCGGGAGCGGAATCGCCAGCGGCTTCGTCGTGTCGATGTCGACGGTGCAGCTGTCCGTCAACGCACTGTAGTCGTCGGCGACCGTGAGCGTCAGCGTCGTGCCCGGCGCGAGGAGGCTGTTCTGCGTGTCTGTATCGGCGTCCCACACGAGCCGCAACCAACCCGAACCCGAGAAGATCGCCGTGCCGTTCTCCACCGCCTTGCGGTTGACCGTGTAGTTCCGGTCCACTGCCGGCTCTCTGTCGAGCGTCGCCACGGTGATGGACGCCCCCTCCGCCGTCTGCGCGGCGAGCGTGACGTTCGTCGGATACGGCAGGTTCGGGAGCCCGAAGAGTTCGTTGAAGCGCGTCCGCACCGTCTTGTACTCCACGTCGAGATCGACCTTGCCGTTCCACGGCCAGCGCGTCGAGACGCCCTGAATCTTCATCGTGTCCAGCACCGCATAGCCGACCACCGCCTCGGACGGCGCGCCCTTCATGCCGTTCGGATAGACCGCCGTCACCGTGTAGCGTCCGAGCCCCGGCTGCGGCAGTTCCGTATCGACGAAGCACGCCTCATTCGTCTCCACGGTGCGCGTCGTCCTGTTGATCGCGACATCCCAGCGCTCCACCTTCACCTCGTAGGCGGAGGCGTGCGGCACGGCGTCCCACGTCACCGTCACGGCGTTCGTGTCGCCCTGCGAGGCGACCACATTCTGCACCGTCTGCGGCGCGCCGCGCGTGCCGCGCGCAGGAGCCTTGGCGGGCAGCGTCGTGCCGGTCTTCGAAATCGGCACGACCACGTACTCGAAGTCGCCGACGACCGTGTCAACCGAGTCGTCCGTCCACGAGACCGCGTCCGTCACGTTCGTGACAATTTCATAGTCCGTCTCGCCCGCCTTGCGGCGGCGAATTTCGTAGGATGCCGCGCCGTCGAGCGCATTCCACGTCAGCGTCACGCCGTCTTCGTTGTCCGCCGTCGCCGAGAACGCGAAGTCGGGATACTTGAGGAAGCCCGTCCATGTCGTGCCCGTATCCGTCACGAGCGTCAACGTGTTCGTGCCCCAGATGTTCAGCTGCTCTTCCGAAAGGAATACGCCCGTCTGCGCGAGCGCGGTCTTCGCCGCGCCGAGTCCCGACGACTTCCAGCCATAGTCCGGCTCGCCGTCGGCGCGCACGGAAGGACAGCCCATGTCCGCCGCGACGCCCTCCGCCGTGAGACTTGCGCTCCCGTCCAGCGCGACGTACACGCCCTTCGCGCTTCTCGGAACCTCCGCCGTGTTCGTCCCCGCGAGGATGTAGGCCGACGAGCTGCCCGGCTTCGCGTCGCCGATCACGTAGAGGCAGTTCGTCACGTAGGCGGCATCCGTCGGGAACGGCGTCCTGTAGCTCGTCGATTTTGGCGGAACGCACCAAGCCGACGGCGCGATCAGGGTGACGTTCCTGTATCTGTACCTTCTGTTGTTCGCGTGCATCGACCCCGGAAGCCGGAAGAGCGTGTTTTCCGCGTCAATGTCCCACATGAGGATGTGGTAGGTCGTGTTCTCCAGGGCGTCATCATAGTCCCCGTTGCCGTGGACAGCCCCCTTCAGCGTCACACCTTCCACCGAGCAGCCGTCAAAGGCACAGGAACGATAGAGGATTCCTTTCGACACGTTATTGGGACTGTCTTGGATAATCCGATAGGTGTTGCCGTCAAATGTGCATGCGGAGAACCGGCACGAGTTGTACGCCGCGTAGCCATAATCCACCACGAAGTCATTGCCCTCGAAGTCGCAGTCGCGGAACGTCATGCCGCCGAACCGGCAGATGGGCGCATAGGCAGGATTCCGTTCGCCATACCCCTTGCCCGCGAAGCCCGTGAACGTGAAGCCCTGCCACGCGCAGCTCGCGGACGAGAGGGCGCAGACGGCATTCGTGCCGCCGACGACGCGCGTGCGCGCCTTGTCGCCGACGGCGCGGAAGGAGATGGCGTTGGTCGCGCCGAAGTCGGCGTAGGGCGGCTCGTAGTCGCCCTCGCAGACCGCGACGACGAGGTTCGCCCGCCCCGTCGCGTTCGCCGCCACGACAACGCCGGCGAGCGTCCGCTTCGCCGTCTCCGAGGAAAGCCCGTCCGCCGCATCGTCGCCGTCCGGCGACAGGTAGAGATCGAACGCTCCGTTCGCGTGACGTGCGTTCGGGGCGGACGCGACAGCAAGGGCTTCATCGGCAATGCCGAGGGTCTTGGCCTGAACGTCGGGCACGTCTGAATCCTCGTTCCTGATGCCGGAGTCCGCATTTGCCGTTGCCGCTTCGACAGCAGCCGCCGGGCCGGAAGCGGCGCTCTTCCACGTCGTGCCGCCGTCGGTCTTCGTCAGCACCTTCGTGCCGTTGACGGAGAGGTCGGCTTTCGTCGCCCCGGCGAACCAGTCCAGGTCAATGTAGACAGACGTGTCTTGTCCGAGGACGATTTCAGGGACACGCCGCGTGTCAAGACTTCCCAAGGCCGCCGAAGCCGCCTCACCCGTGAACGGCGTCGCTGACGTGCCGCCCGATGCCTCGACACCCGAACAGGAAAGCGTGAAGCGAACACTTGCGAGAAGGTTCGTCTCGCCGAGGTCGGCCCGCGCGTCCCACACGAGACGCTGCGTCGAGCCGTCGTCCGCCAGATTGAAGCCGCTGGCGCCGAGAGGCGTCGTGCCATCCGCCACGTAAAGCGTCTGCATGGACAGGGTCTCGCCGCCGCAGTCGGCCGCCAACGTAAAGCGCGGCGTACCTTCTCCCAGCAAATCGCGCAGACCACGCACCGAGCGATAAACGACATCGATGTCCATCAGGCCATTCCACGGGAAGCGCGGCTTCACGCCCCGAATCTCCAGCACGTCCAGCACCGCATAGCCGACGGCCGCCTCGGCCGCCGCGCCCTTCATGCCGTTCGGATAGACCGCCGTCACCGTGTAGCGTCCGAGGCCGGGTTGCGGCAGTTCCGCATCGACGAAGCACGCCTCGTTCGTCTCCACGGTGCGCGTCGTCCTGTTGATCGCGACGTCCCAGCGCTCCACCTTCACCTCGTAGGCGGAGGCGTGCGGCACGGCGTCCCACGTCACCGTCACGGCGTTCGTGTCGCCCTGCGTGGCGACTACGTTCAGCACCGTCTGCGGCGCACCGCGCGTGCCGGACACGGGCGCGAGGTCGGGGCCCGCGCTGCCACCCGCCGTCCGCGGCACGACCTGATACTCGAAGTCGCCGACGACCGTCTCAACGGAGTCGTCCGTCCACGTCGTCACGTCAACCACGTTCGTAATCTCCTCGAAAGCATCGGACGTCCCGACCTTGCGGCGGCGGATCTCGTAGGACGCCGCACCGGCGAGCGCATTCCACTTGAGCGTCACGCCATCCGCATCGTTCGTCGTCGCCGTGAAGCCGAAGTCGGGCATCTTGAAGACGGCCGAGTACGGCATCGGCTCGTCGCCGCCGGAGGCCGGCGCGAGCGTCAGCGTGAGCTTGTTCTCACCCCAGCTCTTCGGCGTCCACGACGTGACCGTGCCGCCCTCGCCGAGCTTGGCCTCGGTTCTCAGGATCTCCACGGGATTCGCGCTGTCCGTGATGTCCGTCAGCACCGCCGTCTGCTTCCACCAGGCGGCATTCTCGAGAACAGAGCCGAGGTACCCCTCTTTCACCTCCGGCTTCGCCCAGCGCGTGGACCACGGAAGCCGGATGTCCTCTGCACCAAACGGCAAGTCGATGACCCCGGTGCGCGTGTCGAGGTCGAAGGACTTCTCGAACCTCATCTCATTGCTGTATTCGTCGCCCTTGATCGTGACCTTCAGAGTCGCGCCCGGCTCGTACATCCCCACCGGCGCGTCCGCCGGCGCATCCCAGATGATGCGGTCGTTCGCGCCGAGCGTGAACGCGCCGTTCGTCACCTTCTCGCGGCGGATGATGTCGCCGTCAAGCGTCTCGCGGACGAGCGACTGGACGGCGACCTCCTCGCCCTGTGCCGTCGTCACCGCGACCGTCACGGTCTTGCCCGGCAGGGCGGCCGCCCCGTCCACCACCTTTCCATACTGGTCGCGCGCCGTCTGGTAGGTCAGGTCGATGTCCACCGTGCCGTCCCACGGCCGACGCGTCGAGACGTTCGTCAGCTCCGCCTTGTCGAGCGTCCGCCAGCCGACGACCGGCGCGGACGGCTCGCCCGTCGCCCGGTTCGGATAGCAGGCTCGCACCACGTAACTCACGAGACCGACCTCGGGCACCCGCGTATCGACATACCGCGTACCGTCGAAGACGTACTGCGTGCGCGTCACCCCCGTCGCGCCCTGTGCGTTGCACGTGGCGATGTCCAGCTGATAGCGGCTCGCGTACGGCACCGGGTCCCATGTCACCGTCAGCGCGTCCGCATTCCCCCGCGTCGCCTGTACGTTCGCGACCGGCTCGACCGGCAGCTGGAAGAGGACTTCGCTCGTCAGCTCGATTTTCTGCGCGTCGTCCGCGCCGTCGTTCAGTTCGCGCTTGACGAGGTTGAAACACGTCCACATGTTTTCAGTGACTTCGACCTCGCCCTCGCCCGTCCGTTCCTCTGGCATCAGGGCCACGCATTCACGGGCGCCCTGCGGATAGGCGAGAATGACGGTGTAGTCCCGCGTCTCGTCGCGCGGGTCCGTGCGCATCCACTCCCAGACGACCGGAATCTTCTCGCCGACCGTGACGGGGCGCACCGTGCGCAGATCCACCGTCAAACCGTCCTTCACGGCCGGCGCGGGCGCGGCGACCGCCCCGGCCGGCGCATCGTCCGCGAGCGTCGGCACAATCCGCAGGACAATGCCCTCGACGACCGAATCGGACACCTGGACCTGGCCGAGATCCTTCGGGGCATTCCACCAGAGGCGCGTCGTTTTGCCGGAGGGGAGCGACGGCGAACCGAACAGAATGTCCGCCGGATCGAGGGAGAACCCGTCCACCGTTTCGAGCCGCAGAGTCTTATCCTCGAACCTCAACGGAATCGACGTACCGTCCGCAAGTTCGGCTTCCAGCCTGTACGTCACCGCGCCGTCCGTCGCCTCCTCGCGTCCGCTCACGTAGGAGATGTCGAGCGCGACCTGCGTCGTCCACGGATAGAGCTGCCGCGCCTGGGTGATCGCAACCTTGTCCAGCGAGCGATAGCCGCGCTTCGCCGCCGGAACGGGACCGATGTCGGCATCCCATGTACGGCGCGGCACGACCGTGTACTCGTAGGCGCCCGCCTCGTCCGCCGTCTTATCCGTGTACGTCGTCACGTCCGGCCCCACGGTCGCGACCGTCTCGAAGTCGTCCGTCGAGCCCTTCACGCGCCGCCGCACCTGGTAGCCGCCCACAGCCTCGTCATCGACCGTGTTCCACGTGAGCGTGATGCCGTCTTCGTTTCCTTCGGACACGGTGAAGCCGAACGAAGGATAGGCGATCCCCCCCGTCCACGTCACGCCCGTGTCGGTGACGACCTTCAGCTCGTTCGTGCCCCAGATGTTCAGCTCGGCGTTGTCGAGCGTCTTCTTCCGCGTGTACTCATCGGTCGTCGTATGGATCAGCGTGCCGTTGCAGTAGAGATCGGCCTTCGTCGCACCGGGGAACCAGTCGAGATCGACCCAGGCATGCGTCCCCTGCCCCAGTTTCCGAATCCGGGGATTGCGCGTGTCGAGGCGGACATTCTCCTTGTACTTGGCCGGCGAACCCGTCCACGCCGTGACGGGATCTCCCTCATAATAGGGCTCGACGCGCACGCAGTCCACCGTCAGGCGAAGGCGCTCGACCAGCGTCTCGCCGAGATCCGCGCCCGCGTCCCACACAAGCCGCTGTTCCAGATTCTGCTCATCCTCCAGCGTGAAGTCGTCCGGGTTGATCACTTCACCGTCCGCGCGTGTCAGCGTCTTCACGGTCAGGGACTCGCCGCTCTCGAAATTCTCGGCGATCAGCTTGAAGTGCGGTATGCCGTCATTCCTCTCGACACGCGCCGAGTAGTAGCGGACGACGATATCCACCTTGCCGTTCCACGGCGTCTGCGGCTGCACGAAGTAAAGGGACTGGTCGCGTGTCGAAAAGGCGTCCAGCCGGCTGTAGCCGGACGCATAAGCCGAATCAATCTCTTTCCCGACCGAATCGAACGCCTTGACCTCGTAGTGATAGGCCATGCCCGCCGAGACGGCCGTGTCCGTGTAGGACGTTCCGGTGACGGTGCCCAGCAGGTAGTCGTCGCCGACATCGACGAGGCGCCAGATCTCGTACTTGGCCACGCGCGGATCGCTCGGCCACGTCAGGAGAACGCCATCCTGTTCGGGGTTCGGCCCGGCCGTAAGGCACCGCGTGTCAATGGTGACGTCCCCAATCGCCTCGTCCACGACAAGGCGCGGCTTGCCGCCCGCCGTCTCGGGCTGCGCCCAGCCCTGCACCCAGATCGTCACATTCGTGTGGTAGTAGTTCTTGAGGTCGTTGTTCGCATACCATGTCATCGATCTCGAATCGCCCTCCTCGATGTCGCTGGAAGCCGCGAGGGTGAAGTTCGTCGGATCGACCTTTTCCGCAATGTTCGGCGGACACACCCACAGATTCGTCACCGCGAGCGGCGTACCGTCGCGCCGCGCGTAGGGCTTGCTCCCGGCCGCCGGGGCCTCGGGCACCGTGCCTGGCGCCGGATACGGGATTTCGAGGGCCGTGAAGGTGAAGTACAACGGCTCCTCGCCTTCCGCCGCGCGCGAAGAGTCGTATTTGTACTCGACTTCGACAAACGACGCGGCACCACGAAGCGGAGACGGATCGGGATGCTCGACCAGCGTGAGCTCAAGCTTGTCGAGCGTCTTGTATGCCGTCACGACGTCGGAATAGTCGCTGAAGTAGCCGTCCTGCGTCGGATTCGTAAGCAGGTGCGGGTTCTCCGGCTGGATATAACTGTAGCAGCGGATGCGGTACTGGTAGGTCTTGCCGGACTCCACCTCGTCCTCGATTTCCCAGCGGCTGACAAAAGCCCCGTTGTCGTCCAGCCGTCCGCGCGACGTGCGCGTCCACCAGTCGCTCCACTTGTCCGTACCGGTGTCCTTCACGCGGCACTCGACGCCGTAGGTGAAGTCGGTCGGCACCGTCTTGCCCTCAATCTCCGTCGCCCAACCGTCGGCGGGCCACGCGACGCCGTCCCACGCCAGCTTGACCTTCGAGCCGTCCAGCGCCGCCATCACGTTCTGCGGCGTCGGATAGGCGGTATGTTCGATGGTATTCCAGTTCCCGCCCGGCGCCGCATGAAGTGAAAATGAGAGAAGAGCCGCGCCAATGGCGGCGAACGAACGACAACAGGCACGTACTGTCTGCATCACCGGTCTCCTTAGTTCGGGGCGCGCCCGATTCGGACGCGCCCCCGTCTGCTTGCTCGCAAGATGAGAACACCCCACCGTAAAATCGCGCATAGTATACCAAAAGACCGCCGCGCGGACAAGCGTTCGATGTCGCCTGTTCTGAAGCTTTATTGGAAACGTCAGCCCGGAATCGAGAGTCCGCCGTCCACCATCAGCGTCGCGCCGGTGATGTAGCGGCCCGCATCGGACGCCAGAAGCAGCGCGGCCCCGGCAGCGTCCTCCGGCATGGCATAGTCGTGCATCGGGATCGCCGCCGCCACCTTCGGGCCATAGGCGGGATCGGCGAGGCAATCGCGGTTCCGGTCTGTGCAGAACACGCCGGGGCAGAGATTGTTGACCGTGATGCCTTCCGCCGCGACCTGACGGCCGATGCCGCGCACGAGATTCTCCTGCGCGCTCTTCGTCGCCGCGTAGACGCACATGTCGGGATGCGGACGCCGCTCGTTCACCGAGCCGACCACAATGAGCCGCCCCCACTTCTGCGCCTTCATCTTCGGATAGCACCGCTGGAACATCCGCAGCGTCGCGAAGAAGTTGACCTGCATCTCCCTCTGCGCCTCGTCGAGCGGGAACTCCGTCCACGGGATCTTCGCCTGGATCGAGGCGTTCGCGACGAGGATGTCCGGCAGCGAGCCTTCTGCCGCAAGACGGTCGAAGAACGCATCGATCGCCGCCGGGTCTGCAAGGTCGCAGACCTTCGTATTGTGGCGGATCACCTTCGCGCCGTATTCCTCTAACGCATCGCCGATGGCCTTGCCGATGCCGCGCGTCGAGCCGGTCACAAGCGCAACCTTGCCGGCGAGATCAAACTTTTCCTTGAACATGATGACGATTCCTTTCTTCTTCCTTACGACCAGCGGCGGTCGTTCGACCACTCCCGGTCCCATTCCTTCGTGGGCGCCCACGGCGGCGGGAAGTCGCTTGAGGCCTGCTTCTTGATGAGCCGCTCGTTCAGCTCGTCGATGCCAAGCCCCGGCTTCGTCGGCACCTCGATGAAACCGCCCCGGTACGAGAGCGCGGGCTTCACGAGGTCGCCCCACCACGGCACGTCCACCGAATGCAGCTCCAGCGCCATGAAGTTGCGCGTCGCCGCCGCGACATGCACGGCCGCGAGGCACGCGATCGGGCTTTCGGCCATGTGGATGTTCATCTGCACGCCGTAGTCCTCGGCCATGTCGCCGACCTTCTTCGTCTCGGCGATGCCGCCGCACGTCAGGAGGTCGGGATGGACGACCGCAAGCGCGTGGGACTCCAGGAGCGGACGGAAGTCCTCCTTCAGGTAGATGTCCTCGCCCGTCCCGAGCGGCGTCGCCGTCGCGGCGTGCAGCTGCTTCCACTGCTCGACGTTGCGCCACGGCAGCACGTCCTCGGCCCACGAGAGGTGGTACTTCTCCAGCCGGCGCAGCAGCTGCACACAGTCCTCGTAGGGGATGTGGCCGAGGTGGTCGATCGCGATCGGCACTTCCCAGCCGATGACCTCCCGCACGTCCGCCATGTACTTCTCGAGGTAGTCAAGCCCCTTCTCCGTGATGTGGATGCCCGTGTGGGCGTGCGCCGTCGTGAAGAGCTCGAACGCCTCGCCGCGCATCGAGCGCGGGTCGATCGACCCGTGCGGCGTCTGGACGACGTGCTTCATCTTGCGCATGTAGTCGAGGTATCCGAGCGGCGCGATGAGCGCGTCCTTGACGTTCGTCAGAAGCTCGATGCCGAGATCCATCTTGAGGAACGTGAAGCCCATCTCCATGCGCGCCTTCAGGGCCGCGCCCATGTCGCGTCCGCCGCCCTCGGAGTCCGTGTCGCAGTAGCAGCGGACCCGGTCGCGCCACTGGCCGCCGAGGAGCTGCCACACGGGAAGGCCCCACGCCTTGCCGCAGAGGTCCCAGCACGCGAGCTCGACCGCACACACGCCGCCCGCCTGGCGCGAGTCGCCGCCGAACTGCTTGATGCGGCGGAAGATCTTCTCGACGTTGCACGGGTTCTCGCCGAGGATGCGCGACTTCAGCATCGCCGCGTAGGTGCGCGAACTCGCGTCGCGGACTTCGCCGTAGCCGACGAGGCCCTGGTTGGTGTAGAGCTTCAGGAGCGTGCACCGCTTCGGCGCGCCGTCGATGTCGGCGAAGCGCATGTCGGTGATACGCAGGGTTGAAGGATTGATTTTGCTGATGGTCATAGTGAAAGGTGGAATAGTGGAAAGGTAAAAGGTTGAATTGTGGAATTGTGGAATGGTGAAGGGGTGGTGGAGTTAAGGGGTGGTTCTGGAGATGACGTGAGGGGCATGAGGGACGCGAGAGGCAAGAGGCCCAACCGCCTCTCTTGG
This sequence comes from Verrucomicrobia bacterium UBA1629, assembly GCA_002321305.1. Lineage (GTDB taxonomy): Bacteria > Verrucomicrobiota > Kiritimatiellia > RFP12 > UBA1067 > UBA1067. The sequence goes on along the minus strand of DCMF01000068.1, from coordinate 5,261 downwards.
TCGCTGAAGTCGCTTTTGCCTCACGTCGCTCATGCCCCTCGCGTCTCTCATGTCATTCGCCCTCGCAATCACTTCACTTCGACGAGCTTCGTCTGCGTCTGGCCGTCGGCGCCGACCCACGTCAGGCGATAGCGGCCGCGGAAGCCGCGGAACGCGACCTGGCCGCCCTTTGCCGCGACGGAGGTCTTCGTCTTCCATTCGCGGTTCACGAGGTCGTCCATCGCGAAGTAGGCGGTCTTCGGCCGCATGTCGCGCGTGAAGAGGCCGCTGATGGACGGCTCGCCCGGCGCGCCGCAGTCGTCGACGACGTTCCACCACGTGATGCCGTTCATCTTCTCGACGGAGAACCAGGCGCGGTAGAGGTTGCGCAGGATGATCGCCTGCACCATCTGCCCGCGCGGGGAGTTGTCCGGCGCGGTGATCGTGATCTCCGAGAGGTGGATCGGACGCCCGCCGCCGGCCTTCGTGATCTCGGCGAACCGCGCCGCGACCTTCTCCGGCCGCAGGTGGGCCGGGCCTTCGCCGCGCGCGATGTTCACGGACTCCGCCGGATTGAAGAGGTGCATCTGCGACCCCACGACGTCGAAGGTCGCGCCATGCGCCGCGAGGTCGGCGATCTGGCCGGGGAACGCCTCCATGTTGTAGTCGTTCACGTTGAGCCACGCCTTCGACCCCAGCGCCTTGCGCGAGAGGACGAGCGCCTCATAGGCGTAGTTCGCCGGCATGAGGCCGTAGTGGCTGAGCGTGACAAGCCGCGCGTTCTTCGCGCTCGACTGCCCAGCCGGCCACGTCTCCTTCGCGCCGATCGCCCAGTCCGTCGCCGACTCGTTCACGACATCCCACGAATCGACGCGGCTGCCGTAGCGCGCGCCGATCTCGGCGATGCGCCGCGCCATGAAGTCGTTCTGCGCCTTCACGAACGTCGGCACCAGTGCGGCAATTTCCTCCGCGCTCAGCTTCGCATAGACCTTCGACCAGGCCTTCGACCAGTCGAAGCAGCGCGGCACGTCCTTGACGCCAACGGCCTTGGTCACGTCGCGCCTCGGCATCTTCACCCCCGTCGCCTGTTCCAGCGCGAACTTCTCCTCCTCCGGGCAGAAGTCATCCCACAGCCAAGTCGGCATGTGCCATTCGTTGTTGCCCCAGACGAGCGGATGCCCGTGGATGCGCACGCCACGCGCCTTCAGGAAGTCGATCACCGGATCGGGCGCGGGACGCCGCCAGTGCGCCTGGTCCTTCGGCTGCGGACAGCTGTTCCAGAAGTTCTCCGTGTCCTCGTAGCGCTCCTCGAAGCGCGGCGCGTAGGGGTACTGCTCCAGCGTGCGCCAGTAGAACGCGACGGTCGCGGAGTTGAAGAGCGTGCCATACAGCGCCTTGTAGCGGTCGTTCCATTCGGTCTTTCCGAGCTGGTTGAAGTTGAAGATGTGCGCACCGAAGAAGAAGGCGTGCGAGACCTGCTCGACCTTGACCGACGTGCCGTCCGGCGCGGCGACGGCGACCGCCGCGTCCGCCTTGCGGTACTTCTCGATGTCCGCGTCGATCTTCGCCTGCACGGCGTCGTTCCAGATCGCCCAGTACTTGTCGGACATCGCCGAACGGTCGACCTGAAACGCCGCCGAGGCGGACAGGGCGGCGAACGCCGTCAGGGGCAGGAGCATTCTCTTCTGAATTTGCATGTTTTCCTTGTTCTCGTTGAGTTGAAACTGATGCTGAATTGAAACGATGCGTATTTTACCATAATCCCCTCATGCCGCACAATGCCTTTTTCGGCAAAAAAAGAACACGTTTTAGGAAAATGCGCGAATCCTGCCCTTGTGATAGACGCTTGCCGAATCGCATCCTACATCTTCGGCTCGGAGACTTCCTTTCGCCCAAGAATTTTCCGCATAGAATTCTAATTTTTCGGATATCCGAACAAAACAATCGATTTTTAACGATTTTCAATCACAAAAATTGGGGACAGACCCCACGAATTGGGGGTTTGTCCCCACGCTGTCGGGGGTCTGTCCCCACGCTGTCCCGCTTGCATTCTCCTTTGGGAATTCCTTCGCCTATGGCTTCGCGTCGTGCGACGGCAAGCGGAGGCCGTCTGCGACGTCCGCCATCCCCTTCCCCCAGCGGCGTTCGTACATTTCCCGTCCGATCTGCCGCGCCGCCTGCACCAACTCCATGTAGGGATCGTCCGTGACCGACAGGAAGCCGATCTGGAAGTTCTCGCCGTCAAGAGAGCGCCCTGTCACGGGCTGGTCGCGCCACTTGAACCAGTGCGTGCCAACGACGCGCGGATGGTCGAGGCAGCTTCGCACATAGGAGCGGTAGCAGGCCGCCCGTTCCGACTGGTCGCGCGTCGCCACGCCCCCGGTGTGCATCAGTCCCCGGTCAAGCGCCCGGAAATGGAATTCGCCGTTGATCATCGGCTTGTCCGCCGCCCCTTCGGGCAAGTCCCGCCAGAAGTTGCGCCCGTACACGTTGACCGAGACGACATCGCAGTGCCGCGCCGCCGCCCGGTAGACGTCCGCGTTCGCGTGCGCAAAACGGCTCCCGAGGTAAAGATGATTGGGCAGCTCTTCCTTCAGTATCTGCGCCACCGTCCTGAAATAAACCTCTGCAACATGGTCAAGATCCGGCAGATCATGCCAGGACAGCTCATTGTCCACGAAGATTCCCAGGCACCAGGGATCGCTCTTCATCTTCCGCGCGGCGGCTTTTGCGCGCGCCCGGAAGATTCGCGCGAATTCCGGGTTCTCCGGGTCGGGAAGCGGCCCCCAGAAACCCTTGGACTTCGCGCGGCGGGGCGCACCGTGAGTCCCCAGCGAAAGCGTGTAGGGCGTACGTCCGGCCTCATACACAGCCGGCTCCGACCAGTTGCCGATCGTATTCATCCCCCACGCCCGCAAACGCCGGTGGGCCAGGTCGACCATGTCCGCCGATCCGATCGCCCCGTACTTGCGAACGCGGTTAGCCGCCGCAAAGTCGAAGGTCTTGAATGGCACATGATTCGTCTGCGAATAGTAGCCGTGGACACCCGGCGCGAACTCCTGCCCCCAAAACCGGCCAAAGGGCGAACTGCCTGCGCGCGGCAGCCACGCGAAGTAGCTTTCGCGGCCGGTAACGGGCGTCGCGTCACCCTCCGAACCGACACAGTCTATGCCGTGCGACCAAAAGAGCCGCCCGTCCGGATCGACCAGCCACCATTTCCCGTTCACCTTCTCCGTCCGGAAGAAGCCCGTCGCACGGAGCTGCGGGCCGTCCGTCCATCCGCCCCACCTGTTCCGCGCGGCAAAAGGCGCCTTTTCCCGTTCCGCGAGCCACGCCTTCTCGGCGGACGCGGACGCTTCGAGTTCCGCGTCGCAGTGGATCTTGCCCGGCCAGTCCGCATGGCTGTACTGCCCATAGCGATCCACGAACGGAAGGAAATTCGTCGCGGAAAGGACCGTGATCGACCGGCCTCCCCGCGAGCGCGCCGCCACGCGCAGGACCTCAAACGCATCCGGCCGCTCGCCCTTGGACGTGAAGACGTGCAGGCTCGACACCGCGCGCAAGTCAAACGTGAGCGACTCGGCGTCCGCCGCCTTCGGGTACGCCTTCATGCCGACAAGCTCCAGCGGCGCATCCAGCCGCCAGAGCTCCGGCTGCAGGGAACAGACGATCCGCCCCCGCGTCTGCGGACGCACCCGCATGATGGCCTCGGGCATGCGGGCGCAAAGCGGATCGCTCTTGACGCTCAGCATCAGCCACAGCGTGCGATCCAGCCTGTTCGACACGTCCACCCACAGCTCGTCGGCTTCGGACAGGTCAACGGTTCCCTGCACCACATTGACGTGCTGTCCCGGGAAGTCCGATCCGCACGGCGTCGCCTGCACGGCGAACCGGTCGGACGGGTAGAGCGTGCGCACCTCGTGCGGAGGCGCAGAGGCCTCCGCACGCAGGGCCCCGCCCATGACGAGCAGTGCGCATCCCAACCCCGACATCAGCCGCAACCTTCCGATCCTCATGTCCAGCCTCCCTCCGAAAGTCCCTCATCGAATGATGAGCGCAAGCCCGCCAAGCGAGATCTTGAGCTGCAGGCTCGCGGCCTTGCCTTCGTCGTTCTTGGCGCACCGCAGCCTGGCCCTCCGCCCCTTGAGCGGCGTCTCGACGCCGTTGACGGTCGTCTTCAGCGTCCACTTGGAGAGGTCGATGTCCATCAGCTCCGTGGCCGAGACAAGCGTATACACGCCCACCCCTGGCTCTGCGCTTTCAAAATCGACGGTGACCGTGCCGGCTTCCGAGGCGTCAACGGCATAGGGATACGCCTTCGCGTCAACCCGCCCGTCCGCGAGACGGAAGTTCAGATCCTGCCCCAGATCCGCCGCCAGCGTCAGCGTCCCGACTTCCGTGGCGTAGTGGTTGGGGCGGTTGAGCCTGAGCTTGCGCACGAACCGGCCCTTTCCGATCACGTTCATAACGTCAGTCCAAGTGAGCCTCTTCCCTTCCGATCCGTCAGGACCCCACCAATCGTTCCATCCCGTGTAGCCGACGTTTTCCCCGTTTTTGGAAATGTCGAAGTAGAACTCACCCGTGTAATTGGTCACGGCTTCGACGAAGCCCTGCCAGACCCCATCCGTCATCTGGGTGCGCGGAAACGAGCTGGCCGGCCAGGACTTGTCTCCGTTGATGAATCCGAATCTCAGCGTATCCCATTCAGCCGTCGACTCAACCTTCCATTTCAACGCGAACGAGAACAGGTTGATCGTGCAGATTTGCTGGATCTCGTCCGCGACGTTCTTCTTCACGTCAACGGCATAGTTCCCGCCGCTCTTGAGCGCCTTCCAGACGTCCGCCCATTTGATGGCGGTCTTCTGCGTGTTGGCATCTCCGTAGTTGACGCCATAGGTTGTCGTGTTGCCCAGCCAGCCAGACGCCGTTCCGTCACTGTACGTGCTGAACAGGCTGAACTTCAGATAACTGACTTCGTGAAAGTTCCCGGTCGCATCCTTGATGTAGACCTTGCCGTCCTCGTCAATCTTGTCAAACAGATAAAAGGGAAGCGCCCTTTCCTTGTTCTCGAATTTAAAGTCACCTGTCTGATACTTGTCCTTGAGGCCGTTGCCATCCGAGTCGTAAAAGTTAAGGCTCAGCACGGCCCAGTCGCTCGCCACCTGGCCGACTTGCCACTGAAAGGAAGGCGCATCTGCGGCGGCGACTGCGGACGCAGACACGACAATTGCACCGAGCATGGTTTTCATGTTCATTTTACCCTAAATTCGGCAGTTGGATGA
>DCMF01000091.1 GCA_002321305.1 Verrucomicrobia bacterium UBA1629 | reverse complement strand
CTTCGACCGCGTGCTGAGCGAGGGCGAGACGCGCGACGTGGAGAACTACCTCGCCGAGAAGTGGCTCGGCCGGACGGTGCATGAGACGGTTGAACGCGACGGTCACCTGTCCGCCGGAACGACGCTGCACGTGGCGGCGGGCGCGACGCTCGACCTGAACGGCTGCTCGGTCACGGTGGCCAGACTGGAAGGCTCCGGGACGATCACGAACTCGTCCGCCGTCGCCGCGACGGTGACGGTCACGGGCAACGCCGCGTTCGACGGCGTGGTGGGCGGGCCGGTCACGCTGTCGGTCGCGGGCGACTCGACGGTCGGCGCGCGGTTCGACGCGGGCGCGACGCTCGTCGTCGCGGGCGGCACTGTCGCGGCGGGCACGCATGTCCTCGCGCCGCCGACAAACGGCCTCGCCTACTGGTGCGACGCGGGACAGCGCGACACGATTCTCCTCAATGCGTCGGGCAGCGTGACGGGCTGGCTGAGCCGCGTCTCCTCGTCCGCGAAGGGGCTCTTCACGGCCGGCAGCCAGCGGCCGACGTATGGCAAGACCGCGTTGGACGGACGCCCCGGCGTGAGCTTCCCGGCGGCGACGGACGCGAACGGCGTGCCGACGGCCGTCCTGAAGGCGGACAAGGCCAGCCCCGTCCAGACGGTGTTCCTGGCGCTGGCGGCTTCCCAGACCGACAATTGCGCGGGCTACTGGGGCGTGTCGGGCGCTGACCGGGGCTTCCGCGCCGGCAGCGGCGCGGCGACGGTCGAGGGCGTGAGCGGTGGCGTCCGCTACGGCGGCACGGGCGACTACGTGTCGTTGGACGGGACGGTCTGCCGCGACGACGCGCTGACGCTGGGCGCCGACACGGTGCGCGTCCTCGCGACGCGGCTCGATCCCGCGAACCATCCGAATCTCGATGCGGTCCTGAAGGATCGCGGCAGCGACGTGAACCCGACGGCGCTGGGAGCCTATGCCCAGAACGGCGCGTTCGTGGGCGCGGTGGGCGAGGTCATCGCCTACGACCGCGCGCTGACGGACGACGAGATGACGCGCGTGGAGCGGTATCTCGTCGCGAAGTGGAAGGGCGCGGCGTGGACGGAGGGCCAGCCGCCCGCCGAGACGGAGCCGGCGTTCGCGCCGTCCGCCGGGCTGACACTGGCGGGCGCGCGGGGCGGCACGCTCACGGGCGACATGGCCTTCGACGGCACGTTCGTGATCGACGCGCAGAACGGGACGACGCTGGAGCCGATCGTGGTCCAGGGCAACCTCACGCTGGGCGCGAACGCGCGCGTCGAGGTGCGGAACCTCAAGAAGCTGAAGCGCGGTACGCGCCACGCGGTCCTGCGCGTGGAGGGAACCGTGACGGGCGAGTTCGCCACCGTCGACGGGCTGCGCGGCCGCTGGATCTGGGGCCGCACGGACAACGAGTGGCATCTGCAGTCGGCCGGCATGGCCGTCATCATCCGATAGGTAGTCCAGTCGATGAAGCTGAAATCGCTGTTGCTGCTGGTGCTGGGGGCGTTCGCCGCGCGGGGCGCGGCCGCCCTGGACTGGGATTCTGCGCTGATCCGGGGCACGACGCCGGGCGGCAAGATGTTCTACGCGCCGGGCGAGGAGATGGCGTTCTCGCTCGTCCTGGAGGGGATGACGAACGCCGTGCCGGCGGGCACGTACTTCCTCGACTGGGAGCGGCGCGGCGACGACGGCCTCGTCGAGAGGGGGCGCGCGCCCCTGCCCGTGAAGGAGCCGTTCGTCCTGCGCACGAAGAGCGACCGTCCGGGGTTCGTCTGCGTCGAGGCGAACGTCGTCACGAAGGACGGAAAGCGCGTCCCCAAGAACCACAAGTGGGAGAAGCGCGTCTTCTTCCAGGGCGGCGCGGGCGTCGCGCCGCACGCCGTGAAGGGCGGGCGGGAGCCGGCGGACTACGAGGCCTTCTGGCGGTCGGTCGAGCGGGAGCTCGCCGCCGTGCCGGTCACGGCCGAGCGGCGCGAGGTGCCCTGCGCGGACAAGGCGGTTCGCCTCTACGCGGTGAAGGTCGCCTGCGCCGGGCCGCGTCCCGTGACGGGCTACCTCACGGTGCCCGTCGCGGCGTCTGCCACGAACCGGATGCCGGTCCTCGCGTGCTACCGGGGCGCGGCGACGGAGGAGATGCCCGTGCCGAAGGGCGGCCCGCACGACCGGATCCGCATGGAGGTCAACGTGAACGGCTACGACCTCGGACGGGGCGAGGACTACATCAGGGACTTCTTCAAGTCCATCGCGAAGCCGGGCTACGGCTACGGCATGGACCCCGAGTCGAACGCCGACCGCGCGACGAGCTACTGGAAGGGCGTGGCGATGCGGGCGATCCGCCACCTCCAGTGGCTCGTGACGCTGCCGGAGTGGGACGGGCGGACGCTGGAGGTTTCCGCCGGGAGCCAGGGCGGCTGGCAGGCGATCACGGCGGCCTCGCGCTTCCGCAAGGTGACGCGCCTCGTCACGAACGGCACGTGGGGCTGCGACTGGACGGGGCAGGACACGCTCGGCCGCCTCAAGTCCACCTACCGGCCCAAGACCGACTCGCCCGCGCTCGCGTACTACGACCTCGTCTTCGCGGCGCGGCGCGTGACGTGCCCGGTGGCGATCGAGTTCGCGGGGCTGGGCGACTACGTGAGCCCGCCGTCGTCGCTCACCGCGCTCTACAACGCGCTCCCCGTGCCGAAGAGGATCACCTACGTGCAGGGCGAGACGCACGGCTGGCGACCGGGCGGAGACCAGACGCTCACGCTGGACGGCGGCTACGACCGCGCCGTGAAGGCGCAGCGCG
>DCMF01000087.1 GCA_002321305.1 Verrucomicrobia bacterium UBA1629 | reverse complement strand
GCCTCGTCGCGGCGATGGGCGGGCGCGAGGCGTTCGTCGAGACGCTGGACGCGCTCTTCACGAGCCCGGCGCGGATGGACCGGGCGACGAAGGACATCTCCGGGATGATCGGGCAGTACGTGCACGGCAACGAGCCGAGCCACCACGTCATCTACTTCTACCCGCAGGTCGGCCATCCCGAAAAGGCGGCGGAGCGGATCCGCGAGGTCTTCGACACGCAGTACCACGTCGGGCCGGAGGGCCTCTGCGGCAACGACGACTGCGGGCAGATGAGCGCGTGGTACGTGTTCAGCGCGATGGGGTTCTACCCGTTCGACCCGTGCGGGGGCGAGTACGTGATCGGCGCGCCGCAGGTGCCGCGCGCGACGCTGCGCCTTGCGGACGGCAAGACGTTCACGGTGACGGCGAAGGGCCTCTCGAAGGAGAACAAGTACGTCAAGTCGGTCACGCTCAACGGCCGGCCGGTCTCGGACTGGAAGATCCGCCACGCCGACATCGTGAAGGGCGGCGAGCTCGCCTTCGAGATGGCGGACGCCCATTGAGTTTTGAGGAATTCAAGGTGATTTCGTGGGGACAGGCCCCTATTGGTTTGGGTCTGTCCCCGTTTTATGGATCTGAAACCACGTGGGGACAGACCCCGCCAACCTTGAGACGACGGATCAGGCAATTGTGAAGAATAAGGGCGACGCGGAGTTGACGGAACTGCGGCGTTTGCGGCATCACGGCGGCAATGGTATAATCTGCGGCATGGAAAAGCTTGCGACAGACATCTACACGTTTCCGAACTCGTGAAGACGGCGGGTTGTCGAATGGCTTGTGCCGCTTTTGACGTCTCGTGGGGGATTTGGTATACTGCCGTAAAATCTTACTGATAAGAGGATGTGCCGCAATGAACGTAATGACAACAAAAATGTCCTCGCGGGGACAGGTCGTGATTCCTGAGGCCATGCGCACGCGCTTCGGCTGGGGCCTTGGCACGGCGTTCGTCGTTGAAGCCTATAAGGGGAGCATTATCATGCAGCCGCTGCGTCCGACGCCGAAATCGGCGTTCGAGAAGAAGTTTGAGTCTCTTCTCTCGCAAAGCCAGTCGCAGGCGCGGGCGGCGGGATTGCGGGCGAGCGATGTCGCCGCCGTGATGGCCGATTACCGTTCTTCACGCCACCGCAGCCGAGTTCGGGCATGAGGGTCGTCCTTGGATTACGTTCATACGGGAGAACGCCATACGAATGGAGGTCAGCGCGCCCTATCCGGCTGTTTGCGAGGATGCGGATGACGATGCATTTGTTGCCTGTGCGCTTGCGTCTGGGGCAACGGTAATTTGTAGTGGCGACCGCCATCTCCTTGCCATAGACGGACATCAGGGACTGGAAATCCTAGTCCCAAAGCGATTCTTGGACAAGTATTTGTAGAGATCGTGGCAAAATCGCTATTCATACGACTGAAAAAGGAGAAACACATGCGGAAATTGTTGAGTGTGAGTTGGGTGCTGTCGGGCCTGTGCGTCCTGGCGGCGGAGGTGCGGCAGCCGACAGGGGCGGCGGTGGATGCCGCCGCGTTCGGGATGTCCTGCGCGGCGGCGGACAACGTGTCCGCGCTGAACCGGGCGCTTGACTGGTGCCGCACGAACGGGGCCGCCCGGCTGACGGTCGCCCCCGGCACCTACCGCTTCACGTCCGACACGCCGATCCGGCTGGAAAACCTGAAGGACTTCACGTTCGACGGCGGCGGCGCGAAGTTCGTCTTCTTCCGCAAGAAGGGCGAGAGCTTCTGCGTGACGGGGTGCGAACGGACGACGATCCGAAACCTGTCCGTCGACTGGGACTGGGAGCGGGATCCGCTTGGCAGCCTCGTGAAGGTCGTGGAAGCCGACGGCACGCATCTCGACCTCGAATTCGTCGATTACGCGCGCTTTCCCCGCCGCGACGTGCGCCTTGCCTATTTGAGCGCGTGGGACTCGGCGGCGCGGGCGGTCGGTGTGCCGGGGCTCTCGAAGCTGGGACGCGGCGTCGACATGGCGTGGGGTTCGGAGGTGCGGCAGGATCCGCGCCGGGAGTGGCTGTCGGACAACGTGCTGCGCGTCTACAAGGGCGCGGCGAACCTGCCGACCGGTTCCGTCTGGCGCGCGCAGCACTACTACTACGATCTCAACTGCTTCCGCCTCGTCTCGAACACGGATCTGACGGTCGAGGACGTGAACGTCCTCTCCTGTCCCGGCTTCGCGTTCCTGATCGACGGCAAGCAGCGCGACACGCTGTTCCGGCGCGTGACGATCCGTCCGCCGGCAGACGACCCGAAGCGCGTCATCTCCTGCACGGCCGACCATGTGCACGTGGCGCGCTCCAACGGGAACCTGCGGCTGGAGGACTGCGACTTCTCGCTGGGGGCGGACGACGGCATTAACGTCCACGACGTCACGGCCTGGGCGCCGGAGGCGCGCGGGGCGGATGAACTGGAGGTGCGGAACGGGGCGGGGGCGTTCGACGTCGGCGACGCGGTCGCGATCCGCAACGCCGACTACTCGCCCTGTGCGGACGGTGAGTTCCGGGTCGTCCGCAAGGAGCCCGTCGCGGGCAATCCGCGCGGCGCGGTCGTCACGTTCGACCGGCCCGTGCCGTCCAAGACGCACAAGTACGGGTTCGTCCTCTTCAACCGCTCGTACTGCTCGGACGGCGTGACGCTGAGGAACTGCACCTTTGGCGGCAACCGTGCGCGCGGCGTGATCATCCAGTGCAACGACGTGCTGATCGAGAACTGCCGCTTCTGGCACACCGAGAGCGAGGCGCTGAAGATCACGACGGGCTGGACGGAAGACCTCTGGTGCGAGGGCGTGGGCGTGACGAACTGCGTCGTGCGCAACTGCACGTTCGACAGCTGCCAGGCGGGCGCGGAAGGCAAGAAGCGCGACGAGATCATCTTCCTCTCGACCTACCTCCGCCAGCCGAGCTACGCGCGGGGCTGGGAGTCGTCCGCCTACCCGGTCTTCGACCGCATCCGCTTCGAGAACAACACGTTCGTCGGCTGCGGCAAGTATCCCACGCGTGACTCCTCCTGGGGAAGCGTCACGTTCGCCGAGGGCGCGGACGAGCCGGTGGACGTGTTCGTCGGCACGGCGGGGCTCGGCCACGTCTCGCCGGCGGCGTGCGCGCCGTTCGGCCTGGTGCAGGCGGGGCCGGACACCTCGGCTTCGTCCGAGAAGTACGTCGGCGACTGGGCGCACACGTCGGGCTACCAGCACGGCGACGGCTGGATCTGGCGCTTCTCGCAGACGCGGCTGTCGGGCACGGGCTGTCCGAGCGGCGGCGACTTCGGCCTCCTGCCGTTCACGGGGGAGCGTCCCGCGCCCGCGCGCAAGGTCGCGGCGTCGGAGAAGGGGCGGCCCGGCTTCTACGCCGTCGAGCTGGACGGCGGCCTCTCCTGTTCCGTCGCCGCCGCGCCGCACGGCGCGGTCTACCGCTTCGCCTATCCGAAGGGGGCGTCCGCCAAGCTGCTCGTCGACGCAGACTGGACGATTGCGCGGCGCGGCAAGGACGACGGCCGGCTCTGGGGCGTGTTCGCGACCTACGTGAAGGAATCCGAGATCCGCGCGCTTTCGCCGACGCGGCTCGTCGCGCGGCGCAAGGTGCGCGCGTGGGTGGACTACGAGATCTTCTGCGCGCTTGACTTCTCGCGTCCGATCGTGTCGCGCGACGGCGGCGTCTGCGACTTCGGCGCGGCGGCGGACGGGCCGCTGGAAGTGCGCCTTGCGCTGTCGCTGACCTCGGCGGACGCGGCGGTCGCGAACCTTGAGGCCGAACTGGCGGGGCGGCCGCTGGAGTCCGTCGCCGCGCAGACGGCGGCGGCGTGGGACGCCTACCTCTCGCGCGTGCGCCTCGCGCCGGGGACGGACCCCGCCGTGCGCACGTCGCTCCGCGCCGCGCTCTACCGCACGGCGATCCAGCCGAACGACATCGGCGACGTCGGGCGGGAGGACTACTCCACGTTCTCGCTCTGGGACACGTTCCGCGCGGCGCATCCGCTCTACACGCTGCTCGCGCCCGAACGGGTGAACGGCTTCGTGCGTTCGCTCCTGAAGGTCTACGAACGCAACGGCTACCTGCCGATCTGGGGGCTGTGGGGGACGGACACGCACTGCATGATCGGCCATCACGCCGTGCCCGTCATCGTCGACGCCTACCTGAAGGGCTTCCGCGGCTACGACGTCGGTCTCGCGTGGCGGGCTGTCCGCGACTCCCTGACGCGCACGCACAAGGCGGTGAGCGACTCGACGTGGGGGCAGCTCAAGGAGGACTGGCCGCTGCTGGAGCGGTACGGCTACCTGCCGTACGACGCGCTGACGGGCGGCAGTCGGGGGCACAAGGTCGTGGGCGAGTCCGTCTCGCGCCTCTTTGAGGGCGCCTACGACGACGCGTGCGCGGCGCGGCTCGCCGCCGCGCTTGGCCAGGCGGACGACGCGGCGTTCTTCGCGCGGCGTTCGGGCTACTGGCGCAACGCGCTCGATCCCGTGACGAAGTTCGCGCGCGGACGGAACGCGGCGGGCGCGTGGCGCGAGCCGTTCGACCCGAAGGCGTGCGGACACTGCTGGTTCCAGGCGAACGACTTCACCGAGGGCAATGCGATGCAGTACACGTGGCACGTCCTGCACGACCCGGACGGCCTCGTCGCCGCGCTGGGCGGGCGCGACGCGGCGCTCGCCCGGCTGCAGCGGCTCTTCTCGGGCG
>DCMF01000122.1:1788-7975 GCA_002321305.1 Verrucomicrobia bacterium UBA1629 | reverse complement strand
GGTACTGGTAGCCGGAGCAGTAGGTCCAGTCGGCACACCGTCCGCCGCCCGTGTCCGGCCCGGCCTGCACCATCCCGAACGGCACGCACGCCGACGGGTGCGTGTGGCCCGTCCCCGCCGTGCCCGTGAACGGGTCGACGTAGGACGCGAGGTCCTCCGCCGCCCGCGCCGAAAGGGCCGCGCCCGCGGCCACGGCTGCGGCCGCGCACAACGCCCTGATCTCAACTTTCGTCTTCATCTTCTTTCCTGTTTCCTTTCCTGTTTCGTTTTTCCTTACTGTGTCAATGGCAAAACCAGCGTGCCTGCGGACGGGACAGGCGCGTCCCTCCCGCCGCGCGCTTACCTGAAGAACTCCGCCGTCACGGCGCGCTCGCGCTTCACCTCATCGAGGAACGCGCGGAACGCGGGCGTGTCCTTCCCATAGTAGAACACGTCCGCAAAGTCCTCGCCCAGCGCCAGCGTCAGACCGCCCTCGCGCGCGGTCGCCGTCGTCTCCCTGTCCGCGACAAAGCGGTAGATCCGGTACGTGCCCGGCTCCGGGACGGAGACCTCCGTCGCGACATCCGCGCCCGGATAGGCGTCCCGATAGAGCAATCCGTCGGGCGACCACGTTTCCCTGTGGTAGGCCGCCTGCGTCTTCCGCTCCCACTCGCCGATCTTCGCCGCCTCGGCCGCCGCCCGGTTGACGAGCAGGGCGACCTCACCCTCGCGCGCGACGAATGTCGCCACCGTGGCGGCATCCCGCCCCGCGAGGGGGCGCTGGACGCGCGGCAGGGACAGGCGCGCCGCGACCGCCGCGACCGTGCCGCGCTCGGTGACGAGCGCACGGGACGGGTCCGCCTGCGCCCAGGCCTTCAGGAGATCCCACGTGTCGCGCCGCGTCACGCACGGCGCGACGAAGATGACCTTGGCCTGCGGCAGGATCTCCGGCAGCTCCTGCGGGTCGGTCATCTCGTAGTCGATCCCGTTCGCGCACAGCTCCATGCGGAAGTCCTCCACGATCCCCTTCGGGTCCGTGCCGTACGCGAAGCTTGGCCGCCCGCAGCGCCCGACGCTCCGTTCCGTCAGGTGCCAGACGCCCGTCTGCTTCCGCCGCTCGGCGCCGTCGCGCTTGGCCTGGCGGTAGCCGCGCGCATCCGCAAGCCCCAGCGCCCAGACCTTCCAGGGTCCCGGATGCCTCCCGTCCACGTAGGTCGCAAAGGGGCGCTCGAAGCTCGTCAGGTGGTCGTACTCGAATCCGTCATGCCCCAGCGCGGACAGGAAGTAGGAGATCGCATAGCCGACCTTGGGAGACCAGTAGGCCTGCGTGCCGCCGCCGCCCGTCGACGTCTCGACCGTGAGCCCGAAGGGCTTGCCGTAGCGCTTCGCCTCACGGAGGTAGCGTCCGACGCCGTGCATCATCATGTCGATCCGCTTGGGCGTCGAGGTGAAGTACTCGGGCGAGATCATGGCGACGTCCGCCAGGCGCTGCACATAGACATGGTCGTTCCCCGTCTCAGGCCCTTCCGGGTTCAGCAGGAACTCGTACCCCGTGCCGTAGCAGTGCTTCCGCGTCCAGGCGCCGAAATTCTGCGCGAGCTTCAGCCATTCGTAGGAGACGAGCGTGTAGTACAGCCATTTCTCCTCCCGCGTCCCGTATTTCGGGACGAAATCGCGCCAGTCCGAAAGCCCGCAGTCCGCCGGTGCGAGGCGATGCCCGTTGTAGTCCGCGAAATAGTCCCAGAAGCGGACGGTCTTCGCGGCTTCCGTGCGGCTCGCCCCCAGGCGCAGCCCTTCGTCCGTCCCCGCGAGATCCTCGCGGAAGCGGGCGACCGTCGCCTCGTCGAACCCCCAGGGCCCGTTCGGGTAGAACCAGACGTAGTCGAACTGCTGGACGCTGTTGATTCCGAGCGAGCCCGCATAGGCGATCTGGTCCTCGTAGGCGTCGCGGAGGAGCGGGTGCGTGGCGTTGCAGGAGTTGAGCCTGAACGGCTGCATCTCGCCCTTCCGGTTCTTGACGAGCGCGTCCGCGAGCCGCGCGTACCGCAGGTCGTGCTGACCCTTCTGGAACTGGAAGAAGATGTTCTTGGGCGCGTCCGCCATCAGGAAGGCGAACGCCGGCTCCGGCGTGCCGTCAAGCGAGAAGACGATGTCGTATTCGGGAAGGTAGCGCGCCATGTAGGCGCCGATCGCCGGCATGTCCTCCCGGCGGGCGGCGTACCAGGCCGTCCCCACGCCGAACTGGATCTTGGGACGGGCCGGCAGCCGGCGAAGCGCCGCGTGCCGCAGGGGCTCCCGCATGCCCGTCAGATAGCTGGGCGCCTCCGGATTGAGGACCTCGTAGACGTCGCCGCCGTCCATCTCGACGCGCACGTCCGCGAACAGGAACTCGCAGGCCGCGCCCTTGCCGCCCGGCAGGACGAACGCGAGTTCGCCCAGCCGCTGGCCCTGCGCCAGCGTGACGTCGCAGGCGAAGTCCGTCCAGCGGCCTTCCGGCAAGGCCGCCCACCGGGCGTCCTCGGCCTTCCAGTCGCGGCGCGAGAGCGGACTCGTCTGGTAGCGGAACTGCGGGACGCAGCCCTTCCGCACGAGCGGGTAGACCGAGAAGGCGACACGCTGCGCACGGAGGCCGACATACGGCGGAATCCACGGCCCCAGCATAAGGCGCAGGGACTGCTCGGCCAGCACGACGCGCCCGCCCTGCGGGGCCTTTTCGGACCCGGCGAACGTGACGCGCCAGGTCCGCGCCTTGCCCGCGAACGCCCCCGCAAAGCGGACGTCCGCATTCTTCGCCTCGACCCGCCACGTGCGCCATTCGCCATCGGGCAGACCGGCCGGCCGCGCCGCCGACGGGCCGCACGCGGCGGAACCCGCCGGCGTGCAGGCGGCACACAGCAGCGAAAGGAGAATCCAGCGACACTGCATCTTCATGCTCCCCCTTGGCCTATCGGATGATGACGGAGATGCCGCGCGCGAAGCCGAACTTGCACCGTCCGCCGGACTGCGTCAGCGTGAACTTCCCGTCCCCGTAGGCCGCCGCGAGCGACAGCTTCCCGACGAGCGCCTTGGCGGAGACGAACACCGCCCGGCGGCGGTCGGCGTAGCTCGGCAGGTTTTCGGGATCGACAATCTCCAGCTTGGCGCCCGTGACGTCCAGCGTCCCGTCGCATTCCAGCACACCGTCGCCGAAGAGCGCCGCGCACGTGAGGCGGATCTTCCGTCCGGCGAGCGAAGCGTCGCCGGGGAACTTCAGCGCGCCGCCTTCAATCGTCACGTCGCCGCCGAAGTCGTCCGCCGCGTCCAGGACCCAGCGGCCCGCGCCGCGCTTCGTGACGCCGCCCGTCCCGGCGTTGTCCTTCAGCGTGAACGCGCAGGTGAAGCGGACGTTGTTGTTCGTCGCCGACTCGATCTCGACGGTCGTCGTCGCCTCGTCATAGCCGCAGCCGGGCGAGGTGACGCGGACGCCCGTCAGCGCCAGGGCGTTGCCGTCGAACTCGGCCAGCGCCGTCGCGTAGCGTCCGCTGCCGGATGACGTGATGTGGACGCGCGCCGGCGTCAGGTATTCCTCGCGCGCAAACGCCTCGTCCGTCGGCAGCGAGATCGTGGCGAGTCCCTTGCCCGTCGCCTTCTTCAGGGCGACGCCGAGCGCGACGTCCACGGGCGCGCCGCTCGCATCCTGTCGCTCGGCCGTGTCGAGGACGACGCCCCCGTCATAGAGCGTGACGGCCTCCGGCTTGCGCGTGCCGCTGAAAAACGCCGCGTCCAGGCTCTCGCCGCCCGCCGGACGGATCACGCCGCCGTCGAGGTTCACGAACACCTTCGCCTCCGGATAGGCATCCGCCGCCGCGCCTTCCACCGTGCGGCACTTCAGGGCCTGCGCAACCAGCGTCGCGCCCTCGCGCACGTTGACGACCATCTCGGACGCGTTCGTCGAAAGCGTGGCCAGCCAGCCCTTCGTGCGGAAGGACGTCTCCGCCCCGGCCAGCGTCAGGACGCCGACGGAAGTCCCGTCCAGGATGTCCGCCTCGTTGCCGAGGTCCGACAGGGCCAGCTCGCCGCCCTCCCTCTCGCAGACGAACGCACCGCCCAGGAGCGCGTATTCGCCGTAACCGACTTCTCGAAGGCTCAGCCACGGACGGCTGTCCGGCCCGTAGACGAGGCGCCCGCCCGTCTGGACGAGCCAGCCGCGACCGCCGCGAAAACCGCCGAGGGACAGGGATTCGCTCGCGAACGTCCATTCGCCGCCGTTGAGGGCATAGAAGCCGCGCCCCTTGACAAGCGTCGTGAGATCATTCAGGCGGCTGAAGCCGCCGATCTCGGCCCTGCAGCGGTTCGTGACCGCGCCGCCGTTCTGGACGACCAGCCCGCGACCGCGGTTCGCGACGTTCCCGATGGAGAGATCGATCGACGCGCCCTCCTCGATCCTCACGAGACCCCGCGTCTCGCTGCCGTCCACGGCCAGGCGGATCATCTTCGTCGGCGAGCCGCCCGCAGACACCGTGCTGTTCGAGAAGACCAGGACGCCAAGCTGATTGACGGACTGCACGTTCCAATAGTAGCCGCCCTCCGGGCGGATGTTCACCCGGACGCCGCCGCAGAAGACGTTCGTCGCGCCGTTCTTGAAGCTTCCCTCCGTTCCGACCTGGAACTGGCCGACGTCAAGGCTGCCGCCGTCGAACGTCACCCCCACGCCGCGACTGACCATCACGTCATTCGAGACCGTCGCCCCCCTGAACGTGACCAGCCCCGTCCGCGGATTATTCTCAAGACCCAAGAGCGTCTTGTTTCCGCCGTACGTCCCGCCAATGAAAGCCAGTTGCCCGCCGGCGGCGACGTCAAGCGTGCCTGCCGTCGCTCCCGCCAGCACGACGTCACCCGCAAAGCCATGCGTCGCGGCGTTGGCCGACAGCGTCGACGCCTGCTCGAAGACGATCTTCCAGTTCTTGCCCCAGCCGTCCGCCGTCGGGACGCTGTTGAGGCCGAGCGTCCCGCCGTTCAGCAGGATCTCGCCCGGACTGTCCGGGTCCAGGGCGTTTCCGCCCGCCTCCAGCTTCAGCTCCGCCTTGGCGTTGACGCGGATCTTCCCGTTCTTCAGGGTGATCTTGTGCAGGAAGACGGACTGCCCGGCCAAGGTCAGCGTGTAGTCGCCCAGGTCAAACGGCGCCGTGCCGTTCGGCGCCGCCGCGTCAGTGGACGGGACGAACCCCATGCGCGCCGTATTGGCGAGGGTCGTGTCGGACGTCAGCGTCAGGGGGCCGAGAAGGCCGTCGCAGACCGGGCCGGACGACGACGGCTCAAAGCGGATTGCGCCGTTCCCGCCCACGCCCGCGCCCCCGACCGTAATCGGATGGTTCGCGAACAGCGGATAGATGTTCTCGCCGCTCGTGCGCGGCGGAAGATTCAGCAGCAGCGTCGCCCCCTCCTTGACCGTGATCGACGCGGCCGATGCGTCTGTCTTGCCCAGTGACGGGCCGAGCGCGTCGGCGTGCTGAATCTTCAGAGTCCCCTTCCGCACCTCGACCGAACTCGCCGCTGGGAAGTCCGGCGACGCCACCGTCAGCGTCAGCGTGCCGTCGCCGTCCTTGACGATGGATTTCACCTCGGCGCCAAACGGCTGCGAATGGGTGATGTCGCCATCGGACGTGTCGAACGTCACCACGCCATCCGAATCGGCCCAACCGGCCGTCGCCAACCCAACCGCGCCCAGGACGAGCGCGACCAGCCTGCCGCCGAGCCGCCTGCGGAGCGGAGCCCCGCGCCTCGGCGCAATCGCCGACACGACCTTTCGTTCGTCAAGCCGCGCGTACGGAGTTCTCGCCTGCGGATTTTCCGTGAGCATTGTCATTCTCATTGTCAGGATTCCTTCCTTTCGGATTGTTTCTTGGTTGTTCGGCGCACGTCCGTGCGCACGTAAAGATGTTTTAGATGAACACAGAGCCGCTTCGCGGGGGCAAGGGAGCGTCGCGAGAGAAGCGCTTCGCGCGTTCAGCGAACCCTTCTTGCACCCAGCCGTTGCAGATCTCAACGCAAAGGTTCTGACGCGAAGGCTGTTGTCGTCAAGCCGACAAAGGTCTTCACGTGTCTTTGCTTCTCTTCCCTTTGCGTTCTTCGCGTTAAACCCAAAATACCCTGAAGGGGAGACGAAGCCGACAGAAACGCACGAAGCGAAACTCCCTGTCGCCTCCCGTCGCCCGGCCGCAGGCCGCTC
>DCMF01000122.1:0-1743 GCA_002321305.1 Verrucomicrobia bacterium UBA1629 | reverse complement strand
GGGGGGGGGGGGGGGGGGTATTGATTCCAAGCGCGCGCGTCTCGGCGCGCTCTCGCGCGCCTGACGCCCTCGCGGCCAACCCGTCATTTCGACGGGCCATTCGCCGCACGTTCTCGCCTGTCCTCGTCATCACGCGAGAATCATACCATAATCCGGATACGGCTGGCAAGACCTGCTTAAGCAGGCTCGCCAGCAAGCAGGGCGGGACACTCTCGCGCGCGATCCAGATTCGCCGCAACGCAAGGCGGCCGAATGCGGATGCCGTTCGTCGCCAAGCGTTTAGGTAAGACTGCGTTTCGTCGATTCCCGCACCACGAGCGGGGCCGACAGGCAGATTTCCTGCGGTTCCGCATTCGGATTGGCGATCCGCCGCACGAGCGTCGCGAAGGCCCGTGCGCCGATGGCCGCGCACGGCTGGCGTACCGTCGTCAGCGGCGGCGTCAGGAGCGCGGCGATCTGGACGTCGTCAAAGCCCGCAAGCAGCACGTCATCCGGCACACGCAGCCCGGCCTTCGCCAGCGTCTGCTTGAACTTCGCGGCAACGGTGTCGTTCCCGCAGATGAAAGCGTCCGGGCGGCCTTTCTTCAGGTGGCCCTTCAGCGCCGCAAGGTCGTCCGGCTCGGCGACGAGTACGCGCGAAGCCGCCTGACGGTCACGCCCGACCGTCGCATAGACGCCGTCGCGCCGCGCGTGCACGCTCCATGCGCAGTTGGGGCGCATCACGAAATCGATTCTCTTCGCCCCGACGGACAGCAGATGCCCGGCCAGTCGTGAGCCGGCCTGGAAGTTGTTGATGCCGACGAGGTCGTAGCGGCTGCGCTCCGGCGGCGGAACGATGTCGTAGTCGATGAGAACGACGGGAACGCCCGCCGCATCGAAGACGGACAGGAGCTCGGCGTTTGGCTCCGAGGCGTCGTCAATGAACTCAAGAGGCTGGCAGATGACGCCGACCACGCCCTCCTCGACCAGCTTCTGCGCAAACCGCTTCGCCTGTGCCGCCCGTCGGACCGGGCTTCGGGACGTGACGTTGCCGAAGAGGAGCGTGTAGCCGTGCCGCTGCGCGAGTCGCGAGATCTCGCTCACGATCGGCTGGAAGAACTCCGAATACGCAACGCCCGGCACGATCAGCCCAACTTTGCGCGAGACGGCGTGACGGGCGATCTGCGGCGAGACGCCCGGCGAGCCCTCAATGAGGCCCATCCGCCGCAGTTCGGAAAAGGCGCGATGCACCGTGTTGCGATTCACGCCTTTTTCGCGCGCCAGCGCCACCTCGCTGGGAAACGGATGCGCCGCATCGAACCGGGCCTCAAGAATCTGCTTCTTGAGGTCTGCAAGAATCTGCCTGTATTTCGAATGCGCCATGACTTTCCTCCACAACGGATTCGCATTATAGGAAATCCCGTCGCCGAATTCAAGGCCCGCTCAAGCAGGCCGCAGAAGCCCGTAGGCATGGAGCGCCGTCAAACGGTAAAGCGCCCCAGCGGACACGGCGCGCAGTCGGGATGAAACGGCAGGCAGCAGTCTCGGTGGACCTGGAGCAGGCCCTGGATCAGCAGTCCGTTCGTCGCGTAGAACGCAGCCGGATTGTGATCGCGGCCGAACAGCCGAAACGCCGTGCGCGCCGCGTCTGGCTCGCGCGGCAGGCTGTCCAGCGGCACGCGCTCGGCCACGCGCCGGAACGGCGCCGCGTTCTTCGAGTAGCCCAGCGCCGTCATCACCTCCTCGTAGAAGACCTGCCGCCGC
>DCMF01000015.1 GCA_002321305.1 Verrucomicrobia bacterium UBA1629 | reverse complement strand
CGGCGGGGCGTCGTCACGACCTGCACGGCGGCGAGCGAAGGGGCGCGGGACGCCTACCGGGCGATCAGCGCGTTCCTCGCGAAGGTGTCGTCTGCGTCGCAGTTGACCCCCGAGGGGCGGCGCCACCTGATAGTCGCGTACGCCCTGCGCAGATACGGCCTCGTCAGGCGGCTGTTTCCGCCTCTCGTCGGACGGCAGGCGACCCTTCCGCTCCGCTGAGCCGGAAGAGCCATGGGGAAACACCAGTTCAACCCGCCAGCCGAAGCCGGCGAGGCGACACCCCCTTGGCTTCAACTGCGATTTTTAGGTTTACAGAATTAGGTCAGACCTAAATTTGTAATTTCCCGGCTACTCGCCATATTCGGCCTCGATGGCGGCGATCATCCGCTCGACGCGCGTCTTGATCTGCGAGACGGAGTTGTTCGGGATTCCGAACGCCGCCGCAACTTCGCCAATCGGGCGCTCCTCCAGCACATACGCGCGGTAGACGGCCTTCGACTGCGCCGACAGCGCGGTCTTCGTGAGCGCATGCTCAACCGCCGCCGCATGCCGCGCAAGCCGCCACTTCGCGTCGATGACTGCCGCCGTCTCCGAATCGACCGGCACGTCGATTCCCGCATCCGGATCGTCCAGCGAACGGCATCCCGCCCCGCCGCGCGCCTGGGCCTTCCGCCAGCGGCTGACAAGCTCGCGACGGACGAGCGTCGCCAGGTACGAGCGGAACTTCCCTGCCCCACCCCCGACCTTGAAGCCGCCGCCGCGCAGCACGCCGACGAGCTTCAGGAATATCTCCTGCGCAACGTCCTCGCCGTCCGCCCCCGCGCCGTGCCGCTCGGAGAACTTGCGGATGGCCGGCTCGTAGAGCTCGAACAGCCGAACCCAGGCCGCTTCATCGGAGCGGCCGGTGACCTGCGCCGCAAGACGCGCCAGCAATGTGACAGGGGTGTCAGGAAAATCACTCATGAAAGGCAAGTTGGGATGTCGTGGAGATGGTCGTAGAAGTCAGCCGAATCTCCCCGAGGGCGCCAGGCCCTCCACGCGAAGATTCCGGCGGCAAGGATGAAAAGCGCAGAAACGAGCGCGAGGCCCAGCCTGTGCCGCTCGCAGAAGCGCCTCGCGCCTGATCGCAGGCGACGGCGGCTCGCGTCCTGTCCGTCTGGCGAAGCGGCGGTCGTCTTCGCGGTCGACGCGCCCGTCGCCGTCCTGAGCCGATCCGCGAGCGGGAGAAGCCGCGTCGGGCGTTCGGCCGGGTTCCTCGCCAGCATCGGCGGCAGGACCTTCGACCAGGCCTCGTCAAACGGAGCCAGGAGATTCAGCGCATTCGTGTCGGGCTCGTACCAGATGCCCGTCAGGAGACGGAAGAACGTGACGCCGAGCGCATACGTGTCGGCAGAGGCCGTCGCGGGCTGTCCGCGCAGGACTTCCGGGGCCATGAACCCTTCCGTCCCCATGACGAGGCCGCCCGCCCGTGCGCCGTCGGCGGACGAGACGATCGTGCGGCTCACGTCCACCTCGCTGCGGATCCGCTCGCCCTCGAACTTCGAGACGCCGAAATCGCCCAGCGTCACGCCGCCCCTGTCGTCGAGGAGGATGTTGCCGAGCTTGACGTCGCGATGGACGATGCCCTGGTCGTGCACGTAGTCGAGCGCCGACGCGAGCTGGGCGAACCAGCGGACAAGATGATCCTCGTCCGCGCCGCCGACCTCCAGGTCGGCGAGCGTATAGGCGCCGCCGTCCTTGTAATGGACAAGCTCCATGACAAAGTAGGCGAGCTTTCCGCCGTCGAGGACGCCGAGGTCGAAGACGCGCACGATGTGCGGATGCCGAAGCCGCGCCAGGACCTTGCCCTCGGCCAGGAACCGCCTGCGGAAGAGATCGACCTGCCCATGGTCCAGCGTAAACGTCTTCAGCGCGTAATGCACACCGAGGTTCACGTGCTCGACCTCGTACACAGCCCCCATGCCGCCTTGTCCGAGCGGACGGACAATGCGGTACGATCCGATCACGTCCTGTGCGGCGAAGTCCATCAGCGATCAGCCCCGTGCAGGTCGGCAAGATCCGCCTTCCCCTTCCTGAAAATGCGCGCCTTCGTCGACGTAGTAGCGGTTCTCCAGGCGAATGCGCTTGAAGTCCTTGACGCCATAGGGTATCTGCTCGGGTCTCATGGCTGATAGTATACCATATCGGCAAACGCCTCGGCAGATAGGATGCCCTGCAACGAGGTCCAGGGCCTCCGCATGAAAAGGAGAACCGGTCACTGGGGGACAGCAGGCGGTTTTGCGGATTGTCTCGGCGGCTTCGCCGCAGACCACGAAAGCGCGGCAGGCCTCACGCATCGAGGCACGAAAAGGCTCCGCGCATCCACTCGAAGCCCTGATCCGGCCACGTCGCAACGGCTCGTGCAGAGGCATCGAGATTCGTTGCGGAACGCTGCGGCAGTGCGCGAGACGCGACACGGGGCCAACGACGCTTCGAGACGAGCGCGCAAGCCTTTTCGTGCCTCGACGGACGGGCGGGCGGTTTTCGTGTCGCACCATCGGCCGCGCAGCGCGCGGTCTCGCGGCGGCGCTGTTTCGTGTTCGCGCGACAGCGCTCCTGTTCAAGGACGACTCTCCCCCGGTGAGAGGATTCGTTTTTCATGCTGAAGCCCTGGGGGAGAGGTCACGGCACAAGGTCTGCAGCGCGCAGGCCGTTCGCCGCCGCCAGCAGAAGCCCGTAGTTGACGATCGGCACGCCCGCCGCGCGGCAGACGGCGACGCGCCGCACGACCTCGCGGCGCGTCAGCATGCAGCCGCCGCAGTGGACGACCAGTGCCACCCGCCGTCCGTCCGGCTGCTCAAGCGGAAACGAACCGCCGCTCGAAAAGGCGAAGTTCAGATTCTTGCCCGTCAGCTTCGCGAGCGCCTTCGGGATCTTCGTCGTCCCGATGTCGTTGCACTGACGATGGTGCGTACAGCCCTCGGACACCAGCACCGTTGCGCCGTCCGCCAGCCCGGCAACCGCCGCAAGGCCCTCCCGGTAGGCGCCGAGGTCGCCCTTCTGCCGCGCAAAGAGAATCGAGAAGGAGGTGAGGAAGAGGGAGGTTCGGAAAGTTTGGGAGGTTCGGGAGGTTTGGGAGGTTTGGAGGGTTTGGAGGGTTTGACGCACGGCAGCGAACGCCTGCGAATCCGTGATGACGACCGTGCGGCCGTTGGGGGCGGGCGGCGCGGCCGACAGGCACGCCGACAGCTCACTCGGCTGGCAGACGGTGCAGGCGACATGGCAGTCGAGGCAGGCGCGGATGACCTGGGCCTGCGGCAGGATGAGCCGGTCTTTGGGCGCGGACGCGTCGATCGGGCACACGCAGACGACGCGGTCGCCCGCATGCACGACGCCGTCCAGCAGCCCCGGCGTGTCGTCGGCAAGCGGAAGCGCCGCAACCCTTCTCTTCAGTTCCTCGACCGAATCGCCGCGCCGGTAGACAAGGACGGCGACGCGCCTTTTCTCGCACGTCATGCGGAACGCCCGGTACTGCGGCGAAGCCTCGTCGACCGCCGCGCCCCAGACCCAGACGGCGACGTCGGTCGTCGCGAGGACGTCCAACGACTTCTGCACGCGCTGCGCGCCGAGCGCGCCGACGTCGTCAAGCCCGGCGGTGTCCGTGACGAGGCAGGGGCCGAGCGGCAGGATCTCCATAGCCTTCGAGACGGGGTCGGTCGTCGTGCCCGCGACGTCGCTCACGATGGCGATCTCCTGTCCCGCAAAGGCATTGACGAGCGTGGACTTCCCCGCGTTCCGCAGCCCGAAGAACGCGAGACGGATGCGGCTTGCGCACGGCGTGTCGTTCAAGTCTCCCATAGGCGGGACATTATCGCATTTTTCGCCTGCCGCTTCAAGCCGCCCGCCCTCGTCAGAGAAGGTCCAGCGGCATCTTTCGGCGCGAATGCGGCAGGTCGGCGACAAAGCGCGGCAGGGCGAGGCCGCCGATGCGCTCGGCGCAGTAGGCCTCGATCGCCTTTGCCTTCGCGAGCGGCACGCCGAAACGCTCGACCAGCCCCTCGACCGGATCGCACTGGAAGACGTAGTAGGGCCGGATCCGCGCGGCGGACAGCGCCCGCAGGAGCGCGAGCATCTTCTGCGGCGTGTCGTTGACGCCGCGCAGCAGCACCGTCTGGGACGAGACGGGGATGCCGCGCGTCACGAGCTTCGCCGCCGCCCCCGCCGCCGCACGGGCTTCCGCCGCCGTGTTGACGTGGACATTCGCCCAGACCTTCCCCGACCGCGCGAGACGCCGCGCGAGACGGTCCGTGACGCGCGCGGGATTCGAGACGGGCGCGCGCGTGCAGAGGCGGACGACCTCGACCTGCGGCAATGCGGCAAACGCCTCGACAAGCCGCAGCACCGCGTCGTCGGGCAACGTCAGCACGTCCCCGCCCGACAGCAGCACGTCCCGCACCTTCGGATGCCGCTTCACGTAGTCAATGCAGCGCCGCAGGTCCGCTTCGGTCGAGACGACGGGCGTCTTCCCGAGAATGTGCGTGCGCGTGCAGTGCGGACAGAAGCCGAAGCACCTGTCCGTCGTCATGACGAGCACGCGATCCGGGAACCGCTGCTTCAGCCCGGGCGGAAGGCCCCTCTTCGGGGTCAGCTCGCCAAAGGGGTCCCTGCTTCTGCAAACGTCTTTCATTCGACAGCCTTTCTCTCGCCTCTCTCGCCCGGACGCGCGTCCGGGCAACCGGCGCGTAGTATACCAAACATCGGCACGGACGTCAGACGGCGAAGTCAAAGCGCTTCCCCGTCACGGGATGCGTGAAGACGAGGCGGACGGCGCGCAGGTGCAGGCGGTCGGCCCTCTTCGCGCCGTACTTGACGTCGCCGACGACGGGGTGGCCCGCCTCGCTGAAGTGGACGCGGATCTGGTTCTTGCGGCCCGACTTGAGCGCGACCTCGACGAGCGTCGTGCCGCGCGCGACCGACAGGCGCCTCCACTCGGTGCGCGCGAGCTTGCCGAGCTTCGGGTCCCTGACGCTCGACACCTTCATCGTCTTCGGGTCGTCGCGCAGGTACGACTCGAAGACGCCGCTCCCCTCGGCCAGCACGCCCTCGACGCGCGCACGGTAGGTCTTCTCGGTCAGCTCGTTCCAGCGGTCGCGGATCGCGTCCGCAAGGCGCGCGTCCTTCACGAACATCATGACGCCGCTCGTCTCGCGGTCGAGCCGGTGGACGAGCCAGACGCGCTTCGCGCTGCGCCGCTGGCCCTTGCGCACGTAGTCGTTCAGGTAGTTCTCCGCCGTCGCCTGGGCCTCGCGCGCGGCGCGCCCGACGAGCTTCGTGTGCGTCGTCAGGAGCCCCGCCGGCTTGTCGATGACGATCAGGTCGCGGTCCTCGTGCAGGATCTCAAAGGGCAGGAAACGGGAGTGCATGGGTCAGACGGCCGCTCACGCGACCGCCAGCGCGGCGGCGAGGAGGACAAGGGCGAACGCGAGGAGGCGCCGCCCCGTCGGGGCGGGGCCGGCGGACGGCACGGCGTCTGGCAGCCCCCGGTCGCGGCGCAGGATCCGGTAGACGCCGCGCAGGGCGAGCGGAAGGCGACCGGGCGGCGTCGCGAGGAGCGCCGCGACGATGAGGAGCGCCAGCACCCCGACGACCCGCCCGAACTGCAGGAGGGCCATCAGCCGGCGGCCCCCGAGACGGAGCCGATGATCTTCACCATCGGCAGGAACATCGCGATGACGACCGTGCCGACGACGACCGCGAGGATGATGATGAGCGCCGGCTCGATCGCCGCCGTCATGCCCGCGACGGCGTTGTCGACCTCGTCGTCATACGTGTTCGCGATGCGCGTGAGCATGTCGGCCAGCGCGCCCGTCTCCTCGCCGACCTCGACCATCGAGACGACCATCGGCGGGAACACCTTGCACTGCGAAAGCGGCTGGGTCATCGACTCGCCCTCCTTCACCGCGTCATGCACGTTCTGGATCGCCTGCGTGAGGATGCGGTTGCCCGTCGTGTCGCGCGTGATCGTGAGCGACTGCAGGATCGGGACGCCCGACGACAGCAGCGTGCCGAGCGTGCGCGTGAACTTCGAGACGGCCGAGCGCTGGGCGAGCGTGCCCGTGACCGGCATCTTGAGCTTGAGCGCGTCGAGGAAGTACGCCCCCTTCTCCGTCTTGCCGATCACCTTGTAGATGACGACGAGCGCGACGACGCCCAGCGCGATCTGCAGGCCGTTGTGCTGCATGAACTCGGAGGCGTTGATCACGAACTCCGTAATCGCCGGCAGGGACGCGCCGCCAAGCATGTCGTTGAAGACCTGCTGGAACTTCGGGATGACGGCGACCAGGAGGAACCAGGTGATGCCGACGGCGGCGACGAGGACGACGCACGGGTAGATCATCGCGCCCTTCACCTTGTTCTTGATCTTCTCCGACTTCTCCGCGAACTCCGCGAGACGGCCGAGGACGACTTCAAGCACGCCGCCCGCCTCGCCGGCCTTCACCATGTTGACGTAGAGCTTGTCGAAGATCTTCGGATACGCCGTCAGCGCCTCGGAGAACGTGCCGCCCGCCGAGATGTTCTCGGAGATGCCGTTCAGGGCCTCGACCATCTGCGGATCCTTCATCTGCCGCTTCAGGACCTCCAGCCCGCGCATGAGCGGAAGCCCCGCGTTCACGAGCGTCGCCAGCTGGCGCGTGAACTGCGTGAGGACTTTCGTCTTGATGCGCCCCCGCAGGAAGCTCGGCAGCTTGATGTTGATCTGGAGGTCCTTCTTGAGGCCGGACTTCTTCGCCGGGGCCTTCGCGGGCTTCGCGCCCTTCTTGGCCGCCGGGGCCGACGCCGCGCCCTTCACCTCACCGAGCGCCGTCGGCAGAAGCCCCTGCGCGCGCACGGCCGCGATGGCCGAACTGCGGTCGCCCGCCTCAACCGTCCCGCGCCGTTCGGCGCCGGACGAATCCTTCGCGATGTACTGGAATGTCGCCATGTTCTTGTTCTCCCAATTATGGTGTGTATTATACTAAAAATGCGCGAGACTGCAACACGGGGGACGGTCAAGGGCGCCGGCGGTCAATCGCGACCAGCGCCAGGCCCAGGGCGGCGAAGCCGATCGAGATCGCCTGCGAAATCGAGAACGGCCCGACGTCCGCGCGCGGGTCGCCGCGCAGGCATTCCAGCCCGAAGCGGATGACCGCGTAGCCGACGAGATAGACGCCCGCCGTGTAGCGGCGGCAGCGGCGGTAGAGGAAGTAGAGCAGCGCGAACAGCATGAGCAGCGCGGCCGCCTCGAAGAGCTGGGTCGGCAAGACGGAGACCATCTGCCGGCCGTGCTCGTACCAGCTCGGACTCCCCGCCGGGAACGTGACGGCGCACCAGGCGTCCGAGTCGCGTCCGTAGCAGCACCCGTAGAAGAAGCAGCCGACGCGGCCGAAGGCGTGGCCGAGCGGGACGACCGTGGCGAGCAGGTTGGCGAGCGCGAGCGGATGCTCCTTCGTGCGCGCGCACCAGGCGAAGAAGACGACGAGCGCAAGGATGAGGCCGCCGTAGAACATGAGCCCGCCCTGGTCGACGCGGACGATCCGCTCCGGGTGCGCGGCGAACTCGGTCTGCCAGTGCTCGATCACGTAGGCGATGCGCGAGCCGACGACGCCGGACACCATCAGCGCGAGGAGGAAGTTCGAGAGGTCCTTGCGTCCGCTCAGCCGCTCGACGAGCCACCAGCAGACGAGGAAGCCCGCCGCCATGCACGCGCCGTAGGTCTTCAGATGCAGGAAGCCGATGTCGATGAGGTCAGGGTACATACGATGAATTTGCCTTTTAATCCGTGCGAATCCGTGAAATCAGTGGTCATTTTCTCCAATCCGTGTCAATCCGTGCGAATCCGTGGTTAATTATTCCCCCTTACCTTCTCCCACAGCCAGCGCCCCACGTTCCAGGAGAAGAGGCCGGTCGCCGCATAGGCCGAGGTGACGCGGCGCAGCAGGAAGCCGCCCAGCGCCTCGAACGTGAGCGGCGTCATCGCCGCGAGCCAGGCCAGCACGATCGCGACGTTCACGAGAAAGATGAACGTCCACGAGAAGATGCGCCCGTAGGCCTTCACGTCCGGCTGGCGCTGGCCCAGCGTCTCCAGCGTGAAGAGGATATGGAACGCCCACGTGAAGCCGATCAGGAACAGCCAGAGCGGCAGACAGGGGAGCGGACGCAGGAACGCCGCCGTGACGAGCGCGCAGACGATCACCACGAACGTGTAGAACGGGAAGAAGTACGGCGCGAGCGTGATGAGGAGGTTCGTCTTCGAGAGCTTCACGCTGCCGCCCGACGCGCCGACCGTGAGGTCGCTCGGCCGCGCGAAGAACAGCAGCCCCCAGAGCGCGTGCGTCAGCTCATGCCCCAGCACGTAGGCCTTCACCGGATGCGACAGCGCCATCCACGCGAGCGCGAACGCGGCGATGCCGCCGAGAAGCGACAGCGCCTCGACGCTCAGCCCCGACCCGCCGGCGGCGGCGAGGACGGAATCGAGGAACGCGCGCGAGACGCCCCAGCAGGCCGGCAGCAGCGCGAGTCCCGTCAGCAGTCGCAGGAAGTTCGCCATCGACTTCTCATTCCTTGTCGAAGATGAACACGAGTTCGCCCGGGAAGACCCGGTGGTTCTGCCGCGCGATCGCCTCGACGAAGTCGGCATCGGTGCGGAAGCGCCGCTGGTTCTCGACGAGCTTCGCGATCTCGGCCTTCTTGCCCTCGATCCGCTCCTGCAGCTCGGCGTTCTGACGCTTCAGGGATTCGCTGCGGCGGTAGTTCGGGTACATCATGACGAGGCCGCCGATGACGATCAGCACCAGCACGAACCCCGTCAGGTATTTGATGAAAGTCTCTCTCAGTCCCTCGCTCATGATGCGAATTATAGCATAAATCCGCGCGCCCCGAACGCGGCGGCCGGCCTCGCGCGCCCCCGTTCGTCCGGGTTCACTTCCGGTACGGCGCTTCGCACGCGCGGATCGCCGCGAGGACGGCCTCGGCGTCTTCCGCCGCGTCGAGGCGCTCGATGAGGTCGGTGCCGTGCGCGAGGACCGCGAGCCGCGCGAGGATGTGGAGGTGCGCCACATGGTCCGTCGAGCACACGAGGAAGAAGTGCCGCGTGGCCTCGCCGTCCGGCGCGCCGAAGAAGACGGGCCGCGTCGTGCGCCCGTAGGCGACGAAGCTCTCCTCGAAGAGGTACGGGTCGTGGAAGCGCGGATGCAGCAGGGCGACGCCCTCGCCGATGGCCGTCGACGCCGCCTCCTCGCGCGCGACAAGCTCCTTGAACAGCCCCTCGGCGTCGTAGACGCGCCCGCCTCTCTCGGCGAGATCCGTCATGTCGCGGATGAGCCCGCCCTTCGCCTTCGCGCCCACGGCGAGGTCGATCGTCTCGGCGTGGAACAGCTCCGCCACGCCCCAGTCCGCATGCGCGGCGCGGCGGTTCTCGTCCATCATCGCGCGGTGCTGCGCCTTCAGGTCGCGCTCGCTCGCCGCGAGGAGGTTGCGCTGCGCCCACTCGTCGAGCGCGCGGTGCGCGAAGAGCCAGTCGTCCCCGCGCTTCGTCGCCTCGATCTCGCCGCGCTGGGCGACGTGCTTCAGTTCGTTCGGATCCAGGTGGACGTGTTCGGCCGCCCGCACGAGATTCAGCATTTCATGGCTCATCGCACCCTCCTTCGGCGCATCACGCGCACGAGCGTCGGGACGACGAGCAGGTCGCCGCTCGCCACGCCCGAAACGACCTTTTCGCGCAGCAGGACGAACCGGCCGCGCGCCGCGCGCAGCTCGTTCGGCGTCCAGTTCCGCAGAAAGCCCTCGCTCCTCTTCACGGTGAACGGCGCCATGCCCTCCGTGCGCCCCGCCGCGACGTCGATGAGCTGGCGGAAGAACCGCTCGATCACGCCCGTCATGAAGACGGCGAACCCGTTCTCAAGCTCGAACCGGCGCAGCGCCGTCAGCGCGCCCGCGAGATCGCGGCGGCCGATCGCGTCCGTCACGTCCCACGGCAAAGGCTCGACGCCGACGCCCTGCGACGTGATCGCCTCCACGTCCGCCGCCGAGACCGTGTGCGCGTCCGCGCCCAGGTAGTCGCGCATCTTCGCAAGCTCGCTCCGAATCGACCGCGCGTCCGCCCCGACGACGGCGACGAACTTCTCCGCGACGCCGGGCGCGAAGACGAGACCCAGCTCCTGCGCGAAGTCGACGGCGCGCGCGGCGGCGTTCCGTGCGGCCTCCCACGGCTTGCCCGCCGAGAAGACGACGACCTCCGCGCAGCCCTGCAGCGTCTTCGCGAAGACCGAGGTCTTCAGAAGGTGCGGGCCGGAGAGGATGAACTGCTGGCTGCCCGGGAGCGGCGCGGCGGCGAGCTTCTTCGCGAAGCGCTCCAGCGCCGTCTTCACCTCT
Organism: Verrucomicrobia bacterium UBA1629; assembly: GCA_002321305.1. Classification (GTDB taxonomy): domain Bacteria; phylum Verrucomicrobiota; class Kiritimatiellia; order RFP12; family UBA1067; genus UBA1067. Next base: position 8,309 of record DCMF01000015.1, on the reverse strand, counting down.
TCGGACGACTTGCCGCCCGGCAGGAAGCCGACGTTCTTCCACCACGTCACCTTGCGCGGCTCCAGGAACGGCGGCGTCGAGACGCTTTCGTCCGCCCGCGCGAGGTCGGCGAGCTGAAGGTCGGCGTTCGTCGCGTTCGCGGAATCGACGACTTCGAGGCCGACGCCGTCGCCGACCGTCTTCTTGGCGGTCTCGCCGACGAGGTAGTCGTCCTCTCCGATGATGACGTGGATGTTCACCCGTCAGAGAAGGCCGAGCGCGGCCAGCGTCCTCTTCATCTGCGCCCGGTTCGCGTCCGTCGTCTCGCAGAGCGGCAGACGGAAAGCCCGTTCGCATTTGCCGCGCAGGGCCAGCGCCTCCTTGACCATGACCGGGTTCACGTCGATGAAGAGGTCGTGGAACAGGCGGTAGTACTTCGCGTGATAGGCGCGCGCCTCGACGAACTTCCCGTCGCGCGCGAGCCGGACCATGTCGCCCATCTCCTTCGGGATCACGTTCGACGCGACGGAGATGACGCCCTCCGCGCCGACGGACATCATCGGCAGCGCGAGCGAATCGTCGCCCGAAAGCACCGTGAAGCCGGGCAGTCGGCTCTTGATCGCCGAGACGCGCTCGACGGAGCCGGCGGCCTCCTTGATCGCGACGACGTTCGGATGCCGCGCGAGGCGTTCGACGACGTCCAGCGGGATCTCGCGCCCCGCACGGCCGGGCACGTTGTAGAGGACGACCGGCAGGCCGAGGTCGGCGACCGTCATGAAGTGGCGGTAGAGCCCTTCCGGGTTCGGCTTGTTGTAGTACGGCGTCACCTGCAGGCAGGCGTCCGCCCCGCCGGCGGCGATCGCCGCCTTCGTGAGCGAGACCGCCTCGGCCGTCGCGTTCGCGCCCGTGCCCGCGACGATCCTGCACTTGCCCGCCGCGAACTCGATCGTCTTCTCGATGACCCTGTGATGCTCCTCGTGCGAGAGCGTCGGGGATTCGCCCGACGTGCCGACGGAGCAGATGCCCTCGACGCCCGCCGCCGTCTGTTCCTCGACAAGCGCCTTCAGCGCACCGTAGTCGACCGACCCGTCCTTTGCGAACGGCGTCACCAATGCCGTGATTGTTCCGAAAATCTTCATGGCGCGTATTATATCAAAATCCGTCCGCGCGCACCCAAGAACGGACAAATGTGCTATAATCACGCCCGTCTTTCGAAACCAACTCAAGAGGAGAAACAACCATGACGAACGAAATCGCAACCGCCGGCGTGTCCGTCGGCGAAAAGCTCAGCACCGAAATCGACCAGCATCTCGGACAGGGGCAGGAAGTTCTCCAGCAGGCGCTCGCCTGGATGACGGACAAGGGACTGACCTTCGCGTTCGACCTGATCGCCGCGCTCGTGCTCCTCCTCGCGGGCTGGCTCGCCACGAAGCTGATCGTCGCGACGGTCGGCAGGGCCGTCGAAAAGGGACGCCCGAAGAACACGCTCTTCGCGACCTTCATCCGCAACGTGACCGCGAAGGTGTGCTGGTCCGTGCTGCTCGTGCTTGTCCTCGGCAAGCTCGGCGTGAACGTCGCGCCAATCATCGCCGGCCTCGGCGTGACGGGCTTCATCCTCGGCTTCGCCTTCCAGGAGTCGCTCGGGAACCTCGCCTCGGGCCTGATGATCGCCGTCAACGAGCCGTTCAAGATCGGCGACTACGTCGTCGTCGCAGGGAACGAGGGCTCCGTCCTGAAGGTCGACATGATGGCGACCGTGCTCGCGACGGGCGACAACAAGAAGATCATCATCCCCAACAAGAGCGCGTGGGGCGGTCCCATCGTCAACTACTCGGCGCTGGGCCGCCGCCGTGTCGACCTCAAGATCGGCATCGACTACTCGTGCGACGTCGCGAAGGCGATCCGCGTCGCGCTGGAGACGCTGCCGACCGTGCCGGGCGTCCTTGCCGACCCGGCCCCGGCGGTGTTCGTCTCTTCGCTCGACGACAGCCAGGTCACGCTCAACGTGCGTCCGTGGACGGAGGGGTCAAGCTACTGGGCCGTCTACAACGACGCGCAGATCGCGATCAAGACGGCGTTCGAGCGCAACGGCATCGCCATCCCCTTCCCGCAGCTCACGATCCACGCCGTCTAACGCGCAAGCGGGCCGTCCGCCGCGAGCAGGTACTGCCCGCCGTCGACGGGAACGACGGCGCCTGTCGTTGCGCGCGCCGTCAGAAGGTACGCGACGCCGGCGGCCACGTCTTCGGGCGCGGGACGCCCAATCAGCGTCGCGCCCGCCTTCTCATGCACATCCGTCGGCGCCAGCACCGGGCCGGGCGCGACGGCATTGACACGCAGCGTCTCCGCGAACAGCGCGGCGGACGTGCGCGTGTAGGCGAGCAGCGCGGCTTTCGACGCCGCGTAGGCGTCCCCCGGCGCCGTCGCACCCCCGCCGAGCACACGCGTGTCAAGGACGTTGACGACCGCGCCGCGCCCCGTCTCGCGCCCCGCCATCAGCGCCGTGAGCCGCTTCGGCGCCTCGAAGTTGACGGCGTTCAGGCGCGCCGCGCCGCCCGCGAACAGCGCCGCGTTGTTCACGAGCGCGTCCGGCGGCCGGCCGCCCAGCAGACGCAGCGCCGCGGCGTACGCGCGCGCGGGCCCCAGCGGGTCGGCGAAGTCGGCCACGACATCCGCCCCCGCGTCGCGGCGGTGCGAGACCGTGAGGACGCGCCAGCCCAGACGACGAAGCGTCTCGGCAATCACCTTGCCGAGACGCACCGTTCCGCCCGTGACCAGGACAGTCCGCGCTGTCCGGTCCGGCGTCACTTCGTGAACTTCACGACGAAGCCGCCGCCCTTCGCCATGCGGAAGGGAAGCTTCTCGCCGGCCTTGACCGCCTTCGTCTCGTGGACGTAGCGCGTCGGCTGCACGTCGGCGTCCGCCGCGTCGCGGAAGATCTCCGCCTTCCACGCGCCCGCGCCGAGGAACGACGTGTCGACCGTGAAGTCGCGCGCCTCGCGGTTCGTCATGCCGGCGGCATACCAGCTGCCGTCCTTCGACTGGCGCGCGCACGCGACCATCGTCTCGGGGCAGCCGCCGAGGCCGACCGTCTTCGCCCACACGACCGGCGTCGCCGCCATGAACGCGAACGACTCCATGTTCTTCTCATAGTGCGTCGGCGAGTCGCTCAACATCTGGAGCGGCGCCTCGTAGAGGGCCATCATCGCCATCTGGCGGCAGCGCGTCCCCTCCGAGCCGGGGAAGACGTACATGTCCGGCGCGCCGGGCGTGCCCTTCTTCGGGTAGCCGCCGACCGGGTAGTTGACCATCGCGCCCGGCGTGTAGTCCATCGGACCCGCCGTCTGGCGCAGGAAGAACGCCATGACGTCGTTCGACATCATGTCCTGCCCCCCGAAGAACTTCATCTGCTCAAGCCCGTGGATGCCTTCGTAGTTGAGGACGTTCGGGTAGGCGCGGCTCATGCCCGTCGGACGGTGCGCGCCATGGTAGTCGATGACCATCCTGTGCCGCGCGCACGCTTCCGCGAAGTCCCAGAGGAACCGCTCGCAGCCCGCGTCGCCGCGGTCCATGAAGTCGACCTTGAAGCCCTTCACGCCGAGCTTCGCGAAGTGCGAGGCGACCTTCTCCTCCTCGCCGACGATCTGCGCCCACGCCATCCAGAGGATGATGCCGACGCCCTTCTCGTTGCCGTAGCGGACGATCTCCGGCACGTCCACGTTCGCGTGGAACTTCCAGATGTTCAGCGTCTCGCTCCAGCCCTCGTCGAGAATCACGTACTCGACGCCCGTCTTCGCGGCGAAGTCGATGAAGCGCTTGTAGGTCTTCGTGTTGCAGCCGTCGTTGCCCTGGTTGTCGAAGGCGCTCCACCAGTCCCACGCGACCTTGCCGGGCTTCACCCACGAGAAGTCCGCGCCCTTCGCCGCCGGACGCGCGAGGGCGTTGACGATGTCGGCCTCGCAGAGCTTCGCCGGCGCGTCCGCCAGCACGAACGTGCGCCACGGGAACGTGCGAGTGCCCGCCGTCTTCACGAGGAAGTCCTCACGCTCGGCGACGACGACCCAGCGGCCGCCCTTCTCGACCGCCTGCTTGCTGTCCCACCCGGCCGCGCGGTACGTGCGCTTCGGGAAGCCCGCGAGCTTCGACGCGAGCGCGCCGCCTTCCTTCGTGAAGTTGAGGATCGGGTAGTCGTAGACGTCCGACTCGGTGACCGCGACCGTCTTGCCGCCGACCGACGCGACGAACGGCAGGTAGACGAACCGGTTCGCGGCGACGTCGAGCGCGGCGAAGTCAGCCGCCTGCGGCACCGTCTCCTCGCAGCCGTCGCGGTTGGTCGTGTTGTACCAGCAGCGCGCCGTGCCGGGGAGCGCGACCGTCGCCTTCTCGGCGTCGACCGTGACCGTGCCCGGCTTCGCCGTGTAGAAGCGGTAGGCGACGCCGTCGTTGCGCGCGGCCAGCTCGACGCCCCAGCCGCCGAAGTCGGCCTTCGCGAACGCGCCCGCGAGGTCGAGCGCGGCCTTCTTGTAGACCGGCGACGGCTCACTGCCCGCCTCCGACCACTGCGAGACCGCCGGCGCCTTCGCGTCCTTCGCGAGGCACGCGCCGTCGACCTTCAGGCCGATCGCGCTCTTCGCGACGATCTCCACGCCGTCGCGGGCGACCGCGTAGGCGAGCGGATTCGCCCAGAGGCGGATCTCGTTGCGCCCGTCCGGCGACGCGACCGTCGCCACGGGCTTGTCAGACTTGCAGAGGCAGCAGCATCCCGCCGCGACTGCGAACAACGTCAGTGTCATCAGTAGCTTTTTCATATGTTTGCCTATTATACCAAAAATCCTGGCGCTTTAGGGGCGGGTGCGAGAGGCCTGCGGCAGCAGTCCGCCAAAACGCGCGAAACCCGCCACACGGGCGGGTTTCGTTCGGTCAATGCCTCGATGAGGCGTTCGTTCAGACGCCGCCGCGGCCGCGCAGCGTGCCGTGCGAGAGGAAGCCGTCGTACTTGCGCACGAGGAGGTGCGACTCCATGATGCGCAGCGTGTCGAGCGCGACGCCGACGATGATGAGCAACGACGTGCCGCCGAAGAACGAGGCGATCGCCCACGGAATCGACATCCAGCCCATGAGGATCATCGGGATCAGGGCGACGATGAGGAGGCCCGAACCGCCGATCAGCGTGATCTTCGTCATCATGTCGTCGAGGTACTCGGCCGTCGCGCGCCCGGGGCGGATGCCGGGGATGTACGAGCCGTCCTTCTTCAGGTTCTCGGAGATGTCGATCGCGTTGAACTGCGTCGCCACCCAGAAGAACGCGAAGAAGAGGATCATCAGCGCGTAGACGACCATGTGCAGGGGCGTCGGGTTCGAGAGATCCTGCGCGAAGCGGTTGAGCGCGCCCGAGACGCCCGTCGAGGTCGGGTCGGTCACCTTCATGAGGATCGCGCTCGGAATCTGGATGAGCGGCTGCGCGAAGATGATCGGCATGACGCCCGTGTAGTTCACGCGGAGCGGCATGAACGTCTGCTGCATGCCGTAGGTGTTGCCGCCCGAGACGCTGCGGCGCGTCGTGTGGATCGCGACCTTGCGTACGCCCTGCGTGAGCATCACCGTGCCCATGACGACGAGGATGAAGAAGAGGACGACGATCGGCAGCTCGGCGATCGGGGCCGACGCCTGGACGCCCGCGAGGCCGAAGTACCGCTCCCACGCGCTGATCAGCGCCTCCGGCAGGCGCGAGGTGATGTTGATCATGATGATGAGCGACGCGCCGTTGCCGATGCCGAACGTCGTGATCTGGTCGGCGATCCACATCACGAAGAGCGCGGCGGACGTCATGCCGATCACGGTCATCAGCTGGAAGCCGAGGCCGGGGTTCGCCACGATCTCGACGCCCGCGAACGCCGGGCCGAGCGCGCCCGGATGGCTCAGCATCGTCGCGATGCCCCACGACTGCACGACGCAGAGGACGATCGTCAGGTAGCGCGTGATCTGCGCGAGCTGCTGGCGGCCCGACTCGCCCTCCTTCTTCATCTTCTCAAGCGAGGGGATGACGGACGAGAGGAGCTGGATCACGATCTGCGCCGAGATGTAGGGCCAGATCGAGAGGAAGCCGATCGCGCACTGCCCGAGCGCGCCGCCCGTGAAGACGTCGAACCAGTCGAGAAGGCCGCCGCTCGACGAGCTCTGCTTCGCCGTCTCGATCACGGTCTGCAGCGTGCGCCAGTCGACGCCGGGCGTCGGAATCTGCGAAATGAGACGGCACACGAACACGAGCCCGAGCGTAATGAAAATTTTCTTGCGCAGCTCCGGGATGCGGAACACGTTCGAAAAACCCTTCGTCATCGACATAGCTGAATTTTCTCCTTTTCTGAAAATGTCCGTAGATTATATCAAAAGCCGCCGCGCGTTGCAATGCGCGACGGCGCTTCGGACAGGGCTCGCAGTTCGTTATGATAGCGGACACTCTTTATCGAGACCCTGCACGTCATCGGCTACCGCTATCACAGACCGCCGTCCGCGCGCCCTGTACCAACAGCCTTCAAGGCAGCCGCAGTCTCGATGAGAATTTTCCGCAGAAGATTCTCATTTCTTGGTATCTTTCAGGAACAGCCTATTTTCGGACATTTTTGACACACATCACTGGGGACAGACCCCACCGAATGGGGGTCTGTCCCCAGAATTCTCACCTGCGACTTTTAGGTTTAACGAGAGCCGCTTCGCGGGGCAAGGGGAGCGTCGCGGGAGTGGCGCTTCGCGCGTTCAGCGAACTCCTCTTGCGCCCAGCACATCCTCTCAACGCAAAGGCCGCAAGGCAAGAGATTCCAAAATCAGGTCAGACCTAAATTTGAAATTTCGTTGACAGGCCCCCACGGCTTCACTCTCGCGCTTGAGAATTTTCCGCAGCAAATTCTCATTTTACACATATCCGACCAAAACGACCATCTTTCCTTCATTTTTGATCAGCAACTTGGGGACAGACCCCACCAATGGGGGGCCTGTCCCCAGAATCCAGAATTCCTCAGGAATTCTTCAGAATTCCCTCCTTCCGAAAACCGTCACTTGATCGTCTGTGCGCCCTTGCCCGGCAGCGCGCCGAAGAGCTTGAGCGCCATTTCCCACGGATAGCGGTTCGCGTACATGTCGCACTGCGTCTTGATCGTGCCCTGCAGCGGAAGGCCGAAGACGCTGCGCAGCGCGTTGCACGCGCCCTCGTCGAGCTTCGTCTTCTCCGAATACTTCATCGAGAGGAAGGCGTTGAGGTACTTCGGGTCGATGCGGCCCGCAAACGCCTTGGGGTCCTTGAGGTCCACATTGTCCTCGATGGACTCGATGCCGTCCGTGCCCTCCAGGTCCTCGAAGCCGTCCACGCGCACCTTGGCGATGGAGGGCGAGATCGTCATCTGGATGTCGCTCTCGCGGTTGAGGAAGAAGACGTTGCCGTCGATCTTGACCTTCTTCTCCTTCGGGTTGCCCATCGTGTTGTCGAGGCCGCTCTGCACGTTGAGGCCGATCACGTTGTCCTCGAATTCGCTCTCGACCTTCGTGTTGGCCCGCACGCCGTAGCCCATGCCCTGGAGGTCGTTCTTCGTCGTCCAGGTGAAGAGGACGGTGTTGTTCTTGAACTCCCACTTCACGGCGGGCTTCGGGTTCGTGCAGTTCACGTTCGCGCCGATGAGGCGGTTGTTCACGAAGACGCAGTTCTCGATCTCCACCTCGCCCTTCCACCAGTTGAGGTTCACGCCCATGTTCGAGCCGTTCACGAACACGCAGTTCTCGATCTCGATGTCGCCCTCGCCGCGCGAGGCCGTCGCCGAGTAGATCGAGTAGCGCTTCGCGCTCACGCACTTGTCGGCGGGGTTCTTCGCCGGGCCTTCAAGCCACATGCCCGTGTCGAAGCCCTCGGGCTTGCCCTTCACGGCGTGGTAGCTGGACGCGAAGCCGTCGTCGAAGATGAGGCCGTCGAGCTTCATCTTGAAGCCCTTGGGGGCCTTCGCGGGCGACTTCTCGAACTCGATGTGCAGGATGCCGAGGCCCGCGCCCTTCTTGTCGTTGTTCTCGTTCGCGGGCTGGAAGAGCGTCCGGTGCGCGAGCGGGTCGCGCGCGGCGAAGTCCGCCGAATAGCCGCCGATGATCGAGACGGGCTTCGTCATCATGAACCAGCCGCACTTCATCTTGCCGGGGTAGTTGCCCTCGGCGAGGTGGATCACGTCGCCCGTCTCGGCCTTTTCGAGGGCCTTCCACAGGTTCTTGAGGGGGGCCTCCTTCGTGCCCGCGTTCTTGTTCTTGCCGGTGGAGAGGGACACGTAGATGTCCGCCGCCGAGGCCGTCGCCGCGCA
>DCMF01000006.1:75412-75533 GCA_002321305.1 Verrucomicrobia bacterium UBA1629 | reverse complement strand
TCTCCGCGACGGGATGTGCGCAAGGTCGATAGGAAACTGGAGCGCCGTCAAAGATGAGCTGCAAGGATCACCTGCCGAACGACTGTTCGGGCGGCAGATCCCATTCTCACTTTTTTAAAAA
>DCMF01000006.1:28834-75371 GCA_002321305.1 Verrucomicrobia bacterium UBA1629 | reverse complement strand
TTTTTAAAAAAGTGAGAATGGGGTTTGGGACAAGGTGCGGCTTTCGACAGTTCGCGGCAAGTGGTGTTTCAAGCACATGATCTGAGTTCATCCATACATACCATGAGAAAGACAATGCCAAGATTGGCGTCCCTGTTTTCGGGATGCGGCGGAATGGACAAGGGGTTCGAGCTCGCAGGATTCAGGCGGGTCTTCGCCAACGACTTTGACAAGGACGCGCAAGCGGTGTTTCAGAAAAACCTCGGAAAGATAGATCCACGTGATGTTCGGACAATCCCTTCCGATGAAATCCCGGCCTGCGATATCGTGACGGCGGGATTTCCGTGTCAGCCGTTCAGCAACGCAGGGAACAGAAAAGGCGTTTATGACAGGCGCGGCGATCTGTATCTTGAGTGCTTGAGGGTCGTCAGGGACAAGAAACCCTCTGTCGTCGTGTTTGAGAACGTCAAGGGGCTTATGTCATCAAAACATCAAAGTTTGAGTGCGAATGAAGAGTGCTTCAAAGGGATTTGAGCGGCGCATTGTTTTCAAGCCTTAGCCGCAGAGTGGGCGCAAGGAGGGCGCAGAGGAACAGACCCTGCTTTGGTTTGCGCCCTCTTTGTGCCAGCGGCGGAGCTGCGCCTTGCGGCGAAAGAACGAAGTTTTGGCAAATGAAAAGGCAATGGAGCAGACGGCCGACGCCGGATCGCGGTTTGCAGGATCAGACCGTTTCCCGTCGGGCGGCGTTTTATGGTATACTTTGCACCTGTTCGGGCGACGGATTGAACGGATGCGCCCGAACAAGATAGGCCGAGGGATCTCGTAAGCGGCACACCGCCGCGCTCCGCCCGTCCCGGCCGCACAAAGATGATTTAGCGTCAACGCTAACACGTCGTTCGCACGAAATACTCCTACACATTTCAAGACTGAACGGCATGCGAGTGATGATGCGCCCCGCTGGGCGCATTGTCTCTTCATGCATTCAGTCTGGGCCTGTAGGAGGGCTTCGTGCGAGTACATGAAGTGACAATGCGCTCTTTTCATGTACGCGAGGCGGTCTCCGCGACCATTCATGCGCAAATGAACTACCGATAAAAAAATCGGAATGACAGTCGTAGGATGATGCGGAAGAAATTGCGTGTATTTGAAGGGTTTGCGGGTTATGGCGGCGCAACGTTTGGTCTTCGCCGTGCGGGGATTCCGCATCGGATTGTGGGGTACTCCGAATTTGACAAATTTGCGAGCGCCCTCTACGATGCCAACTTCAGGGATTTGAAAGGCAATCCCATCAAAAATTGGGGAGACATAACAATGATCAACCCCAATGAATTGCCTGACTTTGATTTGTTTACCGGCGGCTTCCCCTGCCAGCCATTTTCGTCAGTTGGCCTTCAACGGGGTGAAAAAGACCCTTATGGCCGAGGCACGCTTCTCCACGACATCCTTCGCATCTGCACTGTCAAGAAGCCCAAATACATTCTTCTTGAGAACGTAAAGGGTCTGACGGCCAAGAAATTCCAGGGCCTTTTTGACCTTTTGAAGACATGGCTCCGAGACAATGGATATGGAGAGTTGGCATACGCCGTATTAAACACAAGAGACTATGGCATACCTCAGAATAGGGAGCGACTGTGGATGTTTGCCCGAATAGGTGGTCTGCCGGACGGATTCTCAATGATCCCCCCAAAAAGGCCAAATCAATTGCGTCTGAAAGACTTCCTTGATAAAAAGCCCGAACCGTTCCTTTACCTTTCCGATACACAGATAGCGCGGATGAAAGAGTTCTATGGATTTCCGTCCTTCAAAGTGAAAGAGCCGAGCTGCCTGGATCTTTACAATCGAAAAGTCCGCGACGACGGAATCTGCATCACGATTCTTGCCCCTGAACACAATAAGCTGCGTGTGGTCGAAGTTCCCAAGCGGGGCAGGGAGATTGTCCGCAAACTGTCCGTGTCCGAACAATTCCGTCTCATGGGCTTCAAAGATGGCGAGATTGATTTTGCTGGCCAGTCGTATTCACAATTGTCCAAGCGCGCCGCAAATGGATGGGATGTAAATGTCGTTGGAATTCTGCTAAAGCACATTTTTGAACAGGGCGTATGAAAAGGCTCAAACGATGAAACTTGATTTGACTACTTTTGCCTTTGGCTTTTCGATTAATGGGTCGAACGGAAACCCAAGTTGGGCAACAGCGCTTGGTCAAGGCGCACTTTACAAAATCAATCCGAGCGACTCAATAAACGAGATCCTTAAAGGACTGATCTATACTTCTGTCGCGCTGTCGTGTGTGCGAACGAAAATAGGCAAGGGCGGAAAGCTGTTCTCGGGTGCGGATGATGAGTCCGGCATCGTCTTGGGAGGTGTCTTTGACAAAGTTTACGCCAATGGACATCTTGTGCCAGATTGTCACTTGGTGGTGCTATTGACGCGAGATATGTCACGTTCCCACATGGGCCGTTTGCGATTAAAATACTCACCTCACAACGAAATCCTTGACGAGCATGGACGTGTGCTAGTTTCAAATGCAGATCAATTTGCGAAAATCAGACAGACGCTTGGATTGACAGACGAGGCTTGTTGGTTTGTGTACGCCATGGATGTGGTTGATCAGGATCAGTTGCGTCTTTCAATCGGCATCGCCAATGCGGTTTCTTCGATGTCTTACGCATCGAACTCCGCCTTGCATGAAGAATGGAACTCTATCATAGCAGTCGCAAGGGGTGTGCCAACTGTTGGCGATTCTTCAGCCATCAACCCCCTTCAGCTCATCTTCTACGGTGCGCCGGGGACGGGGAAGTCGAAGGACGTGAACGACGTTGCGGCCAAGCTGCCGCCGGAGGACGTCGTGCGAACGACGTTCCATCCAGACAGCGACTATGCGTCGTTCGTCGGCGCGTACAAGCCGAAGATGGTGGACGTGCCGCGCTCGCGGATCGTCGAGGACGAGATCAAGAAGGTCACGAAGGGTGACGCGCAGCTCCTGACCGAGCGGCAGATCTCCTACGAGTTCGTGCCGCAGGCGTTCACGAAGGCGTATGTGCAGGCGTGGCGGCGGATGGCCGCGCCCCTGCCCGACGGGACGGTCGCGCCCGTGATGCTCGTCATCGAGGAGATCAACCGCGGCGACTGCGCCAAGGTCTTCGGCGACCTCTTCCAGCTCCTCGACCGAAACGACGAGGGGTTTTCGGAGTACGAGATCGCGGCGGACGACGACCTCAGGCGGCATCTCGCGGAGGCATTCGGGGAGGTGCGGGGTGCGGCGCGTGGGGACGCGCACCCTCCCGAGATGGCGGAGAAGCTGGAACGGGTGTTCAGGGGCGAGATTCTGCTGCTCCCCGCAAACCTGCGCATCTGGGCGACGATGAACACGTCCGACCAGTCGCTCTTCCCGATGGACAGCGCGTTCAAGCGCCGCTGGGACTGGCGATACAAGCCCATCCAAGACCATCCCGACGAGAACTGGACGATTGCCGTCGGCGACGAACGGTATTCCTGGTGGGACTTCATCGAGAAGATCAACCGGAAGGTGCTGCTCCTGACGCGGTCGGAGGACAAGCAGCTTGGCTACTTCTTCGTCCGCGCAAAAGACAAGACGGTGGACGCCGAGACGTTCGTCAACAAGGTGTGGTTCTTCCTCTGGAACGATGTGTTCAAGAACTGCGCCGACGAGCCGGAGTGCGACTTTCTCAAGAACGGCGAAGAGACCTTCTCGTTCCGGGACTTCTTCGACGATGACGGCAGCGCACATGCGTCGAACGTCAGCCAGTTCCTCAAGGCGCTGAAGGTCAAACCAGCCCCTTCTCCGTCCGCCACGCCGTCCTGACGATGCGCATCCTCTTCGAGCAGCACCGCTATCCGCTCGCGGCGGTCGAGGACGACTGCTGGGAGGGCGTCTCGGCCGATCCCGACGGCTTCGTCACGTTCGACTACGTCGGCTACTTCTACAACGAGCGGACCGGGCGGTGCGTCCTCATCCTGCCGCGCGTGCTGCTGGAGGACGTCGACGTCGGCGGCACGACGGAAGAGCGCGTGTTCGTGGAGCGTGACGCGGAGAAGCGGATCACGTTCGCGGGGTTCCGTCCGGAGGAGATTGTCGATCCCGAAGCGCGGCGGGCGGACAAGACGCCGATCCTCTCATCCGAACAGCGGCGGTTCCTGCGCGAGTTCTCCGTGTGGATCTACCGGGCGATCGACCTGTACTGGAAGAGCGCCGTCCGCGACGCCTCGGCAGACGGCGTGCGCAGGCGGCGCGGCATCCACCGCAGGTTCGTCCCGGTCATGGGGCGCGGTGCGTTTCGGAAGAGCCACACCCTGCTGGACGTGATTCTTGCGCTGCGCGCGTTCCGGCGGGAAAACGCGAACTTCTTTCTCCGCGTCCTGCGCGAGCGCACGTCGGGGACGGGGAAGGTCAACTGGACGCGGACGGTCATCCGCTCGCCGCCGCTTCTCGCGAAGGCCGGGCCGCTCTACACGAGGCCAATCACGCGCACGAGCGAAATCGACTTCGACGAGGAGCTGTTCACGGTCTTCTACTCGATTCTCGCGCACGTCCAGTCCGAATACGGGTTCGAGAGGCTGGAGAACCCCGGCTTTGCCGTGCTGCCGCACGTCCAGTTCAGGCGCTACCTGAATGGCTACGGCGCCGTTCGCCTGAAGCAGATCCGGCACAGGTACTTCTCCGACATTGCGCTGCGGCTGTGGGACCTCTGCTATTCGTTCTTCGCGCACCATCACGCGATCCGCATCAGCGGCGCACATCGGGAATACCTGCTCGCCAAGGACTTCCAGATCGTCTTCGAGGCGATGATCGACGAGCTGATCGGCGACCGGGACGTGCCGGACGGCCTCAAGGAGCAGGACGACGGCAAGCGCGTCGATCACCTCTACCGCTATCCCGCGCTGGAGGGCGTCGACGGCGAACGGGGCGCGGCGCACGAGGTCTTCTACATCGGCGACAGCAAGTACTACAAGCGCCGGACGGGCATCGGCGACAATGCCGTCTACAAGCAGTTCACCTATGCGCGGAACGTGGTGCAGTGGAACCTCGACCTGTTCCTGGACGACAGGGTCGCGGCCGACGTCGAAGTCCACCGGGGCGTGCGGCGGCTGCGGAACGAGGAGACGGAGGGGTACGCCGTCATCCCGAACTTCTTCATCAGCGCGCGCATCGACGACGACCTCCGCTACGACCATCCCGAAGTCGTCCCGACGGACAAGGCGAAGCGGGACTTCCTGTCGCGGCAGTTCGAGAACCGGCTCTTCGACCGCGACACGTTCCTCGTGGCGCACTACGACGTCAATTTCCTCTACGTGCTGTCTCTGTATGCACGGAACTGCCCCGAAAGGCGCAGGGCTTGGCGCGAGGCCGTCCGTGCCGAGTTCTGCCGCCGCATCCGCGCGCTTCTCCAGGAGAACTTCACGTTCTACGTGATGACGCCCAAGGCGGACACGGCGGCGGCGGAATTCTTCCATGCGCATTTCCGCGATGTCGTCGGCAAGGTGTACGATCCCTACGGCTTACGCGGCGGGTTCGCCTACTATTCGCTTGCCCTGCGGAAGAGCGATCCGGCGCGCGGACTCGACTTCGGCGCGGAGAACGCGCACGTGAAGGCCCTGCTCGCGCGGGCGTTCAGGATCGGCAAGCTGCCTTGCCTCGGCGACCGGCCGGAGCGCGTGGTGCAGGGCGAGGCACACGATCCGGCGCTCGCCGTGTCGGGGTTCGCCTTCACGGACGCGGCGAAGACGCTTGGCGCGAAGTCCGCCTCGTTCCACTTCGCGCGAACGTCCATCAAGGCGATGCGGGCGGCGGGCGCCATCATCTGCGCCGAGGGGACGGGCGTCAAAGGCAGTCCTGAAAAGCTGCAGACCGTGTTCCTTTTCGAGTCGGGGACGGACAACCGCCTTGCGGCCATCCTGCAGGTCGCGTATCGCGCGGCGTTCCCCACGCGCACGGCGACCCTGGCCTATCGCGCGGACGGGATCAATGGTGCGAGTCTCGCCGCCGTGCCGACGGGCGGCGCGGGCGTCCACTGGCTCTGGCGCATCGTGAACTGGGTGGACGTGTGAGAAGACAGCGCGCCACCGACGCAGCAAAAAACGGCGGGATTTCGCCGCCGTTCGGGAGGGACGGGTTTGTCCCGTCCGCAAACGAGAGTTGGGAACGGCTCTCAACAGGCGACGAGCGCCCGGTCGCAGCATCTACAGCGCGGCGAGCTTCTTCGCGACGAGCGGGCCGACGACCTTCGGGTCGGCCTTGCCCTTCGAGAGCTTCATGACCTGCCCGACGAAGAACCCCGCCGCCGCCTTCTTGCCGTTCTTGAAGTCCTGGACCGGACCCGGATTCGCCGCGATCGCCTGGTCGACGAACGCCTCCAGCGCGGCCGTGTCGCTCACGGCGCCGAGGCCGCGCGCCTTCACGATCGCCTCCGGGTCGCCGCCCGTCGAGAAGATTTCCGGCAGCAGCTCCTTCAGCGTCGGCCCGTTGATCGCGCCGGACGCCGCGAGCTTCACGAGCGCCGCCAGCTCCGCCGGCTTCATCGCGCAGTCGCCGATGGCCTTGCCGCTCGCGTTCAGGAGCGCCATCACGTCGCCGAGGAAGAGGTTGCAGAGAAGCTTCGCCGTCTTCCTGTCGAGCCCCTTCGCCGCCGCCTCGTACCAGTCGGCGTTCGCCTTGTGCTGCGACAGCACCTCGGCGTCGTATTCGGCGAGGCCGTACTGCTCGATCATGCGGGCGCGGCGCGCCTCCGGCTTCTCCGGCAGCTGCGCGCGCCAGGCGGCGACCTGCGCCTCGGACAGCTCGACCGGCACGAGATCCGGCTCCGGGAAGTAGCGGTAGTCGTGCGCGTTCTCCTTCGTGCGCATGGACGCCGTCTCCAGCGCCTCCGGGTCCCACCGGCGCGTCTCCTGCACGATCGGCACGCCCTGCGCGACGCACGCGCGCTGGCGCTTCGCCTCGTAGACGAGCGCGGCGTGGATGCCGGAGAACGAGTTCATGTTCTTGATCTCGACCTTCGTGCCGAGTTTCGCCTCGCCCTTCGGCCGGATCGAGATGTTGACGTCGGAGCGCATGTTCCCCTCTTCGAGGTTGCAGTCCGACACGCCCGCGTAGACGAGCATCTCCTTCAGGGCCGTCAGGTAGGCGATGGCCTCGTCGGCGGACGCGAGATCCGGCTCGGAGACGATCTCCATGAGCGGCGTGCCGCCCCGGTTGAAGTCCACGCCCGACGTCGTCGCGTAGTGGTTGATCTTCGCGGCGTCCTCCTCGAGATGGATGTGGTTGATGCGGATGAGCTTCTTCGTGCCGTCCGCCCGCGTGATCTCGACGCCGCCGCCGAGGCAGAGGGGATTGCCGTTCTCGGAGATCTGGTAGTCCTTCGCCATGTCCGGGTAGAAGTAGTTCTTCCGGTCGAAGGTCGCGTGCGGGTTGATCTCGCAGCCGAGCATGAGGCCGCTCATCACCGTGAGCTTCACGGCCTCCCTGTTCATGACCGGCAGGGCCCCCGGATAGCCGAGGCACACGGGGCAGACGTTCGTGTTCGGCTCGCAGCCCGTCTTCAGCAGACAGCCGCAGAACATCTTCGTCTTCGTCTTGAGCTGGACGTGCGTCTCCAGCCCGATCGTATTCTCGAATTCCATAGGGCCCGCGCCGCCTTTACTTCGCAGCCGCCTGCGGCAGCTCGAACCGCGTCACGAGCGTCTCGGTCGCGTCGATGCGCGCCGTGGCGATCTCGTCGTCCCTGTTCGCGTCCTTCAGCGCCGCGAGACGCTTCAGGGCCTCGTCCTTCTTGCCCTCCTGCGCGAGGCACCGCACGGCGCCGAGCTGGGCCGTGAGCGTCAGGTAGCCCTTCGGACTCGCCTGCACGAACGCGTCGAACGCGGCCAGCGCCTCCGGGAACCTCTTCAGGGCCTCAAGGCACTGCGCCTTGCCGACGGCCGGCACGTCCGCAAAGCCGTCCGGGGCCTTGCCTTCAAGCGCCTCGTACTGCGACAGGGCCTCCTCGTAGCGACCGTTGTCGAAGTAGTTCTTCGCGAGGCGCAGCTTCAGCGCGCCCGCCGTCGCCGTGCCGGAGAACTTCGAGACGGCCTCCTCGATCTCCTCGGTCGTGTAGGCGTTGACGGCCGCGTCGGACGCCGCCGCCTTCATCGCCGCGCGGTGGTTCTTCCACCCGTACCAGCCGCCCACGGCGACCGCCGCGACGAGCAGCCAGATGACGGTCGACTTGCCGTCCTTCTCCCACCATTCGACCAGCGGGATGAGTTCGGGATTCTTCTTGAGATTCATTCGTTCGTTCCTTTCTCTTCAGGTTCTTCGTCTTCTTCGTAGGGGCGTTTCTCCTCGTAGAGATCGGCCCATTCGTTCAAAACCTTCTCGCTCCGCCCCTCGACGCGCGCGACGATGCGCGCGTAGTCGAGCGCATCGAGGAAGTCGCGGTTGTAGATGAACCGCTGCTTGCCGCGCGACGGCGGCTGGGACAGGCGGCGCAGCGACTCCATCAGCACGACGCCCGTGAAGAACGTGGCCTTCGGCGTCGCGAGCGGCTTCGTCAGGTACTCCATGATCCGGCGGCTCGCGCCGTCCTTCTTCTCCGCCCGGAAAAACGCCGTCATCAGGATCGCGGCGCGCAGGGCGTTCGAGACCTCGAAGCCCTTCTTCGCCATCATCCGCTCGTAGCCGTCCAGCCCCTTCAGGTACTGGAACGTCCTCGACTTCGCGCCGCCGTCGCGGTCGATGAACGCCGCAAGCTCCGGCACGAGGTCGCCGAGAAGGCCGTACCCGTACAGCTGGCGGAACGCCTCCTCGCTGTGGCCGTAGGGAAAGAGGCGGAACACCTCCTCGCAGACGCGCGGGATGGCCGCCGTCAGGATGCAGCGGTGGTACTTCCGCATCGCCGCCGCCGTCTTCCGCTCGATCGTGAAGCCGAGGCGCGACGAGAACTTGATGGCGCGCATCATGCGCACCGGGTCTTCCTGGAAGCGGATCGCGGGGTCGCCGATCGCGCGGATGACCTTCTTCTCCAGATCCTTCATGCCGCCGACCCAGTCGATGACCGAGAAGTCGCGGATGTCGTAGAAGAGGCCGTTCACCGTGAAGTCGCGGCGGTAGGCGTCCGTCTCCGGCGTCCCGAAGGTGTTGTCCTCCTGCGGGCCCTCCGCCGCGTGCTCGATGATCTCGCCGACCGTCTGGGAGTTCTGGCGGAACGTCGCCGTCTCGATCACCTTCGTGCCGAAGCGGATGTGCGCGAGGCGGAAGCGGCGGCCGATCAGGAAGCAGTTGCTGAACACCCGCCGCACCTGGTTCGGCTTGGCGGACGTCCCGACGTCAAAGTCCTTCGGCTCGCGCCCCAGCAGGAGGTCGCGCACGCCGCCGCCCACGAGGTAGGCCGTGTAGCCCGCGTCGGAGAGGCGATAGAGGACTTTCAGCGCGTCCGGGTCGATGTTCTTGCGCGAAATGCAGTGTTCCTGTCGCTTGTAGACGACAGGACCTTTACTCTTTCGTTTCAGGAAGCCAAACATTGAGGGCGTATTATACCAATTTTGGCCCATCTTTCGCAAGTGGGGGACGCCCGCGCGCGCGAAGGCCCTGCCGGCTGGTTGTCCCGCCTGGGTTCGAACCAGGACTAAGGGTATCAAAAACCCCTGTGCGGCCACTACACCACGGGACAGCTTCGTTGCGGCATATTATACCATAAATCGGCTCACGCCTCGGACGTCGACTTGTCGACGATCGCGCAGATGCAGCAGTCCGACCACACGTTCTCCGCCGTCTCGATCATGTCGATGATCGTGTAGATCGGCAGGATCACGCCGAGGATCATGAGGTTGCCGCCGACGCCGGCCATCAGCGAGAGCGTGAGGAAGTAGCAGCCCATCGGAACGCCCGCGTTGCCGATCGCGCAGATGACGGCGACGAGGCACCAGACGAGCATCGTCGGCAGCGTCAGGGCGATGCCGCAGTCGGGCGAGTTCTGCATGACGAAGAGCGACGTCACGAGGATGAACGCCGCGCACCCGTTCATGTTGATCGTGCAGCACAAGGGCAGGATGAAGCGCGCGACCCACGGCTTCGCCTTCATGTTCCGCTCGGCAGTCGCGACCGTGACGGGCAGTGTCGCCGCCGAGCTCTTCGTGAAGAGCGCCATCAGCAGGGCCGGCGTCATCTGGCGCATGACCTTGTAGCCGTTCACGCCGCGCAGGCAGCAGACGAGCGGCAGCACGACGAAGAACTGGATGAGGTTGCCGCCGAGGACGACCAGCACGTACTTGCCGATCGAGTCGACGACGACGCCCGCCGACATCTGCGCGGCGAGCTGCGCGGCAAACGCGACGATGCCGGCCGGAAGCGCCCAGATGAGGCCCCGGATGAGCCCGAAGAAGACCTCCTGAAGCCCGCAGAGCGCGCGATGGAGCGTCCGCACGTTCTCGCTTGTCTTGCCGAGGATCGCGATGGCGATGCCGAGCCCGGCGGAGATGAGGACGATCGGCAGCACGTTGCCCGTCAGGAACGGCCCGACGAGGTTGTTGGGAATCGCGTTGAGGATGTGCCCGTACACGGTGTCGGGCGTCTCGGCCATCTTGGCGACCGTGCCCTTCGCGGCCTCGGAGACGGACGCGAGCGCGTCCGGCGAGAGCGCGCCGGGCTGGACGACGAGGTAGAGGCCGAGGCCGACGAGCGCGGCGAGGAACGACGTGAAGACCGTGAGCGAGAGCGTCTTCGCGAAGACGCGGCCCATGTTCTTCCCCTCGCCGAGCGAGGCCATCGCCGTCAGGATCGCGAGCGCGACGGTCGGCACGGCGACGAACTGGAAGCACCGCGTGTAGGCGGAGGCGACGAAGTCCATGAAGGCGTTGAGCGCGCCGTGGTTGAGACAGCCGAGTCCCGCGCCGACGGCGAGCGCGAGCGTCCAGACGATTGCTTGCTTGAATTTCATGGGAAGCGCTTGGGATGTTGAGCGGATGCTGAATGCATTGTGTCGGATCGTCGGCGAGCGCCGCGCTCAGCCGAAGCGGATGGTCGCGGCGCGGCCGTGCCCGTCCAGCCCCTCGACGGCGGCGAACGCCTCGATGGTGGCCTTCGTCTGGGCGAGGTCGGCCTCGGTGAAGGCGACGAAGCTGTGGCGGCGGCGGAAGTCGTCCGGCGTGAGGCCGCTGAACATGTTCGCCGCGCCGCCCGTCGGCAGCACGTGCGACGGACCCGCGACGAAGTCGCCCGCCGACTCGGGCGTCCACGCGCCCGCGAACACCGCGCCGGCCGAACGCACGCCCTTCATGACCTTCAGCGCGTCCTTCGTCATGATCTCGAAATGCTCCGGCGCGAAGCCGTTCACGACCGCCAGCCCCTCCGCGACGTCCTTCGCGACGACGATGAGGATGCCGTCCCGGTCGATGACGCGCTCGACGAGCGCACGGCGAGAGAGCGTCTTCGCCTGCGCGAGGACCTCCGCGCGGATCTCCTCGGCGAACGCGGCGGACGTGCAGACGCAGAGCGACTTCTCGTAGCCGGAGCCGTGCTCGGCCTGCGAGAGGAGGTCGGCCGCGATCCACCGCCGGTCGACCGAGCCGTCCGTCAGCACGGCGATCTCGCTCGGCCCGGCGACCTGGTCGATCGCGACGTAGCCGTAGACCTGCCGCTTCGCCGCCGTGACGAAAGCATTGCCCGGCCCGGCGATCTTCTGCACCTTGCGGCACGTCCTCGTGCCGAACGCCATGAGGCCGATCGCCTGGATGCCGCCGACGCGGTAGACTTCGGTCGCGCCCGCGAGCTTGAGCGCGAAGAGGAGGACGGGGTTCACCTGGCCGTCCTTCCCCGCCGGCGTGCAGGCGACGATCTCCTTCACGCCCGCCGCCTTCGCGAGCGTGACCGTCATGACGGCCGTCGAGGCGAGCGGCGCCGTGCCGCCCGGCACGTAGACGCCCACGCGGTCCATCGGCGAGAAGAACTCGCCGGCCGAACCGCCGCGCGGCGTCTTCATCGACCACGGCCGGCGGAGGGACGCCTTCGAGAACGCGAGGACGCGACGGTGCGCGTCCTTCACGGCCCGCACGAGCTTCGCGTCAATCCCCTTCTCGGAGACCTTCGCGAGATCGACGCGCAGGTCTTTCGCCGAACGCGCCCTGAAGCCCTCGAACTTCGCGACGAGATCCAGGACGGCGCGGTCGCCGCGCGCGCGGATGTCGGCCAGCGCGGCGGCGGCGGCCTTCTCGGCCTCTTCGGGAAACGCCGGACGCGCGTTGAACGCCGCGATCCGCCGGTCGCCCGCCGGAAGGATCCGAATCACTTGTGCCCCCCGTCGCCCATCATGCACTTGACGGAACACTCGACCGCCGGCAGCCCCTTCGCGTCCGGCTCGCCGTTCAGGTAGCCCTTGAACCTGAAGATGCCGAGCGGCTTCTTCGCGCGCACGGTCTCGACGACCGTCACGAGACGGTCGCCCGGACGGAACGGATGGCGGAAGCGCGCGTCGGAAACGGCCGCGAGGAGGAACGTCGCGTCCGCGCCGAGGACGCCGCGCGCGACGACCACCGCGCCCGCGACCTGCGCCATCGCCTCGATGAGGACGACGCCGGGCACGACGGGGTAGTTGGGGAAGTGACCCTTGAAGAAGTCGTTCTTCTCGCGCGTGAACGTGTACTCGCCGATGCCGCCCGTCTCGTCCGCCGACAGCAGGCGGTCGACGAAGAGAAACGGCGGACGGTGCGGCAGCAGCGACTCGCCGCTCTGGTTGTAGACCTCTTTGAACTGCGGAAGTTCCATAATCACTCCAAGGCTAACAGCTTCATGAACGTGCCGATTCGACGATTCGGCAATTCGATTATTCGCCAATTCGATTATTCCCTTACGCCTTCTTCAGCACCAGGACGCCGTTGTGCCCGCCGAAGCCGAGCGACGTCGAGAGCGCGACGCGGATGTCGCGCGCGACGCCCTTGTTCGGCGTGTAGTTGAGGTCGAGCGGGGTCTCGCCCTTCGCCGTGTCGACGTCGAGGTCGGGCTCGTCGTAGTTGATCGTCGGCGGCACGAAGCCCTCCTTGATCGCGAGCGCCGTGATCGCCGCCTCCAGCGCGCCCGTCGCGCCGAGGAGATGGCCGTGCATCGACTTCGTCGAGGACACGTTGATCTTCTTCGCGCCCTCCTCGCCGAAGATCGTCTTGAACGCCTTCGTCTCCATCTGGTCGTTGAGGTGCGTCGAGGTGCCGTGCGCGTTGATGTAGTCGACCGTCGTCTTGTCGGTCACGCCCGCGTCCTTCAGCGCGATCTCGATCGCCTTGACCGCGCCGGCCCCGGACGGGTCCGGCGCCGTGATGTGGTAGGCGTCGCACGTCGCGCCGTAGCCCGCGAGCTCGGCGTAGACCTTCGCGCCGCGCGCCTTCGCGTGCTCCTCGCTTTCGAGGATCAGCACCGCCGCGCCCTCGCCCATGACGAAGCCGTCGCGGCCCTTGGTGAACGGACGGCAGCTCGTCTCCGGCGCGTCGTTGTAGTGCGTCGAGAGGGCCTTCATCTTCATGAAGCCGCCGATCGCGAACTCGATGATCGCCGCCTCGGTGCCGCCGGCGACGACGACGTCCGCACGCCCCGCGCGGATCATGTCCAGCGCGAAGCCGAGGGCGTCCGTCGAGGACGCGCACGCCGTGACGACGACCTGCGCCGGACCCTTCGCGCCAAGCGCGATCGCGATGTTGCCCGCCGCCTCGTTCGGGATCAGCTCCGGAATCGCGAGCGGCGAGACGCGGTCCGGCCCGCGGTCGAAGAGGACCTTGTAGTTCTCGCCCGTCACGTCCAGCCCGCCGATGCCGTTGCCGATCAGGACGCCCACGCGCTCCATGTCGGGCTTCGCCTCGGCGGTGTAGCCGGCGTCCTTCCACGCCTCGACGGCCGCCGCGACCGCATACTGCGAGAAGAGCGCCATGTGGCGCGCCTCGCGCCTGTCGATGAGGCCGGAGTCAATCGCGTAGGCGTGGAAGTCCTTCACCTCGGCCGCGACCTGCGAGGTGCAGCGGGACGCGTCGAACTTCGTAATCCGGCCGATGCCGGGCTTGCCGGCCTTGATGCTGGCCCAGGCGGCGTCCTTGCCGTTGCCGCTCGCGCAGAGCATGCCAATGCCGGTGATCATCACTTTCTTCATGGTCTGGATTCCTTTCGTGTGTGAAATGTGGAGCCTGTCAGAGATTGGGCCAGGTCAGGTACGTCCCGGCGTAGGTGAGGCCCGCGCCGAAGCCGACGAGGACGACGTTCATGCCGTCCGTGAGCGCACCCGTGCGGACGGCCTGGTCGAGCGAGATCGGGATGGACGCGGCGGACGTGTTCGCCGTCTCCGCGAGATTGAGCCAGAACTTCTCCAGCGGCAGCTTCATGCGGCGCGCGCACGCCTCGATGATGCGGCCGTTCGCCTGGTGCGCGAAGACGCGGTCCAGCGAGGAAGTCTCGACGCCCTTGCGCGCGCAGAGGTCCTGCGTCACGCGCGACATCGTCTTCACGGCGAACGCGAAGACCTCGTGGCCCATGAGCGAGAGCGTGGCGCGCGGCACGTGCGGCGTGGCGGTCGGGAGGCCCGTCACCGGGTCGAACGGCAGGGACGTCATCGTGCCGCCCGTGCGCTGGATGAAGTGGCGGCCCGAGCCGTCCGCCCCCAGGATCGTCGTCGCCGTCGCGGGCGTCGCCGCGTCCTCCGCCAGCACGATCGCCCCGGCGCCGTCGCCGAAGAGGATGCACGAGCTGCGGTCCGTCCAGTCCACGATGCGCGTCAGGCACTCCGAGCCGATGACGAGCGCCTTCTGTCCCGGATTGCAGGTGAGCCAGCCGCGCGCCTGCTCCAGCGCGTAGACGAAGCCCGCGCACGCCGCCTGGAGGTCATAGGCTCCCGCGTGCGCGCAGCCGAGAAGCCCCTGCACGATGCAGGCCGTCGACGGGAAGGTGTTGTAGTCGGGCGTCGAGGTCGCGAGTACGATGAGGCCGACCTCCTCCGGCGCCACGTTCGCCGCCGCCAGCGCCGCGCGCGCGGCCTTCGCCGCCATCGAGGACGTCGTCTCGCCCTCGCCGGCGACGTGCCGCGCGTGGATGCCCGTGTGCGAGAAGATCCACTCGTCCGACGTGTCGAGCGCCACCGCGATGTCCTCGTTGGTCACCACCTTCGGCGGCAGGTAGCTCCCCGTTCCAAGAATTCTGATTCCCATGGCGAGTATTATAGCATAAATCTGCGGTCTCATGGCCGCACTGGAGGAGATTGACCGCAGGCTGAGCAAGCGTGTGTTCCAAAGAATCATCAAAACTCAACTCTTTTATCTGAAACTGCGTTTTGTTGCCACAAGGAGGGCACAGGGGGGGGGGCACAAAGCTCTCTGCGCCCTCTTTACGGCTGAAACTTGAAAAGGCGGACGAATGACGCGCAGGAAAATGGCAACCGCCAGACACCAGAGGCGTGGGGACAGACCCGTGACGGGGAGGGCAATTTTCAAATTTAGGTCAGACCTGATTTTGTAATTTACGAATTTAGGTCAGACCTAAATTTGCAAATTGGTGTGACGAAAAACAGGCAAGGCGGCTTGAGAGCCGCCCTGTTGAGGAGTGCGCCTCACGTGTGAGGCACAACTTAACGTCTGGCCGTTGTGAGGCGCAACCCCTGCTCCGCGTAGAGGCGATTAGGCGTTGGCCTGTTTCTTGCGCTTCAGCGCGAGACCCGCGCAACCAAGGAGCAGAAGCAGGGCCGAACTCGGCTCCGGAATCGCCTGCGTGGTGAACGACGAGCCAAAGTTCCATGCAGTCGAAGGCGGCGTGGAGATGCCAAGCTCATAGACGTAGTCCGCAAGGGCTTTCGAGTAGTCAAGAATACTCTCCGAACGTCCAACCCGCCCCGAATCATTCCACAGTTCAATGTAGAACGAATAGCCATCCTTTGCATACGTCCCAAGATTTGCGTAAAGGCTACTTCCCAAAAAGTCACTCGCAAATTTACTTCCCGTCCCTTCACCGGCCTGCGCAAAGATGTTCAGATACCCCGTATTCGCACCTGTCGCATTGTCCATCACGCCAACACGCGCATACGTAATATCCGCCGTCGGAGTCTCTCCCGTCCACGAAATGGAATCCACCATCCAGTAGAGATAGGAATCTGCCGCCGACGCACCAAACGCGGCCATAGCGACCAAAACAGCAAGAAACTTATTCATGACACACTTCCTTTCAGCTCAGATTATTCCGCCCACGACAACTCGACAGCCGATTTCGTCAGATACCAAAAACCCGCACCTGCCGCAATCGAAGGATTTTCAAACGCTTTCGTGATCTTCGCAACGGAGACCAACTCACCAGCAATCGTCTTCTCCTCCGTTGTCGATGTCACGTAATACCACCCCGTCTGCTCTCCTTCCGTGCCATACTCGTATGTTCTCATTGCACCCATCGTGCCCTGCGGCACCATGATGCGGTCTCCTTCCGCCCCTTTGGAGATCTCAACCATCTTCTGCATCGGGTTGCCGACGAGGTTCCAGGCGTTCGCCGTTGTCGTGTAGGCCTTATTCTCGACATACGTGCCGTAGAGCGCGATTTTCGTTTCAGACGGAGTGTCGCTCGCGCGGACAATCCACAGGCCCGTGCCGACGGTGGCGGTCGTCGTCTCCGGCGCATCGCCCGTGGACTCGGTAGCCACACCATCCTTACCGACCGTATAGGTCTTGGCGGCCTTCTCCCATGCCTTGCTCGTCGCATTCCAGCTCCACGCGGAATACGTGTTCTTGGCCGTGTAGAGGAGAATCTTGTCACCATTCGCAAGGTTCGTCGCCTTGACGATGTTGGCGATGCTGATGTTATCCCCCGTCGCCAGTTCCTTGAACGAGGCCGCGATGATCGTGTTCTTCTGATTCGCCGGAAGCGTGATGGCCGTCACGCCGACCGTCGTAATCGTCGTCTCTTCCGCGAACGCCGCAACCGCCGCCGCGCAAAGAGCCATTGAAAGCAACTTCTTCATTTTCGTGTTATCCTTTCGCCTGAATTACTTGCTCACCTTGAAGAACGCGCCACCCGGCTGCTGGTCGCGGACGATGATCATGTCACCCGCCGTGTTGCCGACCTCCGCTTTCTGGGTCGTCAGCGCATCCGGCGTCGCACCTTCCGCAACGGCATACGCCGCGCTCGACACCGTGCCGGAGACGTAGATGAAGACCTTGTCGCCGATCAGCTTGATGTCGCGAATCTTGACCTCACCCTTGTCCGCCGGCGCCACGTCCGCCTTCGTCGCCACCGCATTCGCCGAGACGAACTGCGTCGCCGTCGAGGCCGTCGCCACCGCACCATAGCCGTTCACCGCCGAGCCGAGCGCGTCCGTCGCGACCGGCTTGCCGTCCGCGCCAGGCGTCGAATCGAACGTGCGCGTGTCGAGAAGGTAGACGCCCCACGTGCCGCCCTTGAAATGATCCTTCGCGTATTCCTCGTCAATCTCAAACTTGATGAACGGGCACTTGCCGTCCTTCGCGACGGGGGCTTTCAGCGCGACCTTGTTGTCGCCAACATCCTCACCGACAGCCGTGCCGTCCGCGTTGATGCCCTGAAACGTCGCGCCATCCTTCGTCCAGACGAGCGCATACGTCTCGCCATCCCGAACTTTCGAGCCATCCGCATACGTGTCGGGACCCTGCGTACAGAACGTGACGACCACGTTGTCCTTGCCGGCGAACGTCGCCGCCGCGAGGAGTCCGACCAAACCTGCAACCAATGTCTTTTTCATTTTATGCTCCTAACCTGTCGAACTTACTTGAAGAAAATCTTGATCGGATACTTCTTCGTCGCATTCAGCGGAATCCGGATGTCGGAAAGGGCGGTCACCGTATTGTCGCCAACCTTGTAGGAGATCGTGAAATCCCCTGAACCCGCCGCGCTCGCCAGCGTCGGAATCGCGAGAACGATGTTCTCCGTATCTTCCTTATCGCCCGCGGCCAGCGCCGGCTTCACGGATGCCGACGGCTCAATGCCCAGCGCATACGACTGCCACAGTGGAAGGTCGTTGCCGCCTTTCACTTCCAGATTCTTCTTAATCTGGACCGCATCCGTATTCGCCGCTGAATAAGCAGAGCTATAGGAGGCCAAGAACTTACGGAACGCCGCCGAATCTTTCATCAGGGACCTCTCCTTGCCATCGCCCGCAAACTTAACGTCGTTAAGAATCGCCGTCGAGGTCTGAATACCCGTAATCTGATAGCCCGACGTTTTATCAACAACAAACTCCTTCGAGGAATCGCTCGGAGTCAATGTAGTCGTTCCCTCCTCGTACTTAGAAATCGCCCCCTCCGGCGTCCGAATCACAGAGACGGTTGTTTTCCCCGCCGCAATTGCCTCATCGACCGTGCCCCACTTTCTGTCGCCCGTCGACGCCACGCCGAGCTGAACCTCGCCCGTGACGGCGTTCAGAGTGCCGCTGCCCGTGCAGGACACCGAGGCAATGGTCTTGCTTGCGGCAACCGTCTTGGCGTTGCCCATCAGCGTCTGCTTCGCAAGATTGACCACCGTATCGTTGTTAGCCTTGATCGCGAACGTCGCCGTCACGTCGTCCGTCCAGTACGCGAGGTCAATCACGAGTTCGGTCGTCGCGTCCGCAGACGGCGCCGTGCCGAGCTCAACCCAGTCGCTGATCGCAGTCGCGCCCTTTTCTTCAGTCGAGGTCTTGCCAACCCATGCGTAGTACTTGTAGGTCGTCGTCGTGGTCGCCTCTTCGGTTTCAGTCGCTTCGCTCGTCGAGGTCTCGCTGACGACGGCGAAGCCGACCTGCGCATGCTTCTTTCCGGCCATCGTCGCGCCATTCAGCAGCTCATCCGCCGCAATCGGCGTGAACACGCCCTTGACCGTCAGCCGCTGAAGCGTAGACGAATCCTGCGCCGTGTCCTTCGTCACCGTGAATGTCGCTTCGGCATCCGCGTCCAAATCAAGTTCGAGAGCACCGTCGTCGGTGATTTCGGCCGTGGCATCCGTGACGCCTGTCCACGCGCCGTTCGTCGCCATCAGGTTGGCGATGGTCGCGCCCTCTCCAATGCCCTTAAACCAAGGCGTTTGCCACTGTGCGGAGTCTGCAAGCGCGACCGCGCCTGCACATGTGCATGTCAAAACGATGAGCAATTTTTTCATCTGGAGTCTCCTTTACAGGGCGTATATTACCAAAATGGGTGACAACCTGTCAACCCTAGGGGCCGCTAGGCGCAGGACTTCAGCATGAAAAGACGATTTGCTTTCTGGGGGACAGTCGTCCTCGAACACGAGCGCTGTCGCGCGAACACGAAAGCCGCCCGTCCGTCCGTCGAGGCACGAAAAGGCTTGCGCGCTCGTCTCGAAGCGTCGTTGGCCCCGTGTCGCGTCTCGCGCACTGCCGCAGCGTTCCGCAACGAATCTCGATGCCTCTGCACGAGCCGTTGCGACGTGGCCGGATCAGGGCTTCGAGTGGATGCGCGGAGCCTTTTCGTGCCTCGACGTGTGAGGTCTGCCGCGCTTTCGTGTCCGCGCCTCGCGCGGCGTTCGTGCCCGTCGGCGCGTCATGCCCCGAAGGGGTGACTGTGGCGGGACGGCGACGCGGAAAGCCGTCAGGCTTGAGACGCGGCGGCGTCTCGCCACGGTCAATCGGCGGAACGCCGATGACGCGCCGACGTTTCGTGGTCTGCGGCGAAGCCGCCGAGACAATCCGCAAATTCGTAATGTCCCTTGCAGGAACTGATGACGAGGAACCCATTCTCGATCTTGAAGACGATGCGGTTCTTTTCGTCGATGCGGACGCTCCACCAGCCGGAGCAATCGCCACGAAGAGGTTCTGGGTTGCCGATGCAGGACGTGCCGTTGCGCTCAATGCTTTGGATGAGCCGGTTGATGCGCCGAAGCGTCTTCCTGTCCTGCGCCTGCCAACCGACGTAATCGGCCCAAGCCGCGTCAAACCAAAGCTTTTTCACGGCCACGCCTCCGGGTGGATGTCCTCGACCGGGGTTGCTTTTCGACGGGGGCATCCGCATCAATCAGTTCATGGGCATGATAGTGCTGAGCCCCGTTCTCGTAGTCGGCAATGCCACGGGCAATAAACGCCTGGTTGGCCGGATGGCAGAACGGATCCGAACCGACGACTTCAAACGGGAATGTCCGCCACCTCATACTATGAACACAGAGCCGCTTCGCGGGGCCAGGAGAGTGTGGCGGAAGAAGCGCTTCGTGCGTTCAGCGGGTTCTTCTTGCGTCCAGCCGTTGAAGGTGCGACAAAGCCGACAGAAATGCGCGAAGCGAGCGGTTCTTTCAGAAGCGCGGCAGCCTGGCGAGCGACTCGACGCGGCCCTCCGGCGCGCAGCGCAGACGCCAGAGCCGCCCGTGCTCGTCGCGGAGCGCCCGGAGCATCGCCTCGTTGCGGCGGTGGCAGGCGCAGTCGAGAAGGTTTGCCGCGTAGGCGATCTCCTTCGCCCAGTCGCTTCGCTCCGTCCAGCGCTCCAGCGCAAGCCGCACGCCGTGGCAGATGCCGGAGACTTCGTCCAGAACCGTCTGCGTGAGGCCCGGATGCCGCGAGTAGCCGCAGTCGCCGGCGAGGATGTTGAAGAACTCGGAGGCGTCCGCCCGCCGCGCGCCGCCGCGCAGGTAGAGCGTGCCCAGCTTCTGGAGCAGCCCCGCGACGGGCAGGTTCATGACCGAGCAGAGTTCCTTTTCGAGATCCATCTTCGCGGCGGACGCGCCGCTGGTCATGAGGTTGCCCGCGAGGATGACCGCCGGCAGCGAGACGCAGGGCGGATGCCACATGAAGCCGTCCGAGAAGTCCGTCACGAGAAAGCGCGTCGCCCGCCGCGCGCGCACGGCCAGCTCGCCCTGCTCCATCGCGAGGCGCATCTCCTCGATGCGGCCGCAGAGAGACTTCGCCGCGAAGGTCGGCACGATCACGTTCTTCGGGTCGAGCAGCAGCCGCTCGTAGCCGGTCGCGTCGAGCGCGCGGCAGTCGATCCCCTGCATGTCGCAGTAGGCGCGGAGACGCGGCGACAGGCCGGCCGCCGCCGCGTCGCCGCCGTACCAGTAGAGCTCGTTGTAGGAGTAGCGCGCCAGCACGTCGACGAGCTCCTGCATGAGCGCGTCGTTCGGACGGCGATCCGTCACGTCCAGCAGATAGGCGCGTCGGTCAACCATTGGTCCCTCCCTTTCCTGACGGCACTCCCGGACAGGCGGCGCCCGCTCCCGTGCGGAGAATCGCGCGCAGTTCGTCCACCGTGCGACAGATCTTCAGGACCTGCCACGTGCGCCGCCACGACGGGAGGTCTTTCCAGTACGACACCAGCTCCTTGATGCGGCCCAGGACGGGACGGTCGCCGGACAGCTCCGCCGCCGAGGCCGCCACGTAGCGCAGCAGCAGGTCCCGCGCATCGGGTCGCGCGCCGAGCGACCGGACGAACGCGCGTCCCACCATGCCGTCCGCCGCGTCCAGCCCGAGGTCGCCGTTGCGGACGACCGGGATGCGCGCGACGGCCTCGACCTGCGCGCGCATCGCCTCGTCGCACGGCCCTTCGTACATCTGCCGCGCCGTGCGCGCGTGGACGGTCAGGAACCGCAGCGGATAGGCGTTGAAGAGCGGCATCAGCTTCAGGAGCTCGTCCGTCCGCTCCACGCCCAGCCGCGCCTTGACGGAGAACCGGCCGGGGCCCATCACCGCGCACCCGACCTCCAGCATCTGCCGCAGCACGTCCGGCGTCCGCAGCAGCCCGCTGCCGCGCCCCTTGTTGCGCACCATCGGGAACGGGCAGCCGCAGTTCAGGTCGGCGGTGTCGTAGCCGGCGGACTTGACGCGCGCCAGGCAGAACCGCAGCGCCGCCGGGTCCTTGCCGATGAACTGGGGCGTCACGCGAAGAGAAGACGTCAGACCGTCCTCACCTCTTCCGT
The DNA here is from genome assembly GCA_002321305.1 of Verrucomicrobia bacterium UBA1629. Lineage (GTDB taxonomy): Bacteria > Verrucomicrobiota > Kiritimatiellia > RFP12 > UBA1067 > UBA1067. The sequence continues at coordinate 53,530 of DCMF01000006.1, read as the reverse complement.
CCTCACTTCTTCCTTCTTCCTTTTTCCTTCTTCCTTTTCCTTCTTGTCCCAGTTCGCGGTCTTTCAGCGGATCGACGCCCGCCATCGCGGAGATGAACGGCGTCACGGCCTCCGCAAAGCCGGCGGCGGCGAGTTCAGGCGCGAACGTCTCGCGGAAGCAGCGGATCGTCACGCCGCGCAGGGGTGCGAGGATGAGGCTCAATCAAGCCTCCTCCGGCGCGAGTTCGCGGTAGAAGACGACGCGCGAAACGGCCACGCCAAGAGCGACCTTCAGGAAGAGGTAGAACGACAGCGCGCCAATGAGGAAGCTCGCCGTCGCCCAGACAGGCCCGCCGCTTTCCGTGACATGCCCCAGCAGGACAACGCTCGCGCCAAGCCCCAGCGACGCCAGCAGCCACCAGCCGATGTAGGAGAGGTCGAGGCAGAAGGCCTTCCACTTGAAGCCCTTCATCTGCCGGCCGGACTCCGCCAGGCAGGCGGACGCCGTCCAGTCGGGATGCTCGTTCTTCAGAAACCACGCGAGGCGATAGCGGTACGCCGCCACGATGCCGGGAAAGAGCAGGAGCAGCGCCCACAGGAAGACCTTCAGGTTCATGAGGACGAGAAGGCCCGTCACCTCGAACGGTCGCGCGAAACCGCCGAAAGCGTCCGCAAACCAGCGGTTGTCGTCGTTCGCGCGGGCCTTCAGCAGCGTGCCCATGAACCCGTAGGCCACGATTGCGCCGAAGACATAGGCGATGAACATCTGGAACAGGAACCCGCCCATCATCCATCCGTACGCCTTGAGCGTCGGCAGCGTATAGCCGAGCCCCGCCTGCCGAGCCTGCGCCCAGCGCGTCACGAAATCGCCCAGCGAATCGATCGCGAGCGCGGTGAACGCGGACGAGACAAGGCCGTTGACAGTCCCTGTGATGAGATAGAGGACGCCCCCGACGGCCAGCAGCCGCCCGAACCACTTGCCCTTGAGGATGCCCCAAGCCGCACGACGCATTTCACTGCAACTTTTCATGGCGTGGATTATACCAAAAGATGGCGAACCGTGCGCCATGCGGCGCAGCGGGCTCGCACGTCACGTCACCGCCGTGAAGGCGCGCGATGCGGCGGACGATCGCGAGGCCGAGCCCCGCGCCGCCCGTGTCCGCCGCCCGCGCCGGATCGACGCGGTGGAAGCGCTCGAAGATCCGCTCGGCCTCGTCGGGCGGGACGCCCCGGCCCGCGTCTTCGACGACGAGCCGGACGCCGCCGTGCCCCGCCGCGCCGCACGACACGCGAACCGTCGGCGAGCCCGAATGGCGGAGGGCGTTTTCGACGAGATTGTCCAGCGCCTCGGCGATGAGCAGCGGATCGCAGACGCCGCGCAGGGACGGCGCGGACGCCGCCGCGACCGTGAGGTCGATGCCGGCGGCGCGGGCCTTGGGCCGGAAGCGCGCAACCGTCTCGCGCACGAGCTCGGCGAGGTCGACCTCCTCCCGCCGCAGCGCCTCCCCCTCGCGCTCCAGGCGGGCGAGGTCGAGGATCTGCTGCACAAGCGCGTTCAGCCGCGTCGCCTCCTTCTTGACCATCGCCGCAAGCGGATCCCGCCCGTCCATCAGGTCGGCCGCGCCGAGAATGCCCGTGAGCGGCGTCTTGATCTCGTGCGAGAGGTCGGCGACGAACTCCCGGCGGAACTTCTCCAGCCGCGCCAGCGCGCGGATGCGCAGCCGCTGCCGCCACGTCACGACGAAGAAGAGGATGACGCCCGCGACGCCGAGCAGCCCGGCGAGGACGATGACCACGAGCGCCTTCAGGAACGGCATCAGCATCTGGAACGACGGACGCCCAATGCCGATGACATAGCTGCCGGACCGCGCGGTCTTGAAGAGGCACAGCTCGACCGCCCCGCCGGCGGTGTCGTAGAAGCCGGCTTCGGCGTCTTCCGACAGGTAGAACCGGTCGCCGTGGCAGATGCGCAGGCGGAGCCCCTCCGCCTTGCACGTGGCGCCGAACGTCCGGATCGCCTTGAAGTCGAGCGTTCGCAGCGGCTCGGCCAGCACGATCGCCGCGAGATCCGCCCGCGACTGAAGCTCCTGCTCGGCCCACGCCCGGACGTTCCGCTGGTAGACGACGAGCTGCCAGGCGAACGCCGCGAACACGGCAACGAACGCCACGGCCGCCAGAAGCGGCCCGGCCCAGCCGAGGCGCTCGCCTTTCGCCGCCGCCGGCAGGGCATCCCCTTCGGCCGCCTGCGGCGACCGTTCACCTTGGACTTGTCGAATGCTCATGAGGGCGTCAGTATACCATTTCCGCGTTTCCGCCGCCACGGCCGCCGCGTCGGCATCCGGGGCTTCTGCGTCCGCCCGCCGCGCAGTATGATATAATACCCCCATGATCTACTATCTTTCTGATTTCCTTCAGCGGTTCTGGGGTCCATTTCGGCTTCTTCAGTCGCACGCCCTCCTTCTCGCGGGCGGCGCGTTCACGGCGGCGTTCCTGACGTGGATTCTCCTGCCGCGCCTGTGGGGCCGGCTGCCGCGCGACCGGGGCAAGGCCCTCTTGAAGGACATGGGCGGCCTCGCGAGCCAGGGCAAGCCGACGGGGGCGGGGCTCTGGGTCTCGCTCATCGCGCTCCCGGTCATCATCCTCTTCGCGCCGCTCAAGGCCTGGGATCTCGCCGCCGTCTTCGCGCTCTACGGGGCGATGCTCTTCGGCTATCTCGACGACCAGGCGCGCGTGCCGTGGGGGGAGCTCAAGAAGGGCCTTCTCGACGCCGTCGTCTCGGTCGCGATCGCCGTCTTCATCTTTCTCGGCCACCACGAGGTCATCGACGGGGCGCACGTGATGATCGCCTGGCTTCCGTTCGTGAAGGGCCCCGCCCTGCTGGATGGCGTCGGCGTCTGGCTCGTGCCCGCCTGGGCCTACGTGCCGGTCGCGGCGTTCGTCCTCTGGTTCACGATGAACGCGACGAACTGCTCGGACGGCGTGGACGGCCTTGCGGGGACGCTGACGCTCATCGCGCTCGGCATGCTGGCCGTCATCCTCTACGCGGTCGTCGGCTACCGTCCCGTCGCGCATTACCTCCTCATCCCCGTCTACGCCGAGGCGGCGCGCTGGGCGATCGTCGTCATGGTCGTCGCCGGGGCGTTCGGCGGCTATCTCTGGTACAACGCCGAGCCGTCGAAGGTCCTGATGGGCGACGCGGGCAGCCGCTATCTCGGCATCCTCGTCGCGACGGCCTCGCTCATGACGGGCAACCCGTTCATCGTCCTCGCGCTTGCGCCGATCGTGCTCGTGAACGGCGGCGGCGGCCTCGGCAAGCTCGTCCTCCTGCGCCTCGCGAAGAAGGCCGGCTTCGACATCGGCGAGGACAGCCTGATCCGCCGGGTGCGATTCCCCCTGCACGACCACTGCAAGAAGAACCTGAAGTGGTCGAATGCGCAGGTGCTGATGCGCTTCGTCCTGCTGCAGCTCGTGGTCATGCCGGCCCTTCTGCTCCTGCTCCTGAAGGTGCGCTGACGGCGATGGGGATGCTCGCGACAGTCCTGCTGCTCGCGCTTTCGCGCGCGGAGCTGGTGGAGCGCTTCAAGGCGCCCGTCCTGACGCAGGCGGAAGGGTTCGTCAAGGTCTACGCGAACTGCTCGGCCGACGTGCGCCGCGAGTACCAGGCGCCCGTCGCGCGCTTCGCCGGCGAGACCGTGGCGGCCCTCGCGCGCGCCGCGCAGCGGCCGCCCGTGCGCGTCACGCAGCCCAGTCTCGTCCTCCATCTCGGCGACGTGCGCACGAACTGCACGGACGTCCTCGTGCGCGTCGTGACGAACGGCGCGCGCGTCGTGACGCGCCTCTTTCTGCCGAATCCCGCGCAGACGGACCTGGACGCCCTGCGGACGGAAATCGTCCGCGCCTACTTCCGCGCGATTGAAAAGGTCGAGCTTGCGCCGTCGGAGGCCTGTGAGGCCTTCCGCCAGACGGATCCGGGCTATCGGCTCGCCCGGGCGCGGCAACGCCTTTCCGACTGGCTGGCGCGCGCACGGGGGGCGGACGACGACGGGTTCAGGCTGCTCTACCGCGTCTTCAAGCCGGGAAGCCTCAGCCGCATCGAGGCGCGCGTCTTCGCCTCCCGCCTGCGGCTCTATCCCCGCACGTTCGACCGGCCGTTCCTCGGGCGCTTCGACGCCCTGCCGTTCCGCGCGGCGATCGCCGGCGCGGCGGACGACCCCTTCATCCGCCTCGCCGCCCTCGACAAGGCGAACGAACTGCCGGTCTTCGGCGGCGGACGCGGCGAAGGGCTTCAGCGCGCGGCCGATGCCTACCGCACGTTCCTGCTGGCTCTCGCCAAGGGCGAGCGGACGGCGACCGAACTGGAAGCCCTGCTGGACGACGCCGAAACGCAGCTCAACGTCGCCTACGAAAACGCGCGCTGACGCGCCCGCAAAGGCCCGTCAGCGCGCGTTCGCGGCGATCCGGCTTCGCCGCGCGTCCCTTACTTCTTCGCCGTCAGCGCCGCGACGCCGGGGAGGACCTTCCCTTCGAGGAACTCGAGGGACGCGCCGCCGCCCGTCGAGACGTGGCTCATCTCCGCCGCCTTGCCGCTCTTCTTCACCGCCGAGACGGAATCGCCGCCGCCGATGATCGAGACGCCGCCGTTGGCCTTGACCGTCGCGACCGCGTCGCAGACGCCATACGTGCCCTTCGCGAGCGGCGCGAACTCGAAGCAGCCCATCGGGCCGTTCCAGACCACCGTCTTCGCGCCCTTCACCGCCTCGGCGAACAGCGCGACCGACTTCGGCCCGATGTCGAGGCCCATCCAGCCGTCCGGGATGTCGCCTTCGACCGTCTTGATCTCGATGTCGGAGGCGTCCTTCGTCTCCGGGAACTTGTTCGCGATCACGCTGTCGACCGGCAGCAGGATCTTGATGCCCTTCGCCGCCGCGGCCTCCAGCATCTCCTTGCAGTAGGCGACCTGCTCGTCTTCGCAGAGCGAGGTGCCGATCTTGAAGCCCTGCGCCTTCTTGAAGGTGTAGGCCATGCCGCCGCCGATGATGAGCGTGTCGACCTTGTTCAGGAGCGCCTTCACGACCGCAAGCTTGTCCGAGACCTTCGCGCCGCCGAGGATGGCGACGAACGGACGCACCGGGTTCTCGACCGCGTCGCCGAGGAACTGGATCTCCTTCTCGAGCAGGAAGCCCGAGACCGCCGGCTGGATGTAGTCCGCAATGACGGCCGTCGAGGCATGGGCGCGGTGCGCCGTGCCGAAGGCGTCGTTGCAGTAGATGTCGCCGTAGGAGGCGAGCTTCTTCGCCATCTCGATGCGGGCGGCCTTGAGCTCGGCCTTCTTCGCCGCGAACTCCTCGTCCGTGAGGTGGATGCCCTTCTTCTCGTCGTCCTTCTTCACCTTGCCGTCCTCGGCCTTGTAGAAGCGCGTGTTCTCAAGGAGCGCGACTTCGCCGGGCTGGAGGGCCTTGACGACCGCGTCGGCCGCCATGCAGTCGGGGACGAACTTGACCGGGAGGCCGAGCTTCTCGGAAAGCGCCTCGGCGACGGGCTTCAGCGTGAACGCCGCGTTGCCGGGGTTCGGCGCCGCGCCGAGCTTCACGCCCTTCGGGCGGCCGAGGTGCGACATCAGCACGAGGCTGCCGCCCTGCTCGAGCACGTACTTGATCGAGGGGAGCGCCGCGACGATGCGGGTGTCGTCCGTGATCTTGCCGCTGCCGTCCTTGGCCATCGGCACGTTGAAGTCAACGCGCATGACGACGCGCTTGCCCTTGAGCGCCACGTCGCGGAGTGTCATCTTGTCCATTTTCTGTTTTTCCTTTCTGTTTCTTTGCTGGATTTCCAGTCTTGTGAATCGTTTGCCCGAAAGCGAATCGGGCACCCGAATGCCTTACATTCCGATGCCCGAGGCAATCACATTCCCGTGTTTCCCAAAAGCTGTTACTTCGCGGCGGCGATCTTGTTGATCTTGAGCTGGGCGCGCGATTTCTTGCGGTCAGCCGTGTTCTTCGTGATGATGCCGCGCTTCACGGCCTTGTCGAGGCCGGAAACGAATTCCCGGAGCTTCTTCTCGGCGTCTTCCTTCGAGCCCGCGTCCGCAAGCTTGAAGAGCTTCTTGTGCGCATCGTGAAGCTTCGCCTTGCACACCGAATTGCGCTTGCGAGCCTTTTCGTTCTGACGGTCACGTTTCCTGGCGGCGCGGCCGCCCTTGATGTTAGCCATTTCTCTTTGTCCTTTTCTGGGGAATGTTCGCGCGTATTATACACTTTCCGCCCACTTGAAATCAAGTGCCGCCGCTACGCCAGCTTGGCGAGCTTCGCGGCGAGGCCGATGTAGTTCGCGGGCGTCATCTTGAGGAGGCGGTCCTTGTCGGCCTTCGGCAGCGGCAGCGCCTGAACGAAGTCGCGCATGATCTCCGCCGTCACGCGGCGGCCGCGCGTCAGCTCCTTCAGCCGCTCGTAGGGGCGGTCCATGCCGACCTTGCGCATCACGGTCTGGATCGGCTCGGCCAGGACCTCCCAGTTGCAGTCGAGGTCTTCCGCCAGGCGCGCCTCGTTGAGCTCCAGCTTGCCGAGGCCCTTCTGGGTCGAGCGGATGGCGATCAGCGTGTAGCCGAAGCCGACGCCCATGTTGCGCAGCGTCGTCGAGTCCGTGAGGTCGCGCTGCAGCCGCGAGACCGCGAGCTTGCGCGCCATGAAGCCGAGGACGGCGTTCGCGAGGCCGAGGTTGCCCTCCGAGTTCTCGAAGTCGATCGGGTTCACCTTGTGCGGCATCGTCGACGAGCCGATCTCGCCCTTGACCGTGCGCTGCCTGAAGTAGCCCATCGAGACGTACAGCCAGACGTCGCGGTCGAAGTCGAGCAGCACCGAGTTCCAGCGCGCGAGCGCGTCAAAGAGCTCGGCGATGCCGTCGTGCGACTCGATCTGCGTCGTGAGGCGGTTCTGACGGAGGCCGAGCGAGCGGATCACCTTCGCGGACAGCTTCTCCCAGTCGACGTCCGGGTAGGCGGAGAGGTGCGCGTTGAAGTTGCCGACCGCGCCGTTCATCTTCGCGGGCATGACGAGCCGGTCGATCTCCGCCGCCTGGCGCTTCAGGCGCGCCGAGACGACCGCAAGCTCCTTGCCGACCGTCGTCGGCGAGGCGGGCTGGCCGTGCGTGTGCGCGAGCATCGGGACTTTCGCCGTCGCCTTCGCCATCTGCGCGATCGTCGCCGTCATCTCGTCCTGCGCCGCGCGCAGGATCCGCTGGCCGTCGCGCAGCATGAGCGCGTGGGACATGTTGTTGATGTCCTCCGACGTGCAGCCGAAATGGATGAACTCCGTGCGCGTCGCCAAGCCGCCCAGACCTGCCGAACCTGCCAAGCGGCCAAGCTTCTCCTTCAGGAAATACTCGACGGCCTTGACGTCGTGGTTCGTCGTCCTCTCGATCTCCTTCACGCGGCGGGCGTCGTCAAGCGAGAAGTCCGCCGCGATCTTGCGGAGCGCGGCGCGCTCCTTCGCGGAGAGCGCCTTGCACTCCTTGATGCGCACGTCGTCGCACAGGGCCTCCAGCCACGTGCATTCGACAAGCACGCGGCGCTTGATGAGGCCGTACTCGGAGAAGACTTCCTGCAGTTCCGCGCACTTGTTCGCGTAACGTCCGTCAATCGGGCTGATCGCCAGTAGGGTATCGAGATTCATGGCGCGTATTATATCAAAAAACTCCGTTCCGTCCCGCGAAGGCAACGCCTCGTCCTGCGCCAGGCGCTGGAGCAGCGACTGGCGCAGGGCGCGCGCCATTCGCCAGGACAATGGGGACAGGCCCGTTCAGCTTCACTCTCGCGCTTGAGAATTTTCCGCATGGAGACGCCTACAGGATCGTCACCCGGCGGCCTTCGGCCAGGAGGGAGACGCCCGCCGTCGCGACGCGCTGGCCGGGCTTCAGGCCCGCGACAACCGTCCCCTCGTCCGTCCGGCGGACAAGCGAGACGTCCTGGCGGCGAACTTCGTAGACGTCCTTCTCCGCCGTCTCCTGCAGCAGCCAGACGAAGTGCGCACCGTCCGACGTGATGCCAATGCCGCTTTCGGGAACGACCGTCAGCCCCTCCGCCGCGCCCTTGCCCTTCTGCGCGTACGACGCCCCGGAAATCGTCAGCGTCGCGGACATCCCCGGCAGCAGCAGCAGATCCTTCGGCGCCTCCATCGCGTAGGTCGCGACGAACGTCTGCGTGTGTTCGTCGGCGGACGCCTGGAACTCCTTGAACGTGGCGGGGAAGGAGCGGTCGGGCAGCGAGTCGAAGGACACCGTGCGCCCCGCATTCGTCTCGATGTCCACGAACTGCTCCCGCCGGAGGATGTACTTCTCCGCGATGCGGACGTCGATGTTGACGAACGACGTGTCCTGGATCTTCACGATGGGATTCGCCGATCCGACCATGTCGAGCTCGGACGCCGGCACGGCGGCGATCGTCCCGTCGAACGGCGCATACAGGACCGTCTCCTCCAGCGCCCGCTTCGCGAGTTCCAGCGCCGCCTCGCTCTGCTTGAGCTGGGCTTCGGCCTGCGAGACCTCCTCCTGCGAGATCGCCTTCTTCTTGAGCGCGTCGCTTTTGCGGTCGAACGTCAGGCGGTCGCGCCTCTCGGCGGCCTCGGCCTTCGCGAGCGCGTTCACGAAGTCAAGCGAATCGAGCCACGCAAGCTTCTCGCCCTTCTTGACGGTCTGCCCCTTCGCGACGGCGATGCGCTGGACGCGACCGGACTGCTTGAAGACGAGCGTCCGCGAAGTGGCCGCCTGGACGATGCCGGCAAACGCCAGGTCCGGCATGCGCTCGCTCGCCCGCACGACCGCGCTCCGCACCGGACGCACAGGCTCCGCGCCGACCTCGGGGGTTTTCGCCTCCGGCCAGAAGCAGATTGCCGCCGTCACGCCGGCAATCAGGATGCCGCCCGTCATCTTGCCACACTGCATGTCGCCTCCCCGTTCGCGTTTTGAGTTTGGGGATATTATACCACAAACGAAGCCGTCAGCGCGTCGCGTAGGCGGCGGAGGCGAACGGCGGCGTGTCCGTGCGGCCCTCGCGCCAGGCGCGGACGGCCTCCAGCCGCGCCTTCAGGTTCGCCTCGCGGCCGAGCCCCGCCGGCGTGTAGTACCGCCGGCCTTCGAGCGCGTCGGGCAGGCACGACATCCGCGCGATCTTCTCGTCCGTGTCGTGCGCGTAGACGTAGCCCTTGCCGTAGTCGAGGCTCTTCATGAGCCGCGTCGGCGCGTTGCGGATCTGCAGCGGCACCGGCTCGGCCATCCGCTTCTGCGCGTCCGCCGCCGCCCGGTTGTACGCCGCCTCCATCGCGTTCGACTTCGGGGCGAGCGCGAGGTAGACGACGATCTGCGTCAAATGCACGTTGCACTCCGGCACGCCGAGGTTGTGGCAGGCGTCCCAGACGGCGTTCGCGAGCAGGAGCGCGTTCGGGTCGGCGAGCCCCACGTCCTCGCTCGCGAAGCGGACGCACCGCCGCGCGATGTAGAGCGGGTCCTCCCCGCCCTCCAGCATCCGCGCGAGCCAGTAGACCGCCGCGTCCGGGTCGGAGTTGCGCATCGACTTGTGCAGGGCCGAGATGATGTTGTAGTGCTCCTCGCCGCTCTTGTCGTAGAGGAGCGCCTTGCGGCTCACGACCTGCGACAGCACGTCCTCCGTGATCTCCGGCCGCCCGTCCGCCCCGAACGCCGCGTTCGCGACCGCCGTCTCCAGCGTGCCGAGCGCATGGCGCGCGTCGCCGTTCGCGTAGACCGCGATCTTCGCGAGCGTCTCGTCGCTCGCCCGCACGTTCAGCCTGCCGAAGCCGCGCTCCGATTCGAGCGCGCGCCGCAGGAGGCGCACGAGATCGGCCTCGGACAGCCCCTTCAGGACGAACACCTTGCACCGCGAGAGCAGCGCGGAGTTGACCTCGAAGCTCGGGTTCTCCGTCGTCGCGCCGATGAGGATGATCGAGCCCTGCTCGACGAACGGCAGGAAGGCGTCCTGCTGCGCCTTGTTGAAGCGGTGGATCTCGTCCACGAAGAGGACGGTGCGGAGACCGACGCGACGGCCCGACTCGGCGCGCGCCATGATCTCCTTGATCTCCTTGATGCCGCTCGTCACGGCCGAGTAGTTGACGAACTCGGCCTTCGTGAGGTTCGCGATGACGTTCGCGAGCGTCGTCTTGCCGACGCCGGGCGGGCCCCAGAGGATCATGGAGGGGATCTGGTCGCGCTCGATCATCTGGCGGAGGATCTTGCCCTCGCCGACCAGGTGCTCCTGGCCGACGAACTCCGACAGGTCGCGCGGACGCATCCGCGCGGCCAGCGGCTCGGACGCGGCGCTTTCGCCGTCGCCCAGCGCCCCCTCGATCAGCGACATCTGCCGCATGGCCGCCGCCGCTTACGCGGGCCTGTAGGAGTCCTTGAGCGTGCAGGTGCGGTTGAAGACGGGCGCGCCCGGCTTCGAGTCCGCCGCGTCCGCGATGAAGTAGCCCGTGCGCTCGAACTGGAAATGCTCGTTCGCCTGCGCCGCGCCGAGCGCCGGCTCGACGTAGCCCGTCACGACCTTCAGCGAGTCGGGGTTGAGGTACTTCAGGAAGTTCTCGCTCCCGTCCTTCAGCGGATCCTTCTCCGTGAAGAGGCGGTCGTAGAGGCGCACTTCGGCCCTGACGCCCGTCGCGCAGTCGACCCAGTGGATCGTCCCCTTCACCTTGCGGCCGTCCGCCGCGTTGCCGCCCCACGACGCCTCGTCCCACGTGCCGTGGATCTCGACGACCTTTCCGTCCGCGCCCTTCACGCAGCCCGTGCATTTGAAGAGGCACGCGCCCCGGAGGCGCACCTCCTGCCCCGGCGCCATGCGGAAGAACTTCTTCTCCGGCACCTCCATGAAGTCCGCGCGGTCGATCCAGATCTCCCGGCCGAACGCGACCTGCCGCGTTCCGGCCGTCTCGTCCGTCGGGTTGTTCGGCAGCTCGACATTCCTCACCTCCCATTTCCCATCCCTCATTCCCCAGTTGTCGATCACGACCTTCACGGGATCGAGGACGGCCATGCGGCGCGTCGCCGTGCGGTTCAGCTCCTCGCGCACGCACCATTCGAGAAGCGCGGGATCCGACTCGCTCTCGACCTTCGAGACGCCGATGCGGTCGCAGAACTCGCGGATCGCGCCCGGCGTGTAGCCGCGCCGGCGCATCCCGCACACCGTCGGCATGCGCGGATCGTCCCAGCCGTTGACGCGCCCGTCCTGCACCATCTGCAGCAGGAGGCGCTTCGACATCACCGTGTACGTGAGGTTGAGGCGCGCGAACTCGCGCTGCTGCGTGCGGATCTTGACGCCGTTGCGCACCGGCAGGAGCCCCTGCTCGTCCATGCGGTCGACGACCCAGTCGTAGAGCGGACGGTGCACCTCGAACTCCAGCGTGCACATCGAGTGCGTGACGCCCTCCAGCGCGTCTTCGATCGGGTGCGCGAAGTCGTACATCGGGTAGACGCACCACTTGTCGCCGAGATGGTAGTGCGCGACGTGGCGGATGCGGTAGAGGACCGGGTCGCGGAAGTGGATGTTCGGCGAGGCCATGTCGATCTTCGCGCGGAGGCACCATTCGCCGTCGGCGTACTTGCCGTCGCGCATCTCGTGGAAGATCCGCAGGTTGCGCTCCGGGTCGGTGTCGCGCGAGGGCGAGGGCGTGCCCGGCCGCTCCGGGACGCCGCGATACGCCTTCCACTCCTCCTGCGTGAGGTTGCAGCAGTAGGCCTGGCCGCGCCGGACCAGCTCCTCGGCGATCGCGAACATCGTGTCGAACATGTTCGAGGCGTTGTAGAAGCCGGGCTCGCCTGCGTCGCCGGGACCGCTCCACTGGAAGCCGAGCCAGTTGATGTCGCGCTTGATGTTCTCGGCGTACTCGTCGGACTCCTTCGTCGGGTTCGTGTCGTCCAGCCGCAGGTGGCACTCGCCGCCGAAGAGCTGCGCCATGCCGAAGTCGACGCACACGGCCTTCGCGTGGCCGATGTGGATGTAGCCGTTGGGCTCGGGCGGGAAGCGCGTGACGACCTTGCCGCCGGTCTTGCCGTCGGCGACGTCCTTTTCGATCCACTGCCTGAGGAAATGACGAGAGGTGTCTGATTCGTTCATGATTGGCGTGTATTATATCAAAAACGCCGAGTCGCGCGAGGCACGAGCGTTTCGGAGGGGTCGAACCGTCCGGCAGGCCAGGGATAGGCCCCCAGCTCGACGAGGGCCTCGCCCGCCAGGAACAGCGAGCCGCAGACCAGCACGGACGGCGCGGCGGACGCCGCCCGCTCCTGTCCGGCGACCGCCCGCGACAGCGCCTCGCCAAGCGTGGCGCAAGGCGTCGCCTCCAGGCCGACGGCGCGCATCCGCTCCGCCAGGGCCTCTGGCGCGAGGGCGCGCGGATTGTTCGTGCGCACGGCAAAGGCGCCGCGCACGAACGGCGCGAGGATGCGCAGGACTTCCGTGACGTCCTTGTCGCCGCAGGCGCCGAAGACAAGGTTGAGCGGACGGAACGCCTCGCGCCCGACAGCCTCGGACAGCGCCGCCGCAAGAGCCCGCGCCGCCGGCGGATTGTGCGCGCCGTCCACGAGAAACGGCCCGACGCGCTGAAAGCGTCCCGGCCAGACGATGCGAGACCCCGAAAAGGGATGGCGGAAGAACGGTGCGGGGACGGGCGGCGGGACGCGCGAACGGCCCAAGACCTTCAGCGCGGCCAGCGCGGTGACGGCGTTTTCGCGATTGAAGGCGCCCGGCAGCGGGAAGTCGCCGGGGATCTCCGACTCGTCCGCCCAGTCGGGCGCATAGTGGAACGGAGCCTCCCGTTCACGGGCGACGCGGCGGACGACTTCGACGACGGACGGCTCGTTCCGCGCGAGGACAACCGGCACGCCGCACTTGACGATGCCCGCCTTCTCTGCGGCGATCTGCTCGACCGTGTGCCCCAGCCAGTCGCAATGGTCGAGGCCCACCTTCGTGATGACGCACAGCTCCGGCGCGCAGACGTTCGTCGCGTCCAGCCGCCCGCCAAGGCCGCATTCGAGAATCGCGTGCGCGACGCGCGCCTCGGCGAACAGCAGGAAGGCCACCGCCGTGAGCGCCTCGAAGAAGGTCGGGGCGGCCTCGTCCGGCAGACGGCCTGCCGCCGTCTGGACTTGCCGCGCCAGGCGTTCCAGCGTCTCGTCGCCTACCGGCGCGCCGTCCAGGAAGAAGCGCTCATTGAGCCGCACGAGATGGGGCGACGTGTAGCGGCCGATCCGCCGCGCAGACGCCGCGTCTCCGCGTCCGCATTCGTTCAGCACGGCGTCGAGAATCGCGCAGACCGCACCCTTGCCGTTCGTTCCGGCGACGTGAACCGCCCGGAACTGTCGCTGCGGATCGCCCAGCGCCCGGACGAGCGCGGCAATCGTCTCCAGGCCCGGCTTCATGCCGAAGCGCCGCCGCGCGGCCAGGTCGGACAGGTACGAGCGCGTCATGTCCGCCGCCCCTTATGAAGCCCCGCCGGACGGACGGGCCTTCGCGATGCGCGCGATGATGCGCGACGCGCCGAGGTTCTTGAGGCCGAGCGCCATCAGGGCCTTGCCGAGGAGGTGCCGCGACTCGGCCCGGACCTCGACGACGGCGATGCCCTCCTTCTCGCAGAGCGAGCGGAAGTCCTTCAGCGTGATGCAGTGGATGTTCGGCGTGTCGTACCACTGGAACGGCAGCTGCTTCGAGACGGGGAGCCGCCCCGTGAACGCGAGCGTCAGGCGGATGCGGTACGCCGCGAAGTTCGGGAACGTGACGATCGCCTCGTCCGCGATGCGCAGGGCCTCGTGCAGGAGCCCGCGCGGGTTCTTCACCTCCTGCAGCGTGTCCGAGACGACCGCCGTGTCGTAGTGGCCGTCCGGCACGAGCGAAAGCCCCTCGTCCACGTCCTCCCAGAGGACGTCGTGCCCGTCCGCGATCGCCTCCTCATAGCGCTCGACGTCGATCTCCACGCCGTCGCCGCGCACGTTCCTCTTCGCGCGCAGCACGTCGAGCAGCGTGCCGTCGCCGCAGCCGATGTCGAGGACGTGCGCGTTCGGCTTCACCATCCTGAGGACGCTCCGGTGCAGGCGCTCCTGCCACTTCATCACCTTGACGGGACGCGCCGTCAGGAAGCCGCCGACGACCTTCGAGAGGTGCTCGATGTCGGTGAGGAACGAGTCGTGTCCCGTGCCGCTTTCGAGGTGGCAGTACGAGACGGGGCGGTTCGCCTTCATGAGCGAGCGGACGATCTCCTTCGACTGCCACGCGGGGAAGAGGATGTCGTTCTCGTAGGAGCAGACGAGCGTCCGCGCCTTCACGCGCGCGAACGCCGCGTCGAGCGAGCCGAAGGCGCGGCACGGGTCGGCGAGGTCCATCGACCGCGTGATGTGCAGGTAGGAGTTCGCGTCGAAGCGGCGCACGAACTTCATCGCCTGGTAGTCGAGATAGCTCTCGATCTGGAAATACGTCTTGAAGAGGCGGTCGCGCTCGGCGCGGTCGGCCGCCGGCGCGTCCACGAAGTTCTGCTGGAGGTTGCGGTCGAACTTCCTCTGCAGGAGCTCGCGCGAGAGGTAGGTGATGTGCGCGAGCTGCCGCGCGGCGGCGAGCCCCGCGCGCGGGCCCTTGCCGTCCCCTTCGAGGTAGTAGTCGCCGCCGTTCCACTTCGGGTCGTCCGTGATCGAGTTGCGGCTCATCACGCTGAAGGCGATCGCCTGCGTGTTGAGGTTCGCCGACGTCGCGATCAGGCAGACCTGGTCCATGTCGTCCGGGAAGCGCGTCATCCAGTTCACGACCTGCAGGCCGCCGTAGCTGCCGCCGATCAGGGCCTTCAGGTGCGTGACGCCCAGCTCCTTCAGCAGCATGCGGAAGACGTCCACCGCGTCGTCGAACGAGTGCTGCGGGAAGGACGAGCCATAGGGCCTGCCCGTGTCGGGGTTGATCGACATCGGCCCCGTCGTGCCCGAACAGCCGCCGAGGACGTTCGCGCAGATGACGTGGTAGCGGTTCGTGTCGATCGCCCGGCCGGGGCCGACCATGCCCTCCCACCAGCCGCTCGGCTTCGTCTCGCCCGGCTTCACGCCCGCGACGTGCGCGTCGCCCGTCAGCGCGTGGCAGATGTAGACGACGTTGTCCGCCGCGACCGGCGCGCCGCATTCCTCGTATGCGACCTCAATCTCCTTGAGGACGCCGCCATACGCGAGGCGCAGCCCCCCTTCCGGGAGCGTCAGCCTGCGCTTCTTCAGCTCAACGATTCCAACCCCATCCGTATCCATAAGTGGCGCGTATTATACCATAATCCCCCGATGTGATAAGGCAGGGAAAAAGAGACGCCCGGCGGGATTCCGCCGGGCGTCTCTTTTCGCTTGTCCGAAGGGGTTAGGCGACCGTGCCGCCCGCCTGCTCGATCTTCGCCTTCGCGGAAGCCGAGCAGGGCACCTTCACGGTGAACTTCTTCGTCAGCTCGCCCGTGCCGAGGATCTTGATCTTCGGCTGCTTGTTGTCCGAGAAGCCCGCCTTGGCGAGCGTCTCGACCGTGATCTCCGCACCCGACTCGAACTTCTTCTCGAGGTCGGAGAGGTTGACGGCGAGCGCCTTCGCGTTGAACGCGGCGTTGTTGAAGCCGCGCTTCGGCAGGCGCCGGACGAGCGGCATCTGGCCGCCCTCGAACACGAGCTTGTGCTTGTGGCCCTTGCGCGACTGCTGGCCCTTCTGGCCCTTGCCGCAGGTCTTGCCGAGGCCCGACCCGCAGCCACGCCCGACGCGCTTCCGGCGCTGACGCGCGCCGGGGGTGTTCGTGAGAGAGTTAAGTTCCATTTTAGGTATCCTTTCTGTCTGCCTTTGTCTTTTGTCCTCTGTCCACTGTCCTCATCAAGGACAGCCGACTTCGGACGAAGGACAGAGGCGTTTTCCCTTACGCCCTGACCGCCGCGATCTCCTCCGCGCTGCGGAGCTTCGAGAGCGCGTTCAGCGTGGCCTTGACCACGTTGAGGCGGTTCTTCGAGCCGAGCGACTTGCCGACCGCATCGCGGATGCCGGCCGCCTCGAGGACGGGGCGCATGCCGCCGCCGACGATGAGGCCCGTGCCCTCTTCGGCCGGCTTCAGGATGACGCGACCGCCGTCGCAGACGCCTTCGACGTCGTGCGGGATGGTCTTGCCCTTCATGACGACCTTGCGCATGTCCTTGCGCGCGGCCTCGCCGCCCTTGCGGATCGCGTCCGCGACCTCGTTGGCCTTGCCGAAGCCGACGCCGACCTTGCCTTCCTTGTCGCCGACGACGATGACGGCGGAAAAGCTCATGCGGCGGCCGCCCTTGACGGTCTTGGCGCAGCGGTTGATGAAGACGGTGTGCTCGTCGAGCGCGTCGTCCTGCTCCTGACGCTTGTCACGATTGAATGCCATGGCTTACTTCTCCTCCTTCTTGGCCGAGATGGCGACGCCGTTGGCGACGGCGGCCTCCACGATCGCCGCGAGGCGGCCCGTGTACTTGTTGCCGCCGCGGTCGACCACGACGAGCGAGATGCCGACGGCCTTCGCGGCTTCCGCCGCGCGCGCGCCGAGCGTCTTCGCGACCTCGAGGTTCGCCTTCTCGTCCTTGAGCGTGTTCGCCTGGGCGAGGGTGCGGCCCGCGTCGTCGTCGATGAACTGGACGTACATGTGCTTGTTCGTCAGGCAGATCGACATGCGCGGACGCGCCGCCGTGCCGATCACGCGCTGGCGGAGGCGGAGATGCCTCTTCTGACGCTGAACTTTGCGATTGAACATCTTTCGTTCTCCTTACGCCGCGGTTAGGCGACCTTCTTGCCCTGTTTGCGGCGGATGACCTCGCCGACGTACTTGATGCCCTTGCCCTTGTAGGGCTCGGCCGGGTAGTATGCGCGGATGCGCGCGGCGGCTTCGCCGACGGCCTGCTTGTCGATGCCCTTGATCGTGACCTGGAGGCCGTCGTTCTCGACGGTCACCGTGAGTCCGGCGGGGATCGTGTAGACCTTCGGGGATGCGAAGCCGAGCGAGAGCGCGAGCTCCTGGCCCTTGAGGACGGCCTTGAAGCCGGTGCCCTCGATGGAGAGCTGCTTCGTGTAGCCTGCGGACACGCCGACCACCATGTTGTGGATCAGCGCGCGGGCGAGACCGTGGAAGTTGCCGAGCGTGTAGTCGTCGGCGCACGAGACGAGAACGTTCCCGTCCTCCACCTTCGCCGTGATGCCTTCATGCATCGTGTAGGACAGCTCGCCGAGCTTGCCCTTGACCGTCACCGTCTGGCCCGCGACCGTGGCGGTGACGCCCTCGGCGAGCTTGACGGGTTCTTTACCGATTCGAGACATTGTCTTTAGCTCCTGATTGTTAGGCGACCGTGCAGATGATTTCGCCGCCGAGGTTCTCCTTCTTCGCCTGCGCGCCGCTCATGACGCCCTTCGACGTGGAGAGGACCACGAGGCCCATGCCGTCGAGGACGGACGGGATCTTGCTGACGGGGGCGTAGCGGCGGAGACCCGGACGCGACACGCGCTTGATCTCGCGGATGGCGGGCACCGCCCGGTCCGTGTACTTCAGCGTGATCACGAGCTTCTTCGGGAATTCGCTCGTCGTGACGCAGTCGGCGATGTAGCCGGCTTCCTTCATGACGCGGGCGATCTCGGCCTTGAGGGCGCTGGCGGGCGTCGCGACGGAGTAAAGGCGGGCCTTCAGTCCGTTGCGGATCGACGTCAGCATGTCGGAAATGGGATCGATAGACATTTTAGGTGATTCCTTTCCTTGGGTTTACCACGAAGCCTTGGTGACGCCGGGGATGAGGCCGGCGACGGCGAGTTCGCGGAAGCAGAGACGGCAGACGCCGAACTTGCGGAGGTAGGCGTGGCGACGGCCGCAGCGCTGGCAGCGGTTGTACGCGCGCACCTTGAACTTGGGCGCCTTCTTCTGCTTTTCGATAAGACACTGTTTAGCCATGACTTAGTTCCTTCCTGCGAACGGCATGCCCATGGAGTTCAGCAGCTCCTTGCAGGCCTTGTTGTCGGCGGACGAGGTCACGAACGTGATGTCCATGCCGGATTGGGCGGAGGATTCCACGAGCTCCGGGAAGATCGTGTGCTCCTTGACGCCGAGCGTGTAGTTGCCGGCGCCGTCGAAGCCGCGGTTCGGAACGCCGCGGAAGTCGCGGATGCGGGGGAGGGCCGCCGAGATGAGGCGGTCGGCGAACTCCCACATGCGCTCGCCGCGCAGCGTGACCTTCGCGCCGATGACCATGCCCTCGCGCAGCTTGAAGTTCGAGATCGACTTCTTCGCCTTGCAGAGCATGGGCTTCTGGCCGGTAATCGCCGTCAGGTCGTCCACGAGGGTCTTCTGCTCGTCCTTCGAGACGATGCCGAAGCCCATGTTGATGACGATCTTCTGAAGGCGGGGAACGAGCATCTTGTTCGTGGTGCCGAGCTTCTTCTCGAGCTCGGGAACCATGCGGCTCGCGTATTCGTCTTTGAGTCTTGCCATGATGATTGTTCCTTACCTTAGAGGGCCTTGCCGCTCTTGACCGCGACACGCGCCTTCTTGCCGTCCTTCTCGCCGGTCTTGACGCGCGTTCCGCACTTCTTCTCGGCATCGTAGGGCATGAGCTTGCAGAGGCGGATCGGCAGTTCCTTGTCGATCAGGCCGCCGGCCGTCTTCTCGGTGCGGCGGACCGCCTTCTTGTGGACGTTGAGCCCGCCGACGATCGCGACGCCCTTCTTGGGGTCGACGCTGAGGACCGTGCCCGTCTTGCCCGCGTCGTTGCCGCGCGTGCAGATCACGGTGTCGTTCTTCTTGATTCTTGCGATAGCCATTTTCGTTGCTCCTTTGCGTCAGACCACTTCCGGGGCCATCGAGAGGATCTTCATGTAGTTCTTGTCGCGCAGCTCGCGGGCGACCGGCCCGAACACGCGGGTGCCGATCGGGTTGAGCTTCGAGTCGACGAGGACGCACGCGTTCTGGTCGAAGTGGACCGTCGAGCCGTCGGCGCGGCGGATCGGGTTGCCCGTCCGCACGATGACGGCGGTCGCGACCGAGCCCTTCTTGATCGAAGAGGTCGGCGACGCTTCCTTGATCGCCACGCGGATCACGTCACCGAGGTGCGCGTACTCCTTGCGCTGCTTGAGGATGCGGAAGCACATGGCGCGCTTCGCGCCGGTGTTGTCCGCAACCACGAGATTGGAGAGTTCCTGCAACATGGTTCTGTTTCTCCTTACTTCGCGACGATGCGCCAGCGCTTCGTGGCGGACATCGGACGCGTTTCCATGATGGTGACGGTGTCACCGACCTTGGCCGTGTCGGCCTCGTCGTGCACGTGGTAGTTCTTCGTGCGCGTGATGACCTTGCCGTACACGGGGTGGACCTCACGGTACGAGACCGCCACCTTGACGGTCTTCGCGCCGGACTTCGAAACGACGACGCCCTTGCGAAGCTTGCGCGCGCCGCGATTGTTGACTTCTTCCGTGCTCATTAGATCTTGACTCCTGCGCGGGTGATGAACTTGGTGTGAATGCCGATCTTGGTCGCCGCGAGACGGAGACACTCCTTCGCGACTTCCTCGCTCACGCCGCCGACCTCGAAGAGGACCTTGCCGGGGAGGATGACGGCCGCCCAGAACTCCGGGTTGCCCTTTCCTCCGCCCATGCGGACTTCGATCGGCTTGCGGGTGACGGGCTTGTCCGGGAACACGCGGATCCAGAGCTTGCCCTTGCGCTTCATCTCGCGATTG
This sequence comes from Verrucomicrobia bacterium UBA1629, assembly GCA_002321305.1. Lineage (GTDB taxonomy): Bacteria > Verrucomicrobiota > Kiritimatiellia > RFP12 > UBA1067 > UBA1067. Next base: position 33,829 of record DCMF01000006.1, on the reverse strand, counting down.
ATCGCAACGCGGCAGGCCTCGATCTGCGTGGCCGTCAGGAGGCCGCGCGTGAGGGCCTTGAGGCCGAACTCACCGTACGCGAGCTCCGTACCCGAAGTGGCGTACCCCGAACGGTTTCCCTTGGAGACCTTGCGGTACTTGACTCTCTTGGGCATCAAAGGCATGGCTTACCTCCCCTCCTTGCGGTCTCCGCGCTCGCGACGCTCGCCGCGGCGGTCGCCGCGCGGCGGACGGGCCTGGAAACCCTCTTTCTTGCAGATCCACACCTTGATGCCGATCTTGCCGGCCGTGGTGTTGGCTTCCGCGAAACCGTAGTCGATGTTGGCGCGGAGCGTGTGCAGCGGCACCTTGCCCTCGCGGGACCACTCGACGCGCGCGATCTCCGCGCCGTTGATGCGGCCGCCCGCATGGACCTTGATGCCGTCCACGCCCATGTCCATCGCCACCTTCATCGCGCGCTTCATCGCGCGCTTGAGCATGATGCGGCGCTCGAGCTGCTGGGCGATGCCCTCGGCGACGAGCTGCGCGTCGGCGTCGGCCCCCATGACCTCCTTGATGTCGAGATAGACCTGCTTCTTGGTCATCTTCTCCAGGTCGGAGCGGATCGCCTCGACGTCACCGCCCTTGCGGCCGATGATCACGCCCGGACGGGCGCTGAAGATCGTCGCGCGGACGGAGTTCGCGTAGCGCTCGATGAGGATCTTGGAGATGCCGGCCTCGACCAGCTTCGACTTGATCGCCTCGCGGATCTTCTGGTCCTCGACGAGGAAGGCGCCAAAGGTCTTCTTGGGCGCGAACCAGCGGCTGCCCCAGGCGTGGTTGACGCCGACGCGGAAGCCGATCGGATTGACTTTCTGTCCCATGGTTACTTGGCCTCCTTCTTGGCCTTGGCCGGCGCGTCCGTGAGAACCACCTTGCAGTGGCACAGGCGGCGCGCGATCGGATGGGCGCTGCCGCGGGCCGTCGGCCAGTAGCGGCGCATCCGGGTGGATTCGTCAAGGACGCAGAGCTTGACCGTGAGGCCGGCCGCGTTCTCGACGCCGTTGTTGTTCTTCGCGTTCGCCACGGCGCTCAGGATCGTCTTCTTGATGATCACGGCCGCCTTCTTGGGCGAGAACTCGACGATTTTCAGCGCGTCGGCGGCCTTCAGGCCCTGGCACGCGCGGCACAGCGGACGCCCCTTGAACGCGGACATGCGCTGATTGCGGGTAATGGCGGTAACTTCCATTGCTTATCCCCTTACTTGGCCTTTTCGACCGAGTTGCCGTGACCCTTGAACGTGCGGGTCGGGGCGAACTCGCCGAGACGATGGCCGACCATGTTCTCGGTGATGAAGATCGGCAGGTGCTGCCGGCCGTTGTGAATCGCGAACGTCAGGCCGACAAACTCCGGGAGCACCATCGAACGACGGCTCCACGTCTTGATCGGCTGCTTCTTGCCGCTCGCCTTGATCTTCTCGACCTTGCGGAGGAGGCTCTCCTCGACATAAGGTCCCTTCTTGAGAGAACGACTCATGGATTATTTCCTCCTCTTGACGATGACCTTGTTGGACGCCTTGCGCTTCGCGCGGGTCTTGCCGCCCTTCGCGAGCTTGCCCCACGGCGAGCGCGGGTGGCTGCCGCCGGACGTGCGGCCCTCGCCGCCGCCCATCGGGTGGTCGACCGGGTTCATCGCGACGCCGCGCACCGTCGGACGGATGCCGAGGTAGCGCTTGCGGCCCGCCTTGCCGAGCTTGATCGAGCCCCAGTCCTTGTTGCCGACCGAGCCGACGCACGCGAGGCAGCGGCCGTCGAACATGCGGACTTCGCCCGAAGGCATCTTCAGCGTGACCGTGTTCCCGTCGCGCGCCATCACCTGGCAGGCGTTGCCGGCCGAGCGGGCGACCTTCGCGCCCTTGCCCGGCACGAGCTCGATCGCGTGGACGAAGAGGCCCAGCGGGATCTGCACGAGCGGCAGGCAGTTGCCGACCGTCGCCTCGGCCTTCGGGCCGTTCATGACCTTCATGCCCTGCTTCAGGCCGTCCGGGGCGAGGATGTAGCTCAGCGTGCCGTCCGCGTACTCGATGAGCGCGAGGTACGCGCTGCGCGTCGGGTCGTACGCGATCTCCTTGACCGTCGCCTCGACGCCGAACTTGTTGCGCTTGAAGTCGACGATGCGCAGGCGCTGCTTCGCGCCGCCGCCGTGGTGGCGGCACGTGATGCGGCCCTGGTTGTTGCGCCCGGCCGTCTTGCGGACGGCCTCCGTCAGGCGCTTCACCGGCTTCTTTTCGGTGATCTCCTCGAACGTGGCGGACTCGCGGAACCGCATGCCGCACGAACGGGCCTTGTATGTCTTGAGTGCCATATCTTCTTCGCTCCTTACGCGAGTTCGATGCGCTCGCCGGCCTTGACCGTCACGATCGCCTTCTTCCACGTGGGTTCCTGGGCCGTCTTGCGCGTGCCGCGGATGTAACGGAGACCGCCCTTCATGTTGGCGGTGCGGACCGCGAGAACGTGCACGCCGAAGGCCTTCTCGGCCTCGGTGGCGATCTGCGGCTTGCGGGCGTCGCGCGCGACCTCGAGGAGGTAGCGGTTCTGAACCGACAGCTGCGACCCCTTCTCGGTGATCAGCACGTCGAGGATGACGCCGTTGGTCTTGGTCTTGAGTTCCTGTTTCGTCATGACTGAAATCTCCTTACTTGGCGATGCGGGCCATGAGCGCGTCGAAACCGGCCTTGTCGCAGACGATCTTGCGGTTCGCCATCACGGTGTACACGTCAAGGGCCTGCGCGGTCGAGTAGTCGATCTGCGGAAGGTTGGAGGTCACGAGGACGACCGTGTCGTCGACGTCCTTCTGGACGACGACCGCCGTGCGCTCCACGCCGAGCTCCTTGAGGAACTTCGCCATGAGCTTCGTCTTCGGCGCCTCGAACGAGAACTCGTCGACGACGATCACGTCGCCCGCCGCGAGACGGTCGGAGAAGGCGCGCGCGAACGCGAGCTTCCAGACCTTCTTGTTGAGCTTCTGCTCGTAGGAGCGCGGCTTCGGGCCGTGCGCGACGCCGCCGCCGCGCCACACGGGCGACTGGCGGAAGCCGGCGCGGGCGTTGCCCGTCCCCTTCTGCTTCCAGGGCTTCTTGTTGGAGCCCGCGACTTCGCCCTTGCTCTTCGTGCAGGCCGTGCCCGCGCGGAGCGCATTGCGGATGGCGGTAATCGCGTCCTTGACGGCCTGCGCGCCCTTGTCGAGCGTCAGCTGCGCCTGGTCAAAAGTGACTTCGATCTTCTTCATGCTTACTTAGCCCCCTTCTTCACGTTGTTCTTGAGGGACTTGCGGACGAACACGATGCCGTTGCGGGCGCCCGGAATCGAGCCCTTGACGAGAATCGCGTTGTCTTCGGGACGGATCTGCACGACCTCGAGGTTCGTGACCTTGCGGTTCACGTCGCCCATGTCGCCCGGCATCTTCTTGCCCTTCTCGATCCAGCCGGGGAGGTCGCGCGCCGCGAGGCCGCCCGTGCGGCGCTTCGAGTGGCCGCCGTGCGTCATGTTGCCGCCCGCGAAGCCCCACTTCTTGAGGACGCCCGCGAAGCCCTTGCCCTTCGTCACGCCGGAGACGTCGACGTACTTGACGCCCTCGAAGTTCGCGACCGTCACGGCCTTGCCGACTTCAAGCGTCTCGCCCGCGTCAAGCGCGAACTCCTTGAGGACCTTGGCGCACGCGACGCCGGCCTTCTCGAAATGCGTCCGCTCGGCCTTCGAGAGACGCTGCGGCTTCTGCGAGCCGAACGCCACCTGCGCGGCGACGTAGCCGTCCTTCTCGAGGGTCTTGAGCTGGACGACCGGGCAGGGTCCGCACTCGATGACGGTCACGCACGTGCGCTTGCCGTCGGCGTCGAACACCTGGGTCATGCCAATCTTCTTGCCAATCAAGCCTTCCATGTCGACTCCTCTCAGACCTTGATGGTGATGTCGACGCCCGCAGGGAGGTTGAGCTTCTTGAGCTCGTCGATCGTCTGCGCGGTCGGGTTGACGATGTCGAGAAGGCGCTTGTGCGTGCGCATCTCGAACTGGTCCATGGACTTCTTGTCGACGTTCGGCGAACGGTTCACCGTGTAACGCTCGACGCGGGTCGGAAGCGGGATCGGCCCCACCACCTGCGCACCCGTGCCCCGGGCCGTGTCGATGATGCCACCGACGGCCTGGTCCAGCACACGATGGTCGTATGCCTGGAGGCGGATGCGGACTCTCTGCTGCTGCATTTTGTCTGTTTTCCTTACTGTTTCTGACTTCTGTTTCGGCTCGGCCGCGACCTTTACCGCAGCTTCGCCCCATTGGCCTGACCTTCGACGGTTGCGATCGCCGCGCGCAAGGACGCTCGCCTTGTTGGCGCAGGAGGCCCGCTTAGGGCACCCCGTTCGCAACTGAGTCTCCGCTCAGCAACCCCCTCAAAACAAGGCTCGCGACCACAACCGTGACCGCGAGCGTCGAATCTCAACGGTCACGACGCGACGGGATTGACTCGCCCGTATCGCGACCCTTCTCTTGAGAGAATTGTGCGTAGTATATCAAAAAGTGCCCTTCGCACGCAAGGGGGGGGCTGCGCGCGGTCCATGGCGATTCAGCTCATGTCGCATGCAGTCCGTGGCCAATGGATTCGCCGCACCCCATTAACAAAAGCGGCGAAAAAGGAAGAGCTCCAGTCGAATCAGGCCCTGTCACTACTGAATCGCCATGCTTCAGGAGAATCATGCGCCCCTTCCGTTCCGTGCTTCGCACAGCTTCGCCATTTCCTTCAGCTTCCTGTCCCGTTCCCTTGCCGCCCTCCAGTCCTCCTTCCACTGCTCGATGAAGTATGGCGCAAGAATCCACACGATCGCAAGCAGAGGGAAGATCACCAGTATCGGGCAGAACAGGATGATGAGGTATAATGTAGAACAAGTTCCTTTTTCACGGTGGAGAAGGACTCGTTCCTTGACAACTGGATGGATGGCATACGACTTGCAAACATGCCGACGCG
>DCMF01000006.1:0-28744 GCA_002321305.1 Verrucomicrobia bacterium UBA1629 | reverse complement strand
CGCGTCGGCATGTTTGCAAGTCTTTCCGCCGGAAGCGGAAGATCCTCCTATTTGGTACAATGTGAGTTGGAGCGCACTGGCCACGGTGGCCGTGCAAGACACCACAACACACAGGAGGTCTGAAATGGACGGAAACGGAACGCATCATGCCACAATCGGCATGGACGTGAGCGACAGGAAGACGCAGGTCTGCGTCATGTCGAAGGCGGGCGGAAGCCCGAAGGTCGTCATGGAGACCACGATCCCGACGACGCGCGAGGGGCTCAGGAAGTTCCTCGCGGCGCAGGACAGGGGCGCGGCGGTCGTGTTCGAGACGGGCACGCACTGCCGGTGGATGGAGGAGGAGGCGCGGGAGGCGGGGTTCAGGGCGTACGTCGCGAACCCCTGCCGGCTGAGGATGATCACGGAGTCGAGGACGAAGAACGACCGCAACGACGCGAGGGAGCTCGCGAGGCTCGCCCTCGCCGACGCGGAGCTGCTGCACCCGGTGAGGCTGCGCGGCGAGCGGTGCCAGCAGGCGCTGCGGCTGCTGAAGGCGCGGGACATGCTCGTGAAGGTCCGCACGATGCACGTGAACGAGCTCAGGGGGTTCGCGAAGTCCATGGGCTTCAGGCTGCCGGACTGCCCCGCCAACAGGGCGCACGCCATGGACAGGTCCGGGTGGCCCGCCGACTTCGAGGCCGTCGCCTGGCCGCTGATGGGCGTGCTGGAGACGGTGGACGTCAAGATAAGGGCCTACGAGGCCCAGATCCGGGCGCTCGCGGGCTCGCCCGGGCTCAAGGAGAAGGTCGAGCGGGTGCGCGAGGTGTACGGCATAGGGCTCCTCTCCGGCGTGGCGCTCGTGGCGTCGACCGGCGCGGACCCGTCCAGGTTCCGCAAGGCGAGGGACGCGGGGGCCTACTTCGGGCTCGTGCCGAGGCAGAGGCAGTCCGGCGACGTCGACGAGCAGTGCCACGTCACGAAGGCGGGATCGGCGCTCGTTCGGCGGCTGATGGTCGAGGCGGCGCAGATTGCCCTGCGAAGCGCCGCGAAGGACACGGACGCGAAGCTCAAGGGCGAGAGGATGTGCGCCAGGGGCGGCAGGATCGCGAAGAGGAAGGCCCTCGTCGCGGTGGCGCGCTGCCTCGTGGTGACGGCGGTGGCGCTCCTGAAGAGGCCCGACGCGAAGTACGTGCCGCTGTCCGAGGCGGCCAGGCGCGAGTTCGAGGCGATGCGCGCGCCCGCGGCGTAGCCCGTCCGAAGGGAGGCTGCGGCCACGGGGCGAAGACGACGGTTTCGGCGAAAAGCAAAGATGTCGCGTCGCGGGAGAGTGCGGACTTGGATTCTGCATCATCGAATGCGCCAATGAGGTAGCACCCCCGCCGACGCATTATAAGGTGCGCGGGCGACGAAAGTCCCAGAGCGCGGATAGGAGAAGGACATCACCTGCTTTCGCAGCTGGCGAAATCGCTCCGCGATGGCCTATTGACTTTTGTTCTCATAGGAGAATCCAGATTGCCGAGCCAAATGTCGAGTCCCGTCTCATTTCCGTCTCCTTTCTTTTTGAGATACCGACATCATTCTTCAATCCTACAGAATGTCAGGTCTCCGGTATATTTCGCAAAGGCATCTGCCTTGTCATTGAAGAGCGGAATCGCTCGGGCAGGGCGGAAATCAAGGAATGCGAATCCCTTGCCAAACACGATCCTCGCCCGATGCTCATGCCCGTCTGCATCAATGTACGAGACAACCATGAAACGATCATGCGAGGGTGAGTTTTCCTCATATGAGATGTCGATGCCACGAATTTGCAACTTGCCTACAACCCAAGCCGCAACTTTTCTCGCGTCTGTCAGACGCAACGCTTTTTGAATGGGCGTACAGCAGTCAACGTGCTGAAACTCAACACCAGCCCAGAAGTTATAATAGCCACGTCCGGCGTCAAAGCCATCCTTCGATTCCGGATTCCACGTCCTGATGTGAATTTGCGCCGTCGGCAGAAATACCATTTCCTTCAGCAACAGCCAAAGAGTTTTCCAATTCGTTAGCGATGTGAAGTATGGGTCAGAAATTTCAATCCGTGAAACCGTATCCTTCCGTGTCAAGCCGAGACGAGAGAGGATGTCCTTCGCCGATAGGGTTGAATATGCATCCCCCTCATGACAGAGGAAAGGCTGATACACCACGGGAATGTCCATTCTCTTGACAAGCGTGTCACCGTTGATCACGATCTTTGGCATCTCGCCATCCGTGATCCGATAGGTGTTCTGTAACATTCGATCCTCATTCGCAGAGATCATGATGCTACCGAAACCGATGCCTTTTGCGACCATGTACCAGTCAGAATCGACCATGAAGCGAAGTCCCTGGTCATAGAATGAATCAAGGCCATTCTCCTTAAAGTTGATCTCATGGAATACAAGATTGCCATGCGCATCCATCCACGAGCACATTGCATTCCGCATTGAAACCCGGATCGGCTCAGGCGCATCAGCAAGCGATTCGACGACAACTGAGATCCTCCCCGTCTTGTTGTACGCCAGAATTTTCTTGAGGAATGACCGATCGCCGAGATAATCCAACTGCCAGTTTCGAGAGAGGACAACAACTTGCTTTCCCTCGGAACTGAAGAGTGGGTTTTCCGTTGTCTTGACCGGCTCAACTTCTATCGGCTCGTCACCTATCTCAATAATTTCATAGCGCCCTCTCGTCAGGCACTCTGAATACTTTTCAACCCAATCTGCCGCCAGTCCGAACACTTGTTCCGGGATTCGAGAAAGGTCACGCTCAGTTGCATAGTTCAACAGGTTGGCAATGCGTCCCTCAACAGAGCGGCTTTCCCGAATGCGTTTGAGCGCCCTATCCAAGATCTCGTACTTATGGTTATCGAGTTCTTTTAAATAGCCGCTTGCACCCGTTGTATCGTACAGGCAAAAGAGAACCGACTTGTCCTGAATCTGCACATAACCCGGCATGGAGCGGCTATCTACGTGTAGTGTATACGCAGCCTCAACTTGCAGCGCAAGACAAATCAGTTTCCGCAAATGGGCATTATCCTCAATTGAATCATAGCTGCATGGTATCGCACACATCCAGACCGCAGCGTTAGATCGACAGGCCAAGGCCGACCGCATGACGTTTTCACGACCCTCAAGCCACTTGTCATCCGCATGTTTGGCACGATGCTTGGATGTCAATTCTCCCGTTTTCTTGTCAATTAGGTATCCGCACTTGAAACGACCTCGATTGATGCAGATGCACGGAATTGAACTCTCATCGGCAAGCAATCTAAATGAAGCCATAGCCGGCTTGCCATACTCCTCGACCTGGATAATCTGCCTTGGAATCAGCAGCCGAACTTCCGTCTCGGCCTTTAACATGCCTTTGCTTGTCGTGGCGGCATCTTTCCCCGGCGACATCGACCGATAGCCTTCAGGACAAATGTATTTCGTGACACGCGCCTTCATCGGCTTGCCGGTCTTCTTGCCGTCCACCGCGGCAACGACTTCCGCTTGGTCATCTTCAGGATAGAGACCTTTCAGCGGATGATCGCACACACGACATTTCTCATCAAGGGACCACGTGTCACTGGAGAATGTCGCCCCACAATTTGGGCAATGAGCCAGGAAGAATGGCTTGAAGAGACCTTCGTTCGTGTAAACGTTATTTGACAGCGCATCAACCGAATACTTCTCATGCGCAATCGTGATCTCACTTCCTGGGACAAACTCTGCAATCGCCGTGAAAATGTCTCTCTGCAGCACATGCTCCCCGGCCGAGAAACTGCAGACGTCGACAGGGAACCCATATGCCGGCAGGACACGATGGTGAACAAGATACTGGATGAGTTGCTCCCTGTAGATATTGAGAAACTGGAATCTCAGCGAAATCACCAAGCGGGCTCGACGTCCTTCATCCATTTCCATGTTCCTAAACGAATCAGAGGTTATCGTCTTGATGATTCCCCCAAGGTACCCGTTGAGTTCTCCAGAGCAACGATTCAACTCGACCTGTAATTCATCGATGATGCCCTCTGGATCAACATAGGCAGATTCGCAGGATGTATCTGCAAGAATCCTGTAGAACCGCCCTATGAACGCATTGTCTTCATTGGCCATCTTATGCAATGTGTCCGCCAGTTTAGAGCATCGTGCCGCAGGCTCCAACATTGTCTTGAGGTGCGTTCTGACACGTTCCAGTTCAATCCTTGTCGGCGTATATCCTCTTTCGTCATCGGACATATCTGCCAGTCTAGATTCCAGTAGCTTCTCATACTCCTCCATGTTCTTCCGTTCGGCAAGAAAATTGCCAGCGGATTCCCATGACGCGATGGGGTTGTAGTCGATTGGCATTGCCGCGCCAAAGGCATCTCCGCCGTGAACGCCATCATCCTTGTTCTCAAGTGTGCGGAAATATTCGTCCAAAAGGAATTGGTAGATGTGGTGCTTGACGAGCGAACGTGAACTGGCGCATGCCACATCGGCCTTTGCAAAAAGATTCGGTCGAGAGAAGACACGCATTGAATCCTTTAGCACCTCGCCATCGAGAAGCCCATTCCCAAGGAATGTAAGAATAAATGCGGAATAATCGCCTCGGCGTCCAGCACGTCCGGCACGTTGGATATAGTTTGCTTTCTCTGGCGGAAGATTGCCGAGGATTACGGCACTCAATCCACCAATATCGACGCCGACTTCCATCGTAGGCGTACACGACAAGACGTTTATCTCGTTTTCCTTGAACATCTCCTCGATTCGACCAAGTTCCCTTTCGTCCAATTGGGCAGAATGCTCTGGGACGCGCAGCCCGCCCCATTCGTCAACACATACCTGCGTCTCACCATCAGCATCTTTCCCATAGACGACACTGTCGCGTATCGCAATGGCGCTTGTGCTGGCGGCAATGTATTTCGTGACATCGTAGCCCCCAGCCTCCGGCGTCTTCTCTTGCGGAATGGTGATTGCCTTATTACTGACCTTATCGGCAAAGACCTTTCCATCCGTAACAGCCCTGAATTTCAGGGCAAGGCTATTGACGGATATCCCCCGAAGTTTCTTTCCTTCAACAGAAATCTTGCGGGTGACAAAGGCATCATGATCAGTTGGATTATCTCCATCGTCAAGATTCGGGCTTGCCTCTGCAATGAAATTGACCAACGATCTTGCAACCTTGCGCTTCGCATCCAACCTGTCATCTATCGGGATCTTGAAGTATCGTTTGAAGAAGTCCTCATAGGCAGCCGCACCCGAGAACATCTCAGCCGTGAGGAACATTCCATCGCCGCTTTTCTTGCCAATGAGGTCCGAACAAACATATCCGAGTGAGTTACGAAGAATCGTCAGCTCACGGCACAATAATCTATACTCCCGTTTCCTCCTTGGTGAAAGCGCGGCAAAGCGTCTTCCGTTCAACAGTTTCGCCATCTCAGACAGAAGATCCGCAAGCTTTGCGAAATACACCTTACGGCTCTGCCGAAGCCGATCGACAAAGGCCGGATAGATCTCCCGCTCCCACAATACTCGTTTCGCTTCGGGCGAATGAGCCATTATCAAATCGCGAAGTGTTGCCCACTCATCAAGGCTATAGGCTTCAGCCCTAAGTGTCGGATGGTCTACGGCAATTGCGCCTATGCCTTCAAGGGAACGTTCGCCGGATCGTTTTATGGCGACAGCCTGGAAAACCAGTCCAGGAAGCTGCCAGCATTTCTTGCGCCCCTGAATATCATCCTCTGTATCGCGCCTTAAATATGATGCTTGCGGCAAACTAAACTGCGCAAGAACGAGTTCTTCGCTCAAATCTTCCGTGATCTGCGCAAGCGATGCCACCTTCCCTTGTAACTTCAAATACTGGTACACATACGACTGGATCAAGCGTCCCTGATGAACGTTCTGCAACGTGACGGCCATGTTGGCCGCTCGACTCCGGCTATCGGAAAAGAAGAGCATTTGCCGCCCTTTCCACGGAAGTTTCCTCAACAACGCTTCCTCGTAGTTTGGATTCGGGAGGTAAGGGAACAAAAGCTCAGCGAACATAGTTGCACGCAGTGAGCGTGCAACGAACCCAAGCGGCATCATCATGTTCTGGTTCGCATATTGCGTTGTCTCGCTCACGTTTTCCGACGTATCGGACAGTTCGTCGTTCCCCGTGACTGACTCATGCCCGGCAAATTCGTTCAACCGCTTTCCGTCGGAAGAAAACCACTCTTGATCCAAATTATCGATTGCCGCCTGTATGTCGCTATGGTGTCCGTCCGCACCGGCTTGCAGTGCCGCGACGAGCGGCCCATCTGCACACTCAATCAACTGCCAACCTGCTGGCACGGCGCCAATGCCATCGTCATCACCCGGTTCGGCGGCAACCGGCTCAACCCTATAACGACAGTAGCCGTCATTATCATGTGCATAGGCAAGACGGAGATAGACGTTTGCGCCTTCAACATCGCAGTCTTCGCCATAGAGGAGATACTCATTCCGATAGGTCGGAGGACCACCACGTCTCAAAACTCGACCCCGGAAGAAAATATCCCTCCGCAGGTTGTTTGACGAGAAGATGCGCAGTCCGTTCCTGTCGCCGAACTTGACAGAACGCTGAAGATTGCCGAGCGGCCGAGCATCGCTGAAGGACAGATCGGAATAGAACTTGTTCGGCGAATCGACAAACGCATGAAGCTTGTATGGCAAGAAGTCGCGTCCATTGCCATCCTTCGTCCCCGCTGGTATCTTCGCCAGGACGGACAAATCACTGTTGCTCAATTGGACAAATCCGCCATCACAGGACAATACACGCTTCTTGAAGTTCAATGCGTCTGCAATGTCAGCCCTTGTTGCGCCGTCCCAAGAAACGCCCGTCGAAGCATAACAAGCACGAGCGCCTGTGATAGCCTCAATATTCTTAGTCCCATCAGGACGTTTGAGAGGGACACCGAACAAGGCTGATGCGGCCTCCTCTAACGTGTCCGTTTTCCCGTCGCCAATTGTCGCGCTCGTGGCATAGAAACGGACATCATTGCCGTCCTTTCCATAACGGACGAGGACGCGACGGATCAACATGTTGATATCGTTGCCAACATCGCCCGAATAGAGATGGGCTTCATCGAGGATCATGGCTTGAAGTCTGCCCCCTTGGAATATCTTGATGTCCGAATGCCGAAGCATCATGTATTCCATCATCGAGTAGTTGGTAATGAGGATATGTGGTGGGTTTTCACGGATCTCCCTGCGGCTTCGCATATAATTGGCGATCTTACGCTCTCCATCCTTCTCCCATTCCATCAAATCCGACTCGCGACTGACATTGGGAGTTTGCCCCGTATACATGCCAACGGTTATGCCTTCGGGACTTCCCTTGAGCAACCCGACAATGCGCTTCAGCTGATCCTTTACGAGCGCATTCATCGGATAAATCAACAGAATTCGTACACCAGGCTGCTTAAGCGACTCAGCGGATTCCGAGAAGAGCAGATTATTAAGCATCGAATACAGGAAACACTCTGTCTTGCCTGATCCCGTGCCGGAAGCGACAATAATATTGCGATTCTTGCTTGCCTTAATGGCCGCGAGCTGATGCTTGTAGAGCGACTGCCCCTTTTTCAAAAGGAACTTGGCTACATAATGGCTCATGGATGGATGAAGCACACCTTCCGTGATCAGCTCTTGGATGGATTTCCCAGAAGTTTGGTAGGGAAACAGTGCTTCGAGAACAGGCCGCGCAAACAGTGTCTTTGAAGGATCGTCGGATTCCCAGATCTGCTTCAGATACGTCCGCATATTCTCCCAGCGAGAAGCCTCGCCAAAATTCGGGTACGATCCCGTGGCGTAGTCCAATACAAACTGGACGTACTTCTCGCGAATCTTCTGATAGGTGTTTACTGCGTCGAAACTCATGATGTAAGCCCTCCTATTTAGCTTTTGGTTCGGCATCATTCAATGCCCACGCCACATTCTCAATGAAATCCATTAATCCGAGGTAAGGGTGAGGGGAATTCTGAAAAGTTGCGACAATCGCATCGACCTTCTCCACCAATACGAAGATACGGCGTAATTCCTGTGCGCCCGCAAGTGATGGATATTTCCGCCACGTGTGAAGTCGAAGGCCCATCTCCCTGACAAACGAATGAATGTTCCGTTCAGAGAGCGCTCGCTGATCTTCCCAAACAGCTCCTGTCTCTGTAGAGTCATTCTCATAATCGCCATAGAAGAGGTACGGCGTGTCCCTGTACTTCTCAAACAACGGTCTGAACACCGAATGATTGTAGAATGCAAGATTGCCGTGATCAGGCATTTTTAGTCGAACCTGCTGGCGAACACTGCCATTGATCCTGGTAATTTCTTGCACTTCGAGGTTCCCCGACGCCACACTTTTCCACGCCGTATACAGGTCTATAATGACCCCACATGGATCTCCCTTCGCATTTGCGGAAATCTTGTCGATTAACACATTCAAAGACACCCCCTTCATGTGCGAAAGGCGCACCGCCTCGGACAATTGCGCATACGAATATGACCACGTTTGCTTAAACAGAAAGCCTCCCGTAGGATCAACATGCCGTATTACGCTTTTGACCATTTTCCAGAATGGCAATTTCATCAGCTGAGGAATCTGGTCTAACGAAGCCGCATACGATGAGCTGGTAAACATGGACATCGGATAGGCATGCATTGGTTGTAGATGACGATACCCAATCAGCCGTCGGCTCCATAATCCAACATACGGTTCGCTTGCAATCTCGTCGTCGAAGACTTTCTTGAAGTACGATCCGGCCATGAAGGCGTAACCACTCAGACGAAACTCCCCATCCGCTCTCGTGATTTTATTCCAGTACGAATTAAGATACTGGTAGGCATTTAGTTCTGCAACGGATTCCTTCATACGCCCAAGGAACTCCGCGACATATCGCTGCGTGGCCGCATCATCCGAAGTCATGATCTTGACGATCGCCTCACCATTCTCGTGCCCATTTTCGTCACCGGCGAAAGCCGCCCGCAATCCAAAGGGATCATCGGTGATTTCCGTTTCCTTATCCAACGGTGCTTTCAAAAAGAAGCCGGAGGTCAGCACCTCATAGCCATGGTGTTCACCAAAGAACGTCCGCTTGTGAGAGATAAAGCAAATCAATCCGCGTCCCCAGTCAATTTCTTCCTTGAAGAAGTGTGGTATGCGAATCGTCTCCTTACAGCGTCCCGTCGTCTCATCAACCTCATGAATGTACTTATCGCTTGTTTCTGCCATAAACGCCAAAGGTGGTTGATCCTGCCTATGCGCTGGGAAGAAGGTTATGTGCTTCTGCCGATTCTGATCGCAGAAAGAAATCCAATAGGTCACAACGAGATCGTCCGTCTCAGGGTCTCGTCTCCAGACGACACTGTGCGGACGCTCGTTCTCGTCTGCAACATTCGTACACTGTGGATCATAGAGATGGAACTTATAAAAGGAATTTGATCGACCAAGATACTCATCGTGTGTTACGCACAGGGCAAAATAATCGCTATCCGTTCCCTGTAGGGCCTCGTTCATCAGCAACTTGTTGCCGACAAAATTGCGCTCGTCAAGTCGGACGATGCTCGTGTTTCCTCTTGCCACCTGAACGACATCAAACTCGGACGATGTTGAGATACGGCACTTCAGGCTCTCGAAGTCCTTGCGAGCCAAATCGTGGACACGCCCGATTCCTGCACGTTCACGCGGAATCGGAATGAGCTGCTTCGCAAACTCAAAATAGACGCCTGTGCGCCGCACTGGAATCGAGAACTTAAAGCCCTTATAGGGAATCTCGACACGTCGGACACGTTTCGGCACCGAGACTGGAACTTCCTTGTCGCCAATTCGTATTTCCAGGTCCTTCGACTCTTCAATGTCAAGCGCCCTGTCGAATGCGTTGAGTGTCAGATCGTCCACAAATGTGACTGCCCGCTTGAAGAGTATGTCGTCCCCCTGAAAGAGCGCCAAAGTGCCTTGTTGCCAAAGAACACCACTGGGGAGATCCCTGTCGCCATCTTCCGCAAACGGGATTTTAATCGTCTTCTCCCGTCCATCTTTCCTGAATGTGTACGTAGCGAAAATGTCACCGTTCTGCAGGCATGCGTCCGTAAACGGGTAACACGATCGCTCGAAGAACAATCGCCCGGGGTTGTCAAAGTTTCGGGTGCGTTCGTCCATGTTCAAATACGTGTCGGCGGCCGTCTTGACCTCGTAGACATCCGTACCGATGACAACGGCGTCCGCATTTCCAGGGACGCAGAAGCATCCGTCAGCAGCCCCCTGCTTGGCATCAAGCGGAATCTCTTCATTGCCACAGAGTATGTAGGACTTAAGGGCGCTTCCATTCAAGGGCACTACCTTGTAACGGATACCGCCAGACAATTTTTGTCGTGTTGATACAATGCCCGTATCCGTTTCCGACGAATCGAGTTCATATCCGCACTCGGACGTCTTAGAATCCCGCAGGCGAAGAAGTAGATGTGTACGTTCTGTGTCTAAACACACCTGCGGAATGACTTCGACCTGCGGTTTACACGTCTCAGGTTCGATTCGAGCAATCGATCGAACAACATGATGTCCGTTAAACGGCACACCTGTCATTCCATCATCCTTCCATGTCAAGACATACTCGCCATCCGAATTCACGTTGTACGCCGCAAATGTAAATGGCGGCACATCTGCACCCAATTTGTCCCGGAAGAGAAAGACGACAGTTTCCGTCCCATCAGCAAAATGACCTTTTTTAGGAAGGCCGAAGATGACACGCCCGCGAGAATCAAGATCGATCTGGGGAAGCGTTTCAAGATCTTTCAGACTTCCAACTTTCTCGTCCCCGTCATCAGCGGAACACATCTCCTCGATGATGTGTGTCGCCACCGATGTCTTCAGCGGCGCAAGTTCTTTAATGTCATCAACCGAGAACGGTGCATTGTACCGCAGATACAGTCGTGCCAACGACTGGAAAAACGTAACCACATCTTCCAAAGTCAATTCTTCTTCGGACTGCTCGTCGTCCGCCTGACCGATACGAAATCGGGCGATGTCCACCTTGAGCAGATTGCACAGGAAGTCATGCTCCGTAATCTTATTCCACGATGCTTCGCGGATGGCCTTTGCTATGCGCCGCGCAAACCGAACATACATCCAACCGGAGTAAAACAAAACCGTTCTGAGATACTGATTGCGGTTATTCTTGTCAACCCGAAGTTTGATCCCAAGCCCCGACAAGCCTATCTTCAACTTGTCATTGCGATAGAATCGATTATACTCAATATCAAACAGTCTGCGAACGATTCGCCTGGCCGCTGCGCCATTAGATTCATCGCCTCTCGTTTCAAAGAAATGAATCAGTCCAAGGAAACGCAATGCCCAGCAACATTCCTGATTCCCCGCATATGCCAAGATTCGCTCCGTCCACGATCTTGCGCTACTCTTTTCAGACAACTTATATGCCCGAAAGAATTTCTCCCACGAGAATTCATCGAATTTGACAAATCGCGGCATAGTCTGCCGATTACGCGACAGACGAAACGGATGTCGCCCTCCACCCGTGCAGAAGTCGGCCCGCTCGACCCCGGCATTCGTCAGGATCGCGTGCAGCCCCTCTTCGAACTTCTCCTCCGTGTTGTCGAAAATCCGTGCCATCGCCCGCTCGCTCCTCGCCGCCCGGTTTGACAGACGAGGACGTGCGGCGGCAAAAATAGCGCGTGCCTCGTTCAAGATATCTCTACGAGAGGCACCGGAAAGAGCCCATTCAGGAAATACCAAAGAACGGGTACGCAGAGCGGGCATACTGAGAGAGGGCACAATGCGCCCCCTGTATGCGAGCCTGCGCAGCCACATTCTCTGCCTCCTGAATAGAAAATTTCCGGTTTTCCGTAGAAGCAAAAAATGCGCTTGCGCACATTTGATGATGGCGGCGACTCCCTGTAGGCGCGGCCGCCGATATCAAAGATCAATGTCCGCAGGTTTCCCCACAAACGGATGGGATTATATCACATTTCGGGCGTTTCCGCTTCGTGCCCGCGCGCATGGTCTGGGCTTCAGCGTTGCGCACGATCCACGCCATGATGAGGTTGACCGCCTTCTGCTGACGGAGCGGCGAAAGCTCGACGCCGAGCGGCACCTTCCACCACTTGTTCAGGCATCCCCGGCAGCAGGTCGCCGTCGCATGCTGCGCCGTGAAGACCGGATGCCCCCGCATCGGCGTCTGCCGTCCGTCGTTCGGAGGATTGGCGGGCGCGAGCCGCTGTCGGACGAAATCCTCCGCATGGCGGCGGATGACGTCAAGGCCGTGTTTCTCGATGTACGCCCTGTCGGCGTCCGACAGCCTGAACCGGCTGCGGAACTTCGACCGTGCCAACTTCTCGAACGCCGCCTCAAAAGTCATGGATTTCTCACGCTCCCGTCACAACCGCATCAGATCCAAGACTGTCGCGCTCTCGGACGGAAAGTCTTACACCGACATTTACACCGACATCCTTGCGATTCCGCTGCATACGGCCTCCTCGCTCACCTTATAGGGTGGACTGTATCTCTTGACGCTCATCTGTCAGCTCGTTTTCGTGGGAAACGCGCCCCTCATTTTGCTCATCGTCAAGGCAAATTATACCAAAAACGAACCCGCCGCGACGGGTGCTGCCGACGACAGGGCTTCAAACACTTCCGTCCCCGAGCTTGCACACACCCACGCGGGAACTCATTTCGCCAGCAGACGGCGGGCAAACGCGACGCCCGCCTCACCCGTGTCCGCGCCGCAGACATAGACCTTTCCAGCGCAGGCGATCAGGTAGACGCCGCCGACTTTCGCCCGATTGAAGTCCGCCAGCGTGACCTTCATCGGCTTGCCCATCGGACTCAGCTCAAAAACGGACACGCCGCCTTTCCCGTTCGCGACCATCTCGTAGATTCCACAGGCGCCGGCTTTCCGCTCGACGAGCATCCGATACGTGAAGCCGCCCGGCGCGTGCTTCGGGCGAACCTCCTGCGGCGCCGACTTCCACGGCTGGATGTCCGAACGGTCGAACGCCGCGAGCGCCTCCGCGAAGGCGTCGATGCGTACGCGCTCGGCTTCCGTCAGCCCTTCCCCCACGCCCAAGATCTGCCGCTTCACGTCTTCGGACAAAGAGAAGTCTGGCAAGCCCATCCCGAAATGCCGCAAGGCATACGCACCGCCCGCCAGCAGCGCGGCCAACAGAAGCAGCCAGCCAAGACAGGATTTCGCGGCAGACGTCCGGGACGTCCGACGCGCGACGGCGTTCCGTTGCGCCCAGCGTCGTTCGACGGCCTCGACGGCGGCCTGCTGCGCCGAGCCCTCAAAGCGGCTTTGCATCCTCGCCCTCCAATGGCATGCGGCAGATCCGGTTGACGGGCCAGATGTTGAACGGCGACATGAATCGGCGAAGGTGCGTGGGCCTGTTGGCCTCCAGCTTCAATTCGCCGAGCTTCTCGGCCATCACGCGCGACAGCGTCCCGACCGTCTGAGCCTGGTACTCGGACGCCAGCCGGAAGACCTCCGCCTCCGTCTTCGCCCGCGCCTCGGCAAACGCCTCGTCCGTCTTGTCCCGTTGCGCGTCATCGAGCCGCTGCGTCTCCCAGTAGACACGGCGATCCCGATAGAGGAATATCTGTCGCTCCACGTCGTCCAGTTCCAGTTGCTTGGACGCGAAGCCATTGCCTCGCCTGTTTAGGGTCGTGAGCTGAAGCCCCAGGCTGCGCTTGCGCTGCTCCAGCTCCCTGATCTTCCGCTTGTCCTCGGCTTCGCGCCGATCCAGCCGATCTCGCGTTCCCTTGCGGTCGCTCATCTGCAGCTCGAACATCTCCCGAAGGTGTGCGGCGGCTCCGACGAGGCCGCTTCTCTGAATCGCCCAGTCCGCGCCCAGATAGACGAATGCGAGACGGTTGATGTCCGGATCGGCCAACAGGGCCGCGACTTCCTCTTCCTTCGGACGACCCTTGCCAAGCGTCTGGTCGGTGACGGCCTTAATGCGCTGCGACAGGAGAATCTGGTCTTGCTCCAGCTGCGCGATGGCGACGCGGACGCCGAACAGGCGGCGTTCCGCATCGGCGATCATCTTTGGGACGGTTCGCCAGGCGACAACCGCAAGAACAAGATAAGCGGCGGCAACGAACAGACCACCCCAAGCCAGCTTCCTTTTCATTGAGCGTCCTTTCACTTCCGCTTGACCGTGACGACGCCCGCACTCAGCACGCGGCGAATCTCGAACGCGGACGGCGGCTCGTTCATCTTCGCCTGCCATTCAGCGCGTTTCCGCCGCGCCTCATCATGGTTTCGCCGAATCTCACTTTCTTCTCGCAAAGCTATGTCACGAAGGCGATACCATTCTCCTGATTCCCACATCCGACGTCTGTCCGTCCTGTTCGTCGGTTCTTTTCGTGGAATCTTCGTCACGCCATTCATGCCCTTGGCGATGTGCGAGCCGTCGTAGAACACGACCGTCCTTTTGGTCTTCTTCACCTTGAGGCTCGGCGGCTCGCCCCGTCGCTTCAGCCGGACGACGATGTCGCGCGCCACCTTCTCGAACGCCTCGTAGCCGACCTCACCATCGAACTTCACGCTCCCCACCTTGATCGGCTCGGCCTTGTCGTCGATGGCGAAGTAGACCTCGAACCCGCGTCCCGTCGTCTCGATCAGCCGTTCGCCGAGAATCGGATAGGCGTCGTCGAAGACGCTTTTCGCCGGACTGAACGACTCGCCTCGTCTGGTCGGCGCCGTCCAGATCTTCCTGTTGCCGGACGCCGTCACGAAATAGGCCGTGCCGTCCTTCAGGAAGAAGCCGCCATGCTCGGTCATCAGCTTCTCGTACTCGGCGCGGTCGATCTCCTTGGGCGAGACCTTGTCGGACAGCCTCCTGACGGTCAGCCCATCCGCCCGCGAGGCAATCTGGAAATACTCGCACCGTCCGCGTCCGCGCGGAATGACAAGCCCGAACGAGCCTTCGCACACGCCCGGCCGCTGTTCCTTCGGCAGTTCGCTCCAGTAGGCGAGCTTCGCGCCGGCGAACCCGTTCCGCACCGCGAAAAACTCCTCCAGACGCTTCTTCTCCTCGGCGCGACGCTCGGCCTCCTCGGCTTCCTTCGCCTCGCGCTGCCGCTTGCGTTCGAGTTCGCGCTGGCGCTCGGCTTCGTCACGCGCCGCATCTTCTGCCGCCCGCTTGGCCGCTGCGGCCTCCGCCGTGTCGGCGTCTGCCGGCTTCAGCCTCTCCACGATGTTCTCGACGGACGACGGCAGCTCGACCGCCTCGCCGCTCTTCCAGACGCGATAGGCCTTGTAGCCGCCAAAGCCGATGCCGGCCAGGACGAGCAGCGCGAAGACGTTGCTGAACATCGCCTTTCTCCGCTGTGCCTTCGCCTGTTTCTCCTTGGCGTTGGCGCGCGCCTTGACTTGGTTCACGAGATTGTTCGCCCGGTCGGACGTCTGCGACGCCATCGGCTGAGGCCGCCGCAACCGCAGCTTCGGCGGCGCCTCCTCGGACGGCAGCTCCGGCACATCCTCGACGCTTTCGGACGCGCGCGCGGACGAGACCTTCCGCGGCCTCGCCGCACCGGTCGGCAGGTCGATGCGCGCGGGCTTCGAGTAGACGGTCTTCTCCCCGCACGTGGGGCACTGGACCGCCTGCCCGTCGGCAATCTCCCCGGCGATTTCCATTTCCTGTCCGCAGATTCCGCATTTGATGATCATGGCATTCCTTTATGTGCGATGTCTGCTCCCGCGCGGCAACCCGACACAAAAAGAAAGCCTCTCTCCATGTTCCACGCGAGGCCCTGAGACTGCCCAGATAGAAATACGAAGAGAGGAAACGCATATGCGTTCCTCCGCAAGGTATCGCCTATCAGTGAAATTTCTCAGGTTTCGCGTGACGATCGCTTTGCAGTTGCAAATTGATTTAAGGTATCCGAGGGTGGACGCGGATGTCGGCGCACACGAAGTCGCTTGATGCCCGAATCAGTTCTCGAACTCTATTTGTCCCCTCGCGCGCGCACGGCGAACCGTCTCACGCGAAAAGACGTACAGATTATATCATATTTCCGTCCGCCCGTGGTGTAGCGGTAAGCGACAAGATGCCCGAATTGCCGCCTCAACCGTGATTCTGCATCTCTTCCATTAGGATCGAATAAAGATATTCGGATCCCTCAAGATAATAGCCCGTCTCGACATTAAGCAATTTCTTGTGGAGGTCTGAATGATAGACAACCGACATCGCGTCCAGAACGGGAAGGCCTTCGCGTTCAACGAGCATCGCGACTAAGTCTTGCGTCGCATATTCCATCAGCTGTTTCTGCTTAATGGACATTTGTCGCCTCCACGAATTCCAAAGCGGCAATCGCCTGCGCCGTGTGGAACGAATACTGGACGGCCAGCCGCTTGAACTGCATCTCTCGGACGAGCATGTCGCTTGTCACCAAACCAAGCTCAAACTGACGGAAGAGCAACGCAAGGTCGTCGTTGGCAATTGGGCCGACAACCAGCCCGTAGCGGTTGTCCCGATTGTGATCGCTGGCGGGCCGTTCAGGACGGCGATTCGCCATGACGAACATCGCCCACGACTCGTCCGGATGAACAAACCGACGCACAGGAACGTCCACCAAGACAGAATCTCTGAGGTCAAATGTCAACACACACGGCAGTCCCCCATAACGCCGCGCCGTTCGCCGCGCCATATTTTCCGCATCTTTTCGTTCTGGCGTCAGATAGAACCCTCGCCCAAAATCCTTATTGGGGCGACACAAGAGAAGGTCGATCTCCTCGAACGCCATGTTTGACCCGTGGTACAGCTTCACCTCAACGCCCCCTCATGCCGCTTGCAGACCTCGTCGAGATCGTCTAACGCATCGTCTAGAGAGAGCGTGTGCTCTGCGTCATAACACTCTTCCAAGAAACTCAACCCCTTGTTCCTGCAAAGATAGTCAAAGGAATCAACAGGTGAGCGTCCGTGCCTGTCCGCGTAGTCATTCACGCAGACAACCATGTAGTTGATCAAGTTCTGCCTGTCTTTTGACGTGAGGGATGAACCTTTCATCTTGGCAACCCAATTAACGGATACAAACGCGGATGTCGGCGCACACGAAGTCGCTTGACGCCCGAATCAGTTCTCGAACTCTATTTTGTCCCCTCGCGCGCGCACGGCGAACCGTCTCACGCGAAAAGACGTACAAATTATATCATATTTCCGTCCGCCCGTGTCGCGGCGAAATTCGTCGAAGCTGTTCATCGTCAGCCTGATCGTGGACGAGTCGATGGCGCCATCGGCGTCTTGATGCGGGAGCAGTAGCCCCTGTGAGGCCCTTTCCCGAATTTCGGCGCGATGCCCGTGAGGCAACGTCTTCTCCTGACTTTCAGGCCAAGAAGGTCATGACGAGGTTGACCATCATCTCCTTTTCTGCCGGACGCGACTCGGCAATCATGACCGTCAGCGCGACAAGCGTCGAGTCGGCGATGCGCTTGGAGCCGTCCTTGCGCAGCAGCAGCCTGTTGCGCTGGAGAAAATAGAGGAAGAGCCCGGCCGCGATGCGCTTGTTCCCGTCGGAGAAGCCGTGGTTCTTCGTGACGAGATAAAGCAGGTTCGCCGCCTTCTCCTGTGCCGACGGATAGAGATCCTTTCCGCCAAAGGACTGGTAGACCGCGCCCAACGCCGACTTGAAGGAGCCGTCCTTCTCATTGCCGAAAAACGGCGACGTCTCCGCGAACTTCATGCTGTCGATGAACGCACGACAGTCCGCGTAAGTCAGCTCGACCGAACGCGACCGCGCCTTTGGCTTGCCCACCGTCTGGTGGTCGTAGGCGTCCAGAAGGTCAAGCGCCGACGAGTACGTCTTCACGACATCCAAGACCTGTTCCGCGTCCAGTCGGTTCGAGACGCGCTTCATCACCTCGACGGCCTGTCCGAGCTGACGCAGACGCATTTCGTTGACAGCCGCGCCCTTGAGCAGATAGTCGCGCAGCACGGACGTCGCCCACCTCCGAAACTCGACGCCACGTTGCGACTTCACGCGATAGCCAACCGAAATCACGACGTCGAGGCTATAAACATCAACCTTGTAGACCTGATCGGCATCCCGACCCATATGTGCAAATTTTGCACACATGGTCTTGGCGTCGACCTCACCTTCGTCTATCGCATTTCGGATATGACGCCCGATGACCGTTCGGTCTTTCCCGAACAGATCCGCCATCTGCCGTTGCGAGAGCCAGACGGTCTCGCGCTCCAGCGTCACGGGCAAGCTGACTTGTCCGTCTTTCGACTTGAACAGCACAAGCTGGTTCTTCTCGTTCATCTCTCGGCCCTTTCATTGCGTCGACTCGGCATCAACCCCCGTTGATTCCGATTCGATTAGCGCTTCGATCAAAGTAGCAATAGTATACCATACCGAAGACGATCTCGCTGACCGTCCACCCGAACGGCGGCTGCCGCGTGAACGAGACGGAGATCACGCGCATCGCGACCTTTCTCGGACAGAGCGAAGCGGACTTCATCACGCACGAGACCGAAGTCGCGCCTGGCCGACGTTCGCTGATGATGCGGAACACGGACGACGGCGCGTGCGTCTGGCTGGACGCGCACAACCGCTGCCGCCTCCATCCCGTGAAGCCCGACAAGTGCCGTACCTTCCCCTTCGCGTTGACAAATGCCGACTCCGCCGAGATCTGCCCGGGACTCAAGGCTCTGCAGACAAAGCCTCTCTGACGCCAGCAAACCTTCACGCCTCACGCGCACCACTTCTCGCCCATCCGCGCGCCACCGCACACGCTTGCGACAGCACTCCTATTCCTATCTGTACCTCTTCAGAATTTTCCGCATTTAATTCTCATTTTAGGCTATCTCCGCAAAATGTCGTGTTTATCGGCGTTTTCTACAATTCGGATTGGGGACAGGCCCCTCGGCAATAGGGGACAGACCCCTCAATCCGACACTTTCGTCACCCAATCCGCAAACACCCCGCCACCGAATTCAGCCACCTTTGCGCAATGTGGCGTTATTTTGCTACAGCATTAAGTCCTCATCAAAACCGTCATGCCTCCTGATCTGCCTGCCAACAGGTGCTACGGCAGGGCGGGGACTTTCGGCGTGAACACTTGTTTCCTCAAAGACGCTATCGGCAGAAGTGGTTTCCTCCGTTTGCGCTCCAAGCCCACTCGCCGTCATCGCCTTCCGTACGCGCGCCTCTTCCGCTTTTCTTTTACTCTCGCGAACATTGTCTAACGCCTCCCTCAATTCAACCGGCGTCGGCTCCGGCACATTGACCTGATCCGCTGGGAAGCCCAGCACTACCATGTAATTATCCGGTGGCGTCTTTCCCGTCCAGATGCGTTGCATCCCCACAATGGAAAGGTGTTCAGGATGACGGCTTCGGTATTCAAGCCATGCGGCCTCCCTTTCTGTCTCAAGGATGTCACGCGGCCATGCGGCCGTCGCGCGATGCCGTTCGCCGAGATTCCACTTCGCCTGCTCCGCAGCCTTGGCGTATCCGACGGCGTCGCCTCGATTGCGCGGCGACCTTGCCCGCCCGACGGAAAACGTCACCTCGCCGCAGACCGTAACCGGCTGGGCGAGAATGACATCCTTATTGGCCTCGAAGAGGTCATGCGCCCTGTCCGCCGAAGCGGACAAGGCGATGCAAACGGCCCCGACGAGGCCAGATGCCTTAGAACGCATCCTCATCGGCGCCCTGCCCCTGGCTGTTGAGCGGCCCCGTAGGCGCCTGCGCCGCCGGAACTGTAGCCGGACGCGCACCCGCGCCGGACGCCGCCGGAGGCCTATCCATGCTTGCCTTGAGCTGACGGGCCTGCCCCGCCTGCTTCGGGCACCAGGTGACGGCGCACATGAAGACCGTCTTGCCGTTCAGCGGATGCTTGCACTTGACGTTGCGAAGCGGCGCAATGCCGGCGATGTTCATGCGACCCGCCGCTGCCTTGATCTTCTCCTTCATCGCGCTTTCGTTCGAGTAGGCTTCAGCGCCGCCCTCGAACTCCTCCGCAGTCTCGGCGTTGAGCGTGTCTGTCGCAACCGCGACCTGCTCGCCCGCGAACTCGCGGATCGCCGCCATGGCAGCCTGCCTCGCCTTCGTCTTGGCGGCATTGGCCGACATCTTCGACTCGCTGATCGCACCCGCCTGACCGAATCCGACAAGCACGAGATCGCCGTTCTCGTCGATCTTCTGCTGAACGCCGAACGTCGACATCAGCACCTTCGGGTCAGACGAGACCTGCGTCGCGATCGGCCTCTTGCCGCCGACAGCCGGAACGGGCGCCCCCGTCACGAGCGACGAAGCCATCTGCTGGAGCTTGTCGCTCCAGATTGCGACGACGCCAATCTCGCCCTTGCCGGAGGACGGCGAACCCTCGAAGGTGCAGGCGGCCTGAAGTCCCAGGACCTTGGCCTGTGCCATCGTGGAGATCATCTTACGGTACTTCTCGGAATTGAGCTGCTTGCCGAGCGCGGCCTTCGCGGCGGCTGGATCCTTGACCGGATCGATGCCCTCGGTAGCCAACGCCTTGTTCAGTTTCGCGTAGAGGAACTGCTTGAGTTTCCCGGCGACTTCCTGCCCTTCTGTCGGAGTCGGGCTGACCGCGCTGCCCTCGGCATATTCCTTCGACGTCTCCGTCGCAATCTCCACGCCCAGATACTCGACCATCGCCTTCTTGGCTTCGAGCATCGCCTTGTTGAAGGCGTTGACACGCGAATCGATGTAGTTCTGGCTGGCGCGCGGCGCCTGAATGACGCCCGTCCCCTTCGCGACGAAGAAACGCTTGCCGCCCTTCTCGTTCAGGCCCTCGACCCAGCCCTTGGACGCGATGTACTCGTCCATCATCGCATCGACATCCTTTTCTTCGATCGCGCACTGCTCCTGCGAGGTCGCCTCCGGCGCCGGGGCGGTCTCCTGTGCAAAGATTTGCCCGACGGCGGCTAGGCACATCACACCAATCATGAGTCTGTTCATTGTTAGCTTTCCTTTTTTGTGTTTGTTTCCCTTGCGGGTGGTTAGTCATTGCTGTTCATGAGTTTGTCGGTATGGTCGGCCATCATGCGGGCGATCATGTCGTTGATCGCCTCATGGACCGGCTTTTCCATCTGCTTGAACGCCTTGGCCGCGCAAAGTTCGCGCTCGCGTTCGGGATTGTTGATGCAGACCGCGCTCTTGCGCGGATTGTTCGGCAGCGACAGAAGCTCCTCTCCCGTCTTGGACAAGACCTTGATGACCATCGAATACTGCGTGAACGTCTGATCCTCATCAAGGGGATTCTTGACCCGGCGGTACTCGCCGCTGGCGTTGATGCGGTAGTCGGCCCCTTCCGGCGTCTTGCTGATCCTGAAGCCGAGCTTGCGGAAGAACTGCCCGAAGCGGGCGGCGATCTGCTTGTCCTCGGCATCGGAATCCGAAGACGTGCAGTTGAGATAGAACACGGGATCGCCCAGCGTCTCCAGGTACACGCGATACGAATCGAGGATCTTCTTCTTCGACACCTTGGCAACGATGGAAATGCGCCAGCCCGCCGTAATCTCAACTTCCTCCGTGACCCGGTAAGTATCGACGAACCCTTCGGCGCCCGAGAATATCCTGTTCTTCACCTTCTCGTTGTCCGTGATCTTCGTCTTGCCCACGACCATCGTCCCGACAACCTGCTCGACCGCCGCACGAAGCGCCATCTGGACGGCGTTCTGGTGCGAATTCGCCTCACCGACCGCCCTGACAGTCCCTTCGTCCCCCATCGCGGCCATGGCCGCCTTGAGTTCCTCGGTCTTGTCCTGCGCCTTCGTCGTGAGGTAGATCCACGAGACCATCGTGTCTCCGTCATCGTCCATGGCGAGATCCTGCACACCCCTGAGCAGCTGCTTGACCTGCGTCTTGGTCGTCTTCGCGAAGAACTCGCGGATCTCGCTCGCCTCGCCAACCGTGCTTTCGCTGGTCGACGTCTCCGTGGCGGACTCGATCTGCGTACCGAAGAATCCGGCGAGATTCTCCAGCGCATTCGCCCGCGCGATCGTCTTCGCCTTGCCCTTGCTGCCGGTAATCTCCACGCGGCCCTTGGCTATGACATAAACACCAAGAGACTTCGTGAACCCCGCACGGGCCTCCACGTCAGCGGCTTTCATTTCCGCCCACGCCTTCTGGATCGCCTCCGGGATGGCGGCGGATGCCGCCATCCCGGCCGAACAGGCGAGCAGAAGCGCCATTCGCCTCATGTACTTGACCATGCCGCAGCCCTCACTTGTTGGCGTTCTTTTCCCAGTCGGCGGGAACGGCCATGCCAAAGGCGACCGCGTAGAGACCGTTCTTCTTGTCGCCCCTGTACTGCTTCAGGAAGCTGCGCCCCGAACCGCGAATCTCCTTGACGACCGCCTTGGCGTCGGAATTGTCCGTGTTCCAGCGATAGACGCGCAACTGCGACGTGCCGTCGTTCTTCGGTGTCGCCTCGGCGAATGCGACCGGGATGTCGAGACCGTCCTCCGAAAGGAACACGCACACCTGCTGGTTCGGCGCAATGCCCTCCTGCTGGCCGGCCTGCATGACCATCGTGTCGCCCGAACCGGTGATGTTCGTCACGCGACCGCCCGTCGGGAACGTGTTGCCGAGCTTGTTCGCGACAATCGCAAGACAGCGAAGACAGGCGATCTGGATGGCCTGGTCTTCGGAGACGTTGCCGTGCGCCTGGCCCGTCAGCGAGTACTTGACCTTGCGATCCCACACGCCACGCGCCTTCTCCGCGAAGTAGACCGTGCGCGTCTTGGCGTTCTCGCAGCTGAAATCGCCATCCGCGCTGTAGACATACACCTTTTCGTTGTGCAACTCGTTGATCGCGCACGTCACCTTGATCGAACCCGTCAGCATCAGGTCGCTTGCCTTGACCTGATCGGCCTCGACGACCTTCACCTCCTCGTCGAGATCGCCGATCGCGTCCAGCTCTACCTTGCTGCGATTGTGGAGGGAGAATATCTCGAAGCGCTTGAGCTTCGCCATCTCCGTCTGCATGCGCGTGGAAAGGCCCTTGCTGATCCTCGTCTTCCCGTCGGCGGATTCGATCTTGACGTTCAAGACCATCTGCAGCTTGCGGAAATTGTCCACGCTGTAGTTCGGCGGAAGCTTCACCTCGTCCATATCCTCAAGCTCGGCCTTTGAGTAGTACTTGGCCGGAATCGGTCCACGCGCGGTCGGTGCGGTCGCACAACCGCCCAGGATGGCAACGGCAACCGCCGCACCATAGAGTGCAAACGAAGAAGTCTTCATGTCAATCAGTCCCATGTCCGGTCCGGCGGCATCAAGCCGCCGGACCGTGTTACGTTATTCCTGCCCCGATTACCCCTCGACAGGATAGTCGGCCTGCACCTTGGCGGCTTCCTTGTCAGCGTTGACCATCTCGACATACAGCGCAAGGCCAACGCCGGAATCCTTCAGCTGGGTGCCGATGACCGCGAGGTCGTCCTTGCCCTGGCTCGGAATCTTCACAACGGCCATGCCGCCCTCCTTTTGGGCGATGGCCACGAGCTGCTGGAGCGCCTGCGGCATCTGCTCGGCGAACTTCTGGCTCGCGGCCTGAAGCTCTTCCGTGATCTTCTGGATCCACGCCATGATCGCCTCGAAGTCCGTCTCCTTGGAAATCTTGAGGTATTCATTCAGCTTCGAGATCGTCTCCGAGCCATTGGGCTGGGCCTTGACCTGGTCAAGGACTTCCTTGCGCGCGGCATCGCGTGACTTGCCCTGCTGCTCAAGCGCCTTCACGTCGGCGACATAGCCCAGGTAGATGCGGCGGTAGCGTTCCATGACAGCAGCCTTGTCGACCTTGTCGGCAATGGACTTGTAGATCCCGAACGGCACGACGTCCAATGCCTCGACAACCGCACCGGCCGCCTTGACCGCAATCTGCGATTTCAGCACCTCAACGGGGGTACGCTCCTTCTGCCATGCGGCGACCTTGTCCTTGTCGGCGGCGCCATTCGTCGCGCAACCTGTGAGCGCCGCAGCAAGCGCGGCCATGCCAGCAACCATCATCAACCTGTTCATTCTGTTTATTACTCCATTGCCCTGTTTTGTGTTGCACAGTCGGTCGAACGGGCCATTCTTCTTTCCGTGTCGCGTCCACACGGCGATTCGACACAAAAAGAAAGCCTCTTCTTGTGTCTCGGAAGAGGCTGTAGGATTGCCTATGACAGAAACACAAAAAGAGGAAACGCATTCGCGTTTCCTGCATCGTGTCGTCTGTCATGAAACTTCCTACATTTCTTCCGACGATCGCTTTGCAGTTGCAAATTGATTTTAGGCGTCCGGGGGTTGGAATCTGCGTCGGCTCACACGAAGTAGCTTGACGCGCAAAACGCTTCCCGAACTATGGCTTGCCTTCTCCAGCGTCGGCGGTTCGCCCGCCTCTTCCTTTAAAAGCGGCTGTAGTATACCATATTTTGTCCGTTCGTGGGCAACTGCACGAGCAAGCGAACTGAACTCTCAACTTTCGTCGGTTTGCGTTGGATTGCCGCGAGCGAGCCTCCGGAACGCCTCCATGATCCATTCAAATCGGCCTTCTGGATTCGTTTCGGTCTGAACAAATCCCGTGACGGCATCTTCCAGTTCCGGCTCTTGCACGTACTGTGCAAACTTTTCTGCGATTTCTCGTCCAACCGTTGGCTCCGCAAGTATCTCGTCCACAAGCGAATGCCGTCCGTTGAAAAGGCAAATGATGTCCTCAAAATCCGTGCTGAAGATGAAATCGCCTTTCCCTCGATCCTCAAACGCCTCAAGCTTCAGGGCGATGAAATAGGGAGCCGAGATCACCTTGACCTGTTGACCTTCTATGTACATTGTCTCTGCGGATCGCAACGCCTCTTCAAACCAACGAGATTTCCAGCCCAGAACTTCTTCGCGTATGGGCAAGATATCCACGACGATGCCTTCCGCAAGCCAACGACAAATTGGCGCGTCTTCGCTCATGTCATGCTCAAAGCCCCGCGCCTTCAACTCTCGCTCTTCCAGATGAAAATCCTTTCGCGTTCGCACGTCCGCAATGACATCGACATCCTTCGTGACGCGAACCGCGTCAACCGTCGCATCGTCGACAAGAAGCGACAAGACCGAACCGCCCAAGAACGCATAGTCAAACGGTGTGCCTTTGAGCCTTTTGTTCAGGACGGCAATAGAAGCGGCGATGTCATTCATGTCAACATCTCCTCAAGTTTCGCTTCCGCAAATTGGCGCTCACGCAAGCGGCCACCCCGCAGCATGTCCAATACGGCAAGTCGATCATACAGGCCCCTGTCCTTTGCCGCCGCCTGAGGCGCCGTCGCATAAAGAGGCTCAAATGCCTGTCCGAACACATCCCCGTCTGGCGACCGCCATACGGGTTTCAACCCTGTCGAGACAAAAGCCCCGCTTGCCACAGGTGCCGCATAAGCCGTCGCAAGCCCTTTCGCCATCTCCCCTACTGGACGCAGCGGGAACGCATAGCGAAGCCCATGAACCAGAAACTCAATGGCATTTCGCCTCCGCACCCGACGGTCGCCGCCCAGCAAAGATGCCGCCAACAGCCGCTTGACCGAGGCATGTGTCTCTGATGCACTCAGACACGTGCGTCTGCCAAGTCCCGCATACGGCTCATGCGAGGCATCATCTCCCATCAGCGCCGCGAGCACAACAAGATCCTGTCCTTTCAGCATAGCCGCTCCTCTCATTCGCGATTTGCGAATAGTGTACCATTTCAGCCGCTGCCAGTCAATGGGGGGCAATACGGTAAGACGTGCAACGGGGAAAATGCGCACAAAGTCTGTCGTCGTGCCATCACTTCATCGCCTCGGCGGCGAAGGCGACGGCGCGCGCGAAGGCGGCGGGCTGGCCCTTGACGGTGACGAAGAGGTGCGTGCTGCCGGGCAGCACCTCCGCGCGCACGGGCTGTCCGAGCACGTCGAGCCGCCGTGCGAAGCGCACTCCTTGGTCGCGTAGCACGTCGCGATCCGCGCCGAGGATGTGGACGGGCGGGAGGCGGCGCAGCTGCTCGTCCGAGGCAAAGGCGGGCGAGACGAGCGAATCCATCGGATCGTGCCCGTTCAGGTAGGCCACAAGGCACACGTCCATGAACGCCGCATCCATGCCGCATCCCGTCGCGAATGTCCGCCATGACGCCGAACCGTCCGCCCGCGCCTCGGTGACGGGGTAATAGAGGACGAGGGAGCGCGGCTTCAGGTTCTCCTTCTGCAGGACGAGCGCCGCCGCGAGCGCAAGGTTGCCGCCCGAGGAGTCGCCGCCGATCGACACGCGCGCCGGAGCCGCGCCAAGGCGCGCCGGATCGGACACGACCGCGCGGAAGGCCGCGCAGACGTCGTTGAGCGCGGCCGGGAACGGATGCTCCGGCGCAAGCGGGTAGTCGAGCGCGAGGACGGCGCAGCCCTGCGCCGCGACCGCGCCGCAGAACGCCGAACAGCTCGCGAGGCTGCCGATCACCCAGCCGCCGCCGTGCAGATAGATGAGAAGCGGCAAGTCGCGTCCGCCCTTCGGACGGTAGAGCCGCCTCGTCGGCGACAGCATTTCGGCCTCCACGCCGTCCGGCAGAGGCGCCCACGTGTTCCGCGCCGTGCGGACGGCCGTGAGGTCGTCCGTCTCGCCCGCCGTCGCCCGGCGGATGGCCGCGATCTGCGCAGCCTGCACACGCCCGTCCCGCGCCGCGAGAAAGGCGTCCGTCTCCCGTGCGTAGACATCGGTCTTCGCCGCCGTCGCCGCACCGACCGTCCAAGAAGTCATCATTGTCGCAACCATCAGCATTTTCATGAGGGGACGAATTATCCTGAAAATCGCAGTTGCGGTCAAGGGGGTGGCTGACGCCGCTTCTCAGGGGCCAACTGCGACTGCAGATGCCACCTTCGATGCGCAGTCGGTCAGATGACAGTGAACCAGTTGTAGCCCCGGTTGCCGCAGACCTCGACGACATACGTCTCGACGGGGTGTTTCCAGCCGGGTCGGCGCGGCAGCGAGTCGCGGTAGAGAGGATCTTTGATACGGTCGACCGCCATCAGCTCTGAATGACTTCAGCCAACAATTGGCGAACGGCAAGGTTCGGGATCGCAAGGGTGAACGGATCTTTAAACGTCAGATATCCGAGGTAATAGAGATAGTAAGGGAATGCCGCCTCGAAATCAAACTTTATGCGGCCGAACTTCGCGGCGAGGCCGCTGCGGGAAGCAGCCTCGCCCTCGCCGCGCTCGACGTAGGCGCGCACGCGGGCGAGCGCGTTCGCCCCGCCGCCCGCGAGCCGACGGATCCACCCGACGTCCGTGCGCACGTTCGCGTCGATCACGAGGTCCGGCTGCGCGCCCTTGTTCGAGACGAGGTTGAAGAGGTACCAGTTGCAGATCGTCGCGTTGTAGAGCGGCTCCGCGCCCGGCAGGAAGCGGTAGCCGTCGTAGAACGCCCTGAGGTCGGCGAGGACGGTCGGCATCAGGGACGGGTCGAAGCCGTTGTCGGCGAATATCTCCGCGACGTACTTCGCGACCTGCGCCTCGGTGAAGCCGACGATGCCGAGCTTATCCTCGTCGAGGTTCACGACCGTGCCGACGTTGAAGCCGATGGAGAGGTCGTCGAGCGTGATCGGGAGGACGCCCGTGAAGTACGTCCGCCCCACCGAGCATCGAGCACCAGAGCGACTTGCCGAAGCGCTTCGGGCGCAGGAAGACGGGCGTCTTCACGTCCTCCAGCGCACGGATGTAGGCTGTGTTGTCCACGAGGTAGCACTCGCGCACGACCTCTTCCCAGTTCATCACGCCATAGGGTATCGTCCGCTTCATGCCGCACATTATACCAAATTTCCGTTCCAAACTCCGTCTGCGTCAAGTCCGGCGAACACCCCCGTTCACGGCCACCGCCCACGCAAGAGGAGCAATCGCCTCATCGTCGCCAGAGACGCCGCACTCAAGGGTTCTCCTGCACGTCGATGCCGCTCAGAGAACCGAACATCTCCCAGTCATCGAGATGCCAGACGACCTTGCCGTTCCCGTCGAACTCCAGCACTTGCCAGCCGCGCTTGGAGTCCTCCCAGCCGTGCCCCGTCCAGTTGCAGACGTAGACGTGCCCGTTCGCCAGTTCCTGCGGCTGGGCATAGAAGACGTTCCGTCGCCCCGGCTCCTGTTCGGCCTGCCAGACCTTGTCGGCCGCGCCGTCCGCCGTGAAGTGGACGAGTTCCGCCCCGTAGCCTGTGCCCGCCCAGTAGCCCGTGCCGGCCCTGTCCGGGACGACCTCGAAGAGGTTCCGCCCGGACGGCTGGAGGAACGTCTGCACGACCTCGCCCGCCGGCCCGTCGCCGAGCCGCGCCCGCACGAAGCCGTGCTCGTAGGTGATGAGCAGCTCGCCGTCCGGCAGGCGCACCATCGACCGCGAGTTAAAGAGCCCCGGAAACGTCCACGCGCGGCGCATCTTCCGGCCGGACGAGAAGGCGACGACTTCGATGTCGTTCGTCTTGCCGTAGCCGCCGGGACTCACGCACGCGAGAAAACCGCCGTCCGGCAGGTCGCAGACCGCCGTCAGCTCGTTGAGGCGCGGATGGCGGAACGTCTCCACGACCCTGCGCCGGGCGATGTCGATCACCATGAACCCGCGCCGGACGACCACGCGGTAGAGGTCAGGCCCAACCCTTTTCAGATCCCACATCGGCTTCTCCGCCGGCACCGTGAAGCGCTCCTTCGCGTTGCAGCTGTCATAGACGACGAGCTGGGCGCGCGACTCGTCCGCCAGCACGAGCCTGCGCCGCGTTGCCTTCTCCGGCGGCGTCTTGAAAAGCGGATGCTCGTTGCGGTGGACC
>DCMF01000024.1:4313-16264 GCA_002321305.1 Verrucomicrobia bacterium UBA1629 | reverse complement strand
GCGGCGCCCAAGCGATCCGCGTCATCTCGCGCGCGACGGCGAGGTCGCGCTGTTTCTCCTTCGCCCAATGCAGCTGTCCCGGCGTGCGCTTGCGCGACGCGCGGACCGGCTCGGACTTTTTTGGCTTGTGGGTGCGGTATTTCGCGTCCGGGTGCGCCGCGTGATAACGGGCGATCGACCGCACGCGGTTCGCCTCGCGCTCCTTCGCGCGCCACTTCGGGGATTGCTTCGCGCGGTAGCGGCGCATGTACTCGCGCGTCTTGGCGCGACGCTTGGCGCGTGCTTCCGGTGTCAGATCTGCACTGCGCACATAGGGTTTAGGCATGGTGTTCCTCCTTTGCGTCGACGTAGACAACCTGTTCGTTTTTTCCGCACGCGCGGCACTTGACGTATACGCGCCGTTCGCCGTGCTCGCCCCGGACGGACTTGTACTTGCGCCACGGGTTGACCGTGCCGCAGACGGGGCAGTACTCGTTTTGGCGGATCACCATTCCGGCGCGACCTCCCGCGCGGCGTCGCATCCGACGATGGCGGCGATCTCGGACAGCGCCGCTTCCGCGTCCGCCCAATCGCCGTCCGCGACTTCGCGGGCGTAGCGGTTCAGCACGGTCTTGACGCGCTTGATTTGCCGCAGGGCCTGCGCGGCGGGCGCGCCGTCCGCGAGGGCTTGCAGTTCAGTCGTGGTCTTCTTCTTCATTTCGCACCTTCCTTTCGTGTGGACATGATGCGCTTCGCCTGCACGTCCGCCTCGTTGACGGCGTGGATGATTTTGCGTAGGCGCACGGTCAGGTCATCCGTCACGACCTGCCCTTCCGCGTTCGCAATCGCGTCGATCTCCAGCAGGGCGTTGCGGTAAACGTCCACCAAACACGCCGTGCGGTTGTAGTCCTGCGCGAAGGCGAACAGATCCTGCGCGAGTTCCTGCGCGCGTGCAAATACCGTCTTAGCTTCCGTATCCATTTTCGTTTTTCCTTTTTTTTCGGGCGGCAGGGGCTGCCGCCCCTACCGTCGGTTTGAAATCTAGGCCAACCGATAGCCGCCGCGTCGGCGACGGCGCGGCGCGAGGCGCGCGGGGACGGGCGCGGGTTCGGCGGCGGCCGCGGCCGCCTCGTCGACGGAGAGGTAGCCGGTTATCGCGCCATTGTCGCGCGGGTCGAAGAGGTCCATCTGCGCCGTCTTCGGTAGCGGCCGGCGGATGACGGGGTCGAGCACCGCGCTGAGGTTGTCGTAGCAGCGGTACCACGAGCCGACCGCGAACGCGCCCGTGAGCGCGTCGCCGAAATGGTTCTCGCCCGAGGTCGCCCAGTCCCACGCCGTCTCCGTGCGGCCCGCGCGCTCGACCGTGTACTTGCGCACGAGCTTCTCGTTGCAGATCTCCTGCGCGAGCACGTAGTGGTCGTGTCCCGGGCCGGTCGGCGTCTTGCCGAAGAGCGAGAGCGACCCCGGCATGAGCGGCGTCTCGAGGAAGGACGCCTGCATGATCTCCTTCCAGTAGGGCGACATCTGCGCGAGGTAGTCGGCGCCGGTCGGGGAGCGCGTCGCGAAGATGTGGTCGCCCAGCCGGAGCATATCGCCTTTGCGCACGCCGAAGCGGTTCCAGCCGAAGCCGCGCGTCTCGCAGACGACGAACGGCAGGGAGAGCGAATGCGTCAAGACGTACAGCGTGCGGTGGACGACGTCCGGCAGGTAGCCGCGGTCGAAAGCGAGTGCACGGATGGCGACGGGGCGTCCGCGGGCGTCGCGCAGGTGTCCGGGCTTGCCCGCATCGCACATATCGCGCATGCCCGCGACGATGGTGCGGATGCCTTCGGCGACGCGGTTGTCCCGCTCGAGCGTCGAGGCGTTGGGCGGGACGAGCGCGCCGGTGGACGGGTAGCGGCCGTAGTCCACGACGGCGGCGACGCGTCCCGAACCGAAGGCGACGACCACCCAGGAAAGGCCCGAGCCGCGGCGGATGTTGATGTCGCAAAAGGCGACGGCGCAATCCGTGCCGGGCGGCAGCACGCGGCGCGGCGTGCCGTTGACGGCGTTCGCCACGAGGTCCGGCGTGATGGCGAGTTCCGTCGCGCGGTCCGCGACGCGCATCATGATTTCCGCGTCGAACGCCTGCGCCCCCAGCGTGGCGTGCTGGTTGAGGAGGTGGTGGATGGCGTCGATCTCGAGCTTGTGGTCGTACTGCTCGGGGTCGATCACGACGGTGCCGGCGAAGCGTTCGCGGTTCGCGAGATACCACGCGCGCGACCGCGAGAAGGCGTGGTCGTGGTTGTGCGCATCCTCGGCGTAGACGTGGTCGTACTCGTCGAGCAGGTCGTCCCAGCCCGGGGGTGTCGCGGTGACGAACGGCTCGCAGGTGACGTCCCACTCTGGGTGCTTGGTCTGCGAGGTGAGTTCCGTCGAGACGTCGCCGTAGCACTGCGGCGTGATGGTGACGAAGGCGGAAATGCGGCGGTCGTGACCGGCGAGCTGCAGGGCGTCGTTGTGGATGTAGCCGATGACGTCCGCGACGAGGGACGGCGAGTGCGCGATCTTGCGCGTCTGCGGGTCGTCGAGGAGGAGGAAGTCCGGACGCTGTCCGCCCTCGTTCGCGCCGCGGATCGCGCCGCCGATGCCGACCGAGCCGACGATCGCGCCGCACCCCGCGTCCATCGGGCGTCCGTCCGCGTCGCGCAGCATGGGCAGCTTGATTTGCTCGGACGACCACTCGACGTCCGTCGGCTCGCCGTGCCAGGTCTGCGAGGCGGCGCGCTGGGCGACCTCGCCGAGTTCGCGCAGAGCGACGGCGACGGCGGGGAAGTCCGCGCGGATGCCGGGCGAGCGCGCGAGGATGCGCTTGATGGTCTTCAGGTTTTTCTTGGCCTGCTTGCCGTTGGCGGAGACGAGCACGATATAGCGGCGGTGGCCGTACAATATCGCCCAGACGGCGGCGATGTAGACAACCCAGGACGTCTTGCCGGTGCCTCGGCCGTACAGCTTGACGGCTTGCCCGCCGGAGAGGATGATCTCCTGGGCGGACTTGATCAGGCCGTCGCGCAGCGCGGGAGACGGCGCGTGCAGGAGGACGGCGCGGCAATACATCCAGCCGAAGAGCGCGAGGTCGTTGCGGCAGCGCTCCTTCAGCCGCGGGTGGCGCGGGCGAGGGTCGAAGGCGGGCACCTCGTTCGCCGCGGCGACGTGGCGCCGGACGCGTTCGGCAATGGACATCGGACCGCGCGCCTTCTTCTGCGCGATCCGCAGCTGGCGGATGGTCTGCGCACGACGGAACGCGGCCAGCTCGGACGGCGTGAAGACATGGCCGACCGTCGCCTCGGCGTTCCGGCGGCCGACGCCCTGCGCGGCCAGCGCGGCAATCTGCTCGAGGTCCGTCATTGCTTGCCGAGGGATTTCTGCAGGGCTTGTTCGGCCGGCGTCAGGCGGACCTCTTGCAGTCGCGCCAGCTTCGCACGAGCGCGGGCGAGGTCGTCGGCGACAGCGTCCGAGAGGAGCAAGCCGGCCCCAAAAATCTCGTGCCCCCCGATGGAGCCGACGATAACAGCGTCCTTCCGTCGCAAGGAGAACGGAATGCCTTCCGCGGAAAGCTTTTCCAATTGAGACGGCTGAAGCAGGCACGGCGGATAGACGAGCGTGCGCTTTTTCGTCGCGCGTAAAGACACCTTGCGCTGTTTGCAGTTGACTTCGTTCAGCGACTTGACTACGGCTGCGAGGTCCGGCGCCGCCTCCGCGAGGACAGAACGGTCGCCCAGATTGTGGATAAAGCCGGTGTGCACCTTCGCGCCATTGTCATATACAACAGACGTGTTAATCGCGATGAGCGTCGCGTCCTCGCACTTGATCAAGCAGAGCGCGGTCAGCGACTGGCAAAAGAGGAAAAACTTGATACGCCGCGCGGAATACCAGCGGACGATTTTGCGCAGGATGGAAAACGGTGGATTGTCCAGCACCACGCAGTCCGTCGGGTAATCAAAATTCTCGAAGTCGCCGCCCGGACAGAAGGGCCGGACGATTTTCGCGCGGTCGACGCCGTATTTCTCCTCGCACCACTTGACGACGGCCTCGTAGATGTTCGGCGGCGTGAAGCAATCGTCCGAGCTTTCGCGCCGCGCGAATTTGGCGGCGAACGCGTCGTACTGGCGCGAGTGCTTCGGCGTCGCGGGTGGCGTCTCGCTCATGCCTCGCCTCCTTCCGGTTTAGATAGCCACTGCAAGTAGATTTCGTAGGCGATATTGGCCGTCATGACGGGCGGCACGCACATGCCCGTCATGAACGCCAGTTGCGCGCGCGAAGCGAACGCATAATCCTGCGGGAACGAAGACGCGCGGACGCGCTCGGCCGAATTGACATAGCGCGGGACATCGGGAATGATCAGGCACTCGACGGTCGACAATGTCGGCAGGACGTTTCCGTCGCGGACATAGATAGAGTTAAAGCCAACACTCATCCCGTCCAGGCGCTCCCGCGTATCACTAAGTTTGCGGTCGCCCGACGACGCGGCGCGAACAACCGCTTCTATGCGCGGCCCAAGATTGGGCGTCATGTCCTCGCGGTCGCGGATTTCGCCGAACGAAATCGTCGGTTCTCCGAAACGTAGCGCGAGCGGCGGCAACACGTCCGCGAGGTCGCGCCGCAGGCCGATGAAGAACACACGCTCGCGGAGTTGCGGTACGCCCATCCGCGCGGCGAAGAGGTCGAACACCTGGACGCGATAGCCGACCGACTCGAGTCGGGAGACGATACGCCGCGCATAGCTTTTGGCGTTGCCGCGCAGAAGCCCCGCGACATTCTCCAGCAGGCAGACGCGCGGCCGGAGTTTCGCGATCGTGTCGCAGTAGACGAAGACGAGATCGTCCAGCGTCTGCCGCGCCTGGCCTTCGGAGAATCTCTTCTCGCGCCCCCACGCCTTCTCGCGGTCGCCTGACATGGAGAAGGTTGTGCAGGGCGGCGAGCCGTCCAGCAGGTCGAGCCGGTAGAGTTCGTCCGGCAGGTCCGTGCGGGCGTTGAAGACGCGCAGGTCCTCCACGTAGAGATAGAGCGGGTGAAGGTTTGCGCGATAGGTCGCGGCGACCTTCGGATCGATCTCAACGCCGCCGAGGTGGTCGTACCCGGCGAGCTTGTAGCCCATGGACGAGCCGCCGCCGCAAATGAACGTCCCGAACACGGTCGCGCCGTGCGCGGGGACGCCGCGGGCAGGAAATCCGTCCGCAAGTTTCCAGCGATAAGGGAAGCGGTGCGTCTCGCTCATGCCGCGCCTCCTTCCGTCTCTTCGCGGA
Source organism: Verrucomicrobia bacterium UBA1629 (assembly GCA_002321305.1). Taxonomy (GTDB): domain Bacteria; phylum Verrucomicrobiota; class Kiritimatiellia; order RFP12; family UBA1067; genus UBA1067. Next base: position 11,000 of record DCMF01000024.1, on the reverse strand, counting down.
CGAGCCGGGCGAAGGCCGCGGACGGGTCGGGGTCGTAGCGCCGCAGGAAGTCCGAGACGTCCAGGAAGTCCTCGGGCGAAAGCGCGAAGGTGAGCTTGACGGTCTCGGGTTCGGCGGGCGTCGCCGTCTCCGCCTTCTCGACGAGCCGCGCGAGCATGTCCGGCCCGACGAGCGGCGCGAGGGGCTCGACGCCGAAGTCCGCCAGGAGGCGGTCCGCGTCGAACTCGCCTTCCACGACGTTGGACGAGACGAGGAAGATGGCGCGTTCGCGCGCGGGGAGCGCGGTCACGTCCTGCGTCCATTCGACGGGGATCATGCCGCGCTCGCCGTAGATGCGCTTGAGGGCGCGCAGGCGCTTGTTCCCCGCGATCACGACGCGCGGGCCGGCGGGGTGGTCCGTCACGTACGCGAGACGGTGCGCGCGCAGGCCGTCGGGATTGCGGCGCACCTTCTCGACGAGGCGGTCGAAGTCTTCCGGCAGCACGGTCTGCGGATTGTCGGGGTTCTCCGCGAAGGTCGAGAGGCAGAGTTTTTCCGGTTTCATTTTGCGGCGGTCCTTTCCTGGGCGAGGCGCACGAGGGCGCGGGCGGGGTCGTTGTCGTAGCGGGCGAGCAGTCCGCGCACGGCGGGCGCGAGAGCGGACGGGATCTCCACGACGAGCTTGATGTCCGTCGGGGCGTCGGAGAGCTCGACCTCTTCGCCCTCGCCAATGCGCTGTGGCGAGGCGACGGCGTCGAGCAGGTCCGCCGCCGTCTTCTCGTCCAGCAGGGCACGCAGCTCGGCGTCGGAGAGCAGGCGGCGCAGGCCGTCCACGACCCAGCGCCCCTCGTTGACATTGGTCACGACGGCGAACTCGCGCCGGAGCGCGGGCGTCATCGCCGTGACGTCGACAAACCATTCTGCCGGGACGCGGCCGTCGTCCCCGTAGATTTTGCGCAGGGCGCGCAGGCGCTTGTTCCCCGCGATCACGAGACGCGGGGCGCGCGGGTCGTCCGTCACGTAGGCGATGCGCTGGGCGCGCAGGCCGTCCGGGACGGCGCGCACCTTCTCCACGAGCCGGGCGAAGGCGTCCTCGGTCGCGTGCGAGTAGTTCGCGGGGTCTTCCGTGTAGTCCGCCAAGGCGACGGTATCAGGACTTGCTTCCATTTTTCTCCTTCCAGGCGGCACGGGCTTCGGCCACGGTCGCCGCGTAATCCGATTTGGTCAGCAGCGTGCGCAGGAGCGCGAGGGCGCGGCGTTCGCGCCCGCCACGGTTCGGCCGATACGCCAGCACCCGCACGGCCTCGCGCACGATCTCAGTCTCGGTCGACGTCATGGCGAGGCCCCTCAGAACGGCAGGTCACCCGCGTCCTGCGCAGGCGTGGCAGGCGTCTCCGCGGGCGCGTCAAAGGGGGCAAGCTTGCGAGGCTCCCCAAACTTGTACTCGACCGAGACGGGATTGTACACACACCCGCCCTTGGACGTGCACTTCGGCCATACGGAGAGGTGCAACTCCACGCCCTCCACGGTCAGGGTGCCGGACGCGATGGGCGCCCGGTCGTTTTTTCGGTCGGCCCGGAACAGCGCACCGCGCATATTGTTGTCGTACTTCTTTTCTTTTTCCATATTTATTTCTCCTTGTTTGTTTCCATGTCAAAAACCGCAAGCGCAATCCTGGCGTTCTTCACCATAGCCCGGCAGACCCCCTCAACCTGCCGTTCAGTTAGTGCGGCCGTGCGCAGATCGACCGCCGACAACAACGCCGTATACATTTCAAGTAATCGCACATCTACCTGCTTCATCTCAGACTCCTTTTTCGTTAGTCAGTGATTTTCCGGCACTGCCGCCGTTAGGGGCGGGGGTTTGAGGTGTGTGACAGTACCTAAGCCGGGGGAGTGGCTGAGACGCGGCGCGATCGCGGCGCGCATGCATCTCGCGCACGTAATCCTTGAGCGCGGCGCGATTGGCGGCGAGCGCGGCGCGCAGAGCGTCGGACGGGACGCGGCCGCGGTTGAAGCGGACCTTCATCGATCCATCGGCGAAGGTGTGGACGAAGCCGCCTTCCCGGACGAGCCAGTCCCAAAGATGCTCGCCTGTTATCAGAGATCCAATTCCCATTCTTCTTTTCCTTTCTTTTCTTCTTTGCGCAAAAAAGAATTATCTATATCGCGCGCGCGCATAATACCCTCCCCTAAATCCGCACTGGTGGGTTTGGTGGGTTCTAATGGCGTTTCCCTATCTTCCCCCGCGCCCCCGCACTCGCGCATTAAAGGTTGTAAACTGGGCTTGGAATCCACCAAACCCACCACATCGTGATTGATGTTTGGAGAGCGCGAGAGGACCAGCTTACCCAAATCGGTGAGTCCGTCGAATTCGTAGAGGCTCTTCCCCGCACTGATGCGGGGCTCGCGCATGTTGAAGAGTAAGTTAAGTTGGCGTATATACCGCTTTATCGCATTGCCGACGCGGCGCGAGTTGTAGATCGAGCGCGTCTTATCGTCCGCCTCGTCGCCCATACGGGCCACGATGGCGTCGCTCATCTCACCCGAGGTGAAGCGCATCTCGTACGGCGGATCATGGTCCGCGAGGACGCCCAGCAGCTCGGCCGTCACCACGTCCGTGCGAAGCGGCAGTAGCGCCTTGTCCGCCTCGGCCGCACCCAACGCCGCCTTGACTTCGTCCACGCACCCAAGCGCCCGACCGCACTTTAACGAGAACTTGCCGTAGTCCGGATGGCGCTTGTTGATGCTGCCGTCGTCCGTGGTCGTGTCGGCCAGCGCCTTGGCCAGCACGCGCGCCGTCCATGTGAGGTACGCGTTTCGCCGTTCGGCGATTTGGCGCGTGAGCTCTTCCTCCTCGGACAACGTGCGCGTCGTCCCGAGGTTGACCGTGATTAGGCGGTCCGCCAAGCCGCCGTTGCCGTCCGTTGAGAAGAGCGGACTGTTGGACGTCAAGATCACGTTGGCGTTCGCGCGCAAAATCGTGACGCCCGTGTTTGTATACATCGTGCGCCGCTTAATTTGTCCGCCCGTCGCCGCGTTTTGGATTGCGTCCGAAAACCACTTGACTTTAGTGTCGACGTTGTCGAAGACTTCCAGCTTGCCGCCGTTAAGCGTGGTCCAAAATCCCTCCAGACTCTTGTCCGTATCCTCGACCGTCTGCGTCGCCTTGTCTTGCTCCCCTTGGACGCGCATGAAGAGTATCTCCTTGATGCCCGTCGCCATGCGCGTCTTGCCGGACTGCATCTTGCCCGTGATCAGCATGACGGGCTTCGTCCGGTGGCAAGCGAAGAGGTTGAGATACCACAGCCGGATGTTCATCTTGCCCGACGCATCCTCCCACGCCGCATTGGCGAAGAGCCGCGCATCGTCGAACGGGTCGACTCCGTCGCCGTCCAGCAGCTTCCACGGCGCGAGCGTCTGTCCGCGCAGGAACACGACGCCGTCCGTCCCGTTCTGCACATTCTCGATTTTCCCGGGCGCGATGCGATACATGCGGTCGTCGCCGGACGAGATGTAGATCGTGTCGCCGCGCCGGTCCCATTGGTTGGACGGCGCAATGCCCTGCGCATACTCTTCGGACATCGCCATTTGCCGCACGATGCCGAGGATGCGCTTGAGATCGCCCTTCTTCGGGTCGACGTCCTCCAGTGCGGCGGCCGAGGCGACGAACGCGTAGAACTCGTCGGACTCGATGCGCATCAGGCTGCACCGCTTCTCGTCGCGGTCCAAAAAATAGCACGAGGCGAACGACCTCGCCTGCACGTCCCAGAAGAACGAGCCGCGCGCCAGCAGCCATTCGGCGGCGACGAAAGATTTGAGCCGGACGAACATATCGCGCGGCATCTGCAGATTGGGAAAGGCGCGCATAGCCAACCCGAGGCACTGGGAAAAATTGTAGCCGACCGTGCACGCCGCGTCGATCGTCAGCGTGACCTTGTGCCCCTGGTCGATGGCGAACGCCACCTCGATCTTGTCGGCGGTATCCTTGGGGGCGCGGGGGAGCCTCCGCCCGAACCGGCCGTGCCGGTCGGACTCAAGCCGCACGCCGTCCGCGCCGGTCGCGCCGTCCGCCAGGGCGGGCGCTTCGGCCGCACCCGCTTCGGCGGCCGCCTGCCAAAACGACGCGGGCGGCTCGCCGTCCAGCCCGAAATTCCAACGCTCCGGCCACGGCGCGGCGGATTTGATCGCGAGCGCAAACGACTCCGCGTCCGCCTCGCCGCCGCTGGACACCACCGCCTCCGCCCAGTCCGTAAAGTCCTTGACCTTCTCGCCGTTGACGCACGGCATGACCATCTTGCGGATCGGGCACGCGACGCCGTCCGCGCGCAGCAAGGCTTCGACGCGGCAGGCGTGCTTCTGTCCGGGCGCGAAGCACACCGTCTTCCCACGCACCGTCTTCGTCTCCGCGTCGTTGTCCGCGATGATCAGGATGGACTTCGCGCCCGCGAAATACTTGCCCCAGCCGGCTTCCCACTTCCCGGCGCCGCCCGAGTTGCACGTGGCGACGCAACCCAGGACGCGCTCGACCGTCTGCACGTCCTTCTCCCCCTCGACGATCAAGATGGTCTTGCCCGACTTCACCGCGGCCAACACGCGCGGCAGTTTGTACGGGACCTTGCGGACGCCGACGGAGCTGACGCCGTAGCCCCAGCCGAATGGAGACTTCGGGTCGGGGTGCAGCTGGACAAAGGTCTTCTTGCCGTCCTCCCGGACGCGCCGCTCGACGCGGTAGAGGATCGTGCCTTGCTCATCCTTGTAGTCGTAGGTCGCGACGAGCCGACCGTGGGAGCGTCCACACTTCGCCTTCGGCTTGGGCTCCACCTCGGCCACAGGTGCGACGGACTTCGGCGCGATGCGCGGCGCATAGTGCGACGCGGCCGTCTCTGGCATCAGGTCGCGCAGCGTGAGCCCCATCGCCTGCACGACCTGCTCGGCCGTGCAACCCGTGTAGCAGTGGACGAGTATGCGACCGTCAGATCCGACGGCGACGCCCAGGGACGGGTTGTCGTCGTCGTGCGCCGGACAGCACGCGACCCACTTGTCCGTCCCCGTCTGCCGCACGCCCTTTAGGCGCGAGAGAAAATCCTGGACGGTCACCGTACACCCCCTGCGATCATGTGGTCGGAGCAAACATCATACTCGTCGCCGTCGATCGAGACGGTCGCGCAGGCGGACGCGCTGAACGGCGTCACGGCCGCAGGCGCGAGACGCTTGACGGACGCAAAGACGGCGACGCCGTCCGCGCACGACAGGCAGACGAGTGGCGTGCGCGCCGCGCACGATTTGCGCGGAAGCGCCAGGTACGCCGTGCCGGGGACGAACGTCACTGCACACCCCCTTCGGCGGCGGAAAATTCCGCGGGCGGAACGGCTGAAGATGGAAGGCCGTCGCCCGCGCCGACGGACTCGTCCGCCGGAAATCCTGTAAAATATTTGCGCTGCTCGATCGCGTCCAGCACGGCGCTGACGCGGTAGAGGAGCTTGCCGTTGCGGGCGGACGCGACCTTGCGGATGTTCTCCGGCTCGGCCGCCGCAAAGCGGTCCAGCCAGTTGTCCGGCACGGCCGCGATTTCCGCCTTGATGTCCTTCATCGTCGCCCAGACCTTCATTGCGCCACCGCCTTTCCTTCTGCGGCCGCCCAGTCATATTCACCGGACATTTGGTCCGGCGTCAGGTACAGCGCGAGCCAGCACAGCGCGGCCAGCGCGAGGAGCGCAAGCGTCTTGATCGCCACGCCCAAAATTTCTTTTGCCATCTTCATTTTGTCATCTCCTTGGTTGTCAAATTCTGCCGTCTCTCCGGCTGCCACCGCTAGTAGTAGTACGCCTGTCGGTCTGGGCGGCGGGGTCTTTGCCGGTGTACAGCGTCCCCGCGACGCCACGGATTCCCCCTACGCGTCTCGAGCCGTTTCGGCGTCCCCGTTTGGTGCTTCGGCCTTTACTGCGCTCGGGCGCACCCCGCCGGAAAATCCTGCGTCGCCCTGCGGGTGGGAACAACCCGCAGAAGTCGAAGAAAAGTCTTGGGTTGTACCCACCTTCTCCGTCAACAAAAAAGAGAGATAGTCCCCAGGCGTCATTCCGTTCTTCGCCGCCCGCTTCGCAAGACGCGCAAAAAGCGTGCAGGGAAATTCCAGTTTCATTTCGACCATATCCATTACTTGATCCCTTTCTTGGCTTTGCGCTCGTTGCGCTTCTCGAGGTTCTTGACCATCATCTCGTGGATGGTGTCGATGTCGTCCTTGGTTAGACGGACGTCGCGCACGGCCTCCTCAAGCAGCGCGTTGACGATCGCGGATAGAGACTTCAGGCCACACTCCGCCATAATCCGGCGCAAGCGGACAACCGTCTCGACGCGCATCGAGAATTTGACCTCCACCTTATCCAAGGCAACCATTGCTAGTTTGTCACTCATTGTTGCTATCTCCGTTGTCTGCGCACTATTATACCACAGGTTGTTCCCACCTTGCAAGCGGAAATTTTGCCACTTACCTAATTTTTTTTAGCCGCGGCCGTCGAGGTAGTGCTTCGCGGCGGTGCGGACGGCCGTGGAGGCGACGCGGCGCCGATCGCGCTCCGGGATACGCGCCAGCAAGTCCGCCGCGTCCGGATCCACGCGGACGAGCTTGGACTTGCCTCGTCCGCCCCAGCGCGACGCCATCCCCTGCCGGCCGTAGTCCGCTAGCTGTTGATTTTTTTCTTGCATTTTTT
>DCMF01000024.1:3359-4197 GCA_002321305.1 Verrucomicrobia bacterium UBA1629 | reverse complement strand
TAAGATGTATGTCGCCCCCCTGTTGGATTCGTTGCTGTTCCTTCCGGGGGGCGCGGTTTGTCAATCCTCTACCCAGCGCCGGTTGTCGCTGTCCCAGGTCGCAACCGGCCGCGCGTCCTGCGTTTCGCGGTCCGGGACGATGTCTCCGTTGTCCAGGCGGCGGCAGTCTTCCGCGGCGTATATGTCCGGCGTATGCCAGCCCGCCCAGTTATCCCAGTACTCCTGGCACTTGCGGGCCAGGCGCTTCGCGCCCAGCAGGGTCGGCGTCCCGCCGTGGCAGAAAAACTCGTATTGTCCGCCGATTACGTAGTAGTTGATTTTCCTCATTTTGCTGTTCCTTTCTTCGGGCTTCGGGCGTCGCCACCGTGGCTTCGCCTTTCCCCCCGTTGTTTATGACACTATTATACCATATTTCGGTTATCGTTGCAATAGGGTATTTTCATTTTTTTTCACTTTTTTTTCGGCCGCAGAAAGTGTATAATATTAGGCATATACGCGCGATTTTGCGCAAGTAAAAAAAGAAGGAGAAACAGAAAATGGATGAAGGAACCGCATTGCTGGTAAATCTGATAGGCGCGGTCGTGGGCATCGCCGTCCTAGTGCTGCTGATAGTCGGCTGGGTCAAGCTGTACAGCGCGATCATATCCGCAGCCGAGAGCCTGCGCGCGATCCGCACGATCGCGGAACGCCGCGAAAAGCGCGAGGCGGCAGCACGGGCCGCAGCCGCGATCCCGCGCGTGCTGGACTGACCTGCAGCCCCGCGGGCGGCGGAAATCCGGACCGCCGGGGGGTGTCGATAAAGGTGTCGATAACCATGTTCGGCAAGTACCGTATTTAT
>DCMF01000024.1:0-3298 GCA_002321305.1 Verrucomicrobia bacterium UBA1629 | reverse complement strand
ATAAATACGGTACTTGCCGAACTCCCCCGGCGGTTCGAATCCCTCTCTCTCCGCCACCAAATCCCCTAGATAATTGATGATAACGGATGCAAATCCGTTATTTTTTTTACATTATGGTCGGGGCGGCGCGCTGGGAGGGGTGTCGAGGGGGTGACGAGATGCGATCGATAGTGTATAATGTAGACAACAATGTCGACAACCAAGGAGCAAAGATGAAACTGGTCAAAGACGGAAATATCTGGAAAGTGGACTTTACCCGGCGCGGGAAGCGGCATCGGCTGTCCACGGGGTGCCGGGACAAGCGGGCCGCGGAGGCGTTTTTGCGGCAGCTGCAGACCGCCGCGAGCGCGCCAACGTACGCGCGCGCCGTGGAGATCCTGCGGGCAATATACGGCGAGGCCGCAGAGGCGCGTCCAGCCGGGCTGCCGATCGGCGCGGCATGGGACGAGTACTGCCGCCTCGCGACGGCGACGGGGCGCACGGTCGCGCCACTGACACTGCGCAGGCGAGGCAAGATCTACGAGCGGCTGACGCGGTGGCTGCGCGCGAAGCGTCCGACCGTGGAGACGGTGGACGGCGTGACGGGTCCGGTCGCGGCCGCGTTCGCGGCGGACCTCGCCGGCGAGGGGCTGCGCACCAAGACGCGGGCGAACATCCTGGGCGAGCTTGCAGCCGTGTGGACGATGCTTGCGCGGTCCGAGGAGGGATTGGCCAATCCGTGGCACAAGCTCGCCCCGCGCGACACGGATGGCCGTCGCGGGCTGGCGTTTACCCCGGCGGAAGAGGAGCGTGTCTTGGCGGCCGCGAAGGCCGTCGGCAAGCAGTGGTGGGCGATCTGCATGGTCATGCGGGGGACGGGCCTGCGGTACGGCGACGTCGCGCGGCTGATGCGCCGCGAGGTCGTGGACGGCGTGATCCGGCTCGCCCCGCACAAAACGCGCCGGCACGGCATCGCCGTCGCGATCCCGTTGACGGACGAGGTCGCGGCCGCGCTCGCGTCCGTCCCCGACACGGGGGACTGGTACTTCCCGGCGCACGCCGAGCGGTACGCCAAACGTTCGGCCGGCGGCAACAACGCCCTCAGCTTCCGTCCCGTCCTGCGGGCGGCGGGGCTGGACAAGCCGGGGTACAGCGTCCACTCGTGGCGGCACACGGCCGCGACGCGATTGGCCGCAGCAGGCGTGGACATCGAGACGCGCAAGCGTATCCTCGGCCACACGGAGGACGCGACGGCGCGCCGCTACGACCACGACGAGCATTTGGCGGAGACGCGAGCCGCGCTCGAGCGCGCCGCGCACAACGACAACAAAGGAGAGACGAAATGAAGAGATGGATGATACTCGCACTGGATATTATCGCGCGGTGCGCGACGACGGTTGCGTGCTGGTGGATCGCCTGCCGCGCGGCCGTCGAGATCGCCAAGGTCATCGCCCGCGCGATCAAGTAGCGGGCAATCAGTCCAGCAAGACTTTTGTCTCGGCGGAGACATACAGGTCGATGATCCTCACGTGAAACTCGCGATGGGTCAGCGTGTAATCAGAGCCTGTGGCCGTCTCGACCGGGAAGATCGCCTTGCCGGCCAAGACAATCGACAGGGACCCCGACGGCCCGTCGCCGTTTTGCAGCGCGACAAACTGATATTGCGTTTTGGCCCCCGTCATGTCGACCGGATTAAACTCGCACAAGGCATAGACGCAAATGTCCGTCAGGCACGATCTCGCCGGCTCGGACAGCGAGATCGAGAAAAACGGAGACGTCTGCAACGTCATGCCCTCGCCGTTGAGCGCCTTCATTTCCTCGGTCGCCGCTCCCGTGTCCGACGACTCATATCGCCTCAGCTTGTAGGCGATTGCGGTTTTGATGCAAGGCTGGAAATTCCCGGCATTGGAGATGTCGCCATATTGATAGGTGGGGGATTCGCCCAAGGAGTAGAGTGGCGACACGGAGCACCTGTAGTATCTCAGCTCGGTTGACCACGTATAAGCATCCGCAATCTTGTCCGCAAGCAACGCGTCGCCCGGCGCGACATACCACCCCCCACCCAGGATGTACTCCAACGTGTCGCACGGCGGCAACGCGTTGGTGATGCACGCCTGCAGCGTGCTGTACGCGACGCCAGTCTTCGGCTTAGACGCCCAGCGCGTAAGCCACGCCGCGTTGGTCCAGTCTGCGGTCGGCCAATAGCGCGTGCCGAACGCGCGTATCTGATTGTCCAGCGCCCAAGGGATGTCGCCGATCGGGTACGCGATCACGCCCGGCGTGATATTTACGCCGGCCCAAAAGCAGGCGCGCGAGAGATACGCCTCGGACAGATACGCCTTGTCGCAGATCCGCAGCGTATGCTTGTCCTCGCCCTTGCGACGGGGATAGCGCGGCACGCCGAGCAGAGCCTCGTCCACGTCCGAGACGTCGCAATAATGATAATCCGATTTTTTCGTGAAGGACATAACGATCCTTACTTATAGTACACGCCGATTTGGATGACGGGTGTCTCGCCGTCCATGTACGTTTTGATCTGTACGTTGGAGTCGTCCGCCGTGCGGAAGACGGCGCCTGAGAGAGAGATCTCGACGGAGTCGGCGGTGTTGCCCGTCACCTTGCCGCCGGCCGCCTCCTTCCACTCGACCGCCCCGTCGCTTGTCTTGACGGGGACGGTATTCGCGGCCGCGTCCGCGAAGCCGGCGACGGAGAGCACGCCGGACGCCGTGTCCTTGACGATGGACGCCTCGTCCGCCTTGACGCCAGACTCGGTGATATAGATCGTGGGCGTCGTGCCGTCCGTGAAGGTTTTGAATTTCGGCGCGTCGGGGAGGTCTGACTTGATGACGGCGCCGTCCAGCGTGATTTGCGACGATCCCACGGCGTTGCCGGTCAAGGTCCCCGTGCCGCCGGACTCCTCCTTCTCGGGCGCGACGTAGCGGATGACGGGGCGGCCGTCCGAAACGCCGGTCACTTGGATGTGGCCGGTGCTGGGCGAAATGTCGTAATCTCCCTGGATGTTGCGCAGGCAGTCGACAACCCAGTTGAAGGTCTCGACGAAAGTCTTAAACGTTTTGCCGCACAGCAAGACGCCATGTTTGAGTATTGCCAGTGTGCCGGGCTTGGACATGCTGCCTCCTCACAGGACGAACGCCTTGTCGTCCGTATCGTACTTGCGATTGTTGGCGTCGAAGAGCGCGCCGAGGTCGGAGAGATCTCCGCCCGTGGACATGTAGACATCATCCTCGTTGACGTTGATCACAACATCGTACATGTCGCCGTCCACGCGCTCGATCGTGATGTCCGCCATGTTGCAGGG
>DCMF01000098.1:26010-93190 GCA_002321305.1 Verrucomicrobia bacterium UBA1629 | reverse complement strand
CTTTTCGTGCCTCGACGAAGGGCTTGCCGCGTTTTCGTGTCCGCGCGACGCGCGGTTTTCGTGCCGACGCAACCGCGTCCCGGCCCGAAGGGGCGGTCGTGGCGGGACGGCGGCGCGCCAAGCCGCCCGGCTTGAGGCGCGGCGGCGGCTCGCCACGATCCGTCGCCGTCAGGCGCGGACGCGGTTCGCGTCGTTTCGTGTTCAGCATATCCGCCGAACCGAAGGCAGGCGCTCGCGCGGTGCGCAGCCGCCGAACCTCGTCCCCCTGGCGCGCGCAACGCGCGCGCGGCTCTTGTCCGCGCGCGGCGATTTTTGGTATAATTCGCTACGAAATAAACTGGGTGGAGTGTGCCCTCGCCACGCGCGGGGTGCATCTTCCGCCCTCAAAACAAATGTGCGATATGAAGAGTGTCATGAAAAGTTTCGTCGGGCTGCTGCCGCTCGTCGTGAGCGCGCTGGCCGTCACCGCCTCTGCGGCCGACGGTCAGGAAACGGTGTCGGGCGGCGGCGTCGTCACCTACACGGGCGCGGCCGAGGTGAGCCACGTCGGTTCCGACCTCCTGCTGAAGTTCACGGCTGATGAAGCGGGGACGTTCACGTTGCCGGGGACGGCGTCGGCGCGCGTGCTGGCGGTGGGCGGCGGCGGCGGCGGCGGCGGGCTGAACATCCTTGGCGGCGCGTCGCCGTCTGCGGGCGGCGCGGGCGGCGGCGGCGGCGGCGTCGTGGAGCGGGACGGCCTGCTGGGCGCGGGCACGTACGCGGTGACGGTCGGCGCGGGCGGCGCGGCGGGCAAGGGCGGCGCGAAGGCGACGGACGACTATTCGGGCGAGTCCGGCGGCCGCACGACGATCCTGCTGGACGGCGAGGCGTGGGTCGAGGCGCTGGGCGGCGGCGGCGGCGGCGGTCAGGGCGCGGGCCTCGCGGGCGGCTCCGGCGGCGGCGGCGCGCAGAAGGTCGAGGGCAAGGCCGGCGTGCCGCAGCTGGGCGGCGCGGGGACGGACGGACAGGGGTTCGCGGGCGGCGCGGGCGACGCGGCGCTCTACGGCGGCGGCGGCGGCGGCGGCAACTGCGACAAGACCGTCACGGGCGCGACGTCTGGCATCGCCGGCGGCGTGGGCGGCGGCGGCCAGGGCGGCGTCGGGCGCAAGCCGGCGGACGGCGGCGAGGCGACGGCGGGCGCGGACGGGTTCGGCGGCGGCGGCGGCGGCGCGGGCAAGAACGCGGCGGCGGCGGCGGGCAAGGGCGGCTCCGGCGTCGTCTACGTCCGCATCTCCCGTGTGATGGAGGGCACCTTCACGAAGCCGGATGCGACGGTGACCTACACCTACGACCGCACGGCGCATGCGTCGATCACGCCGAACGCCTTCTATTCCGTGTCGGGCGACAACGTCGGGACGAATGCGGGAACCTATGTGGCGACGGCGCACCTGCGGGCGGGCGTGACGTGGCCGGACGGCTCGACGGACGCTGTCACGGTCACGATGACGATTGCAAAGTGCCCGGTCTCGTTGAGCGGCCTGTCCTTGGCAGGATGGGCCTATAACGCCACGCCGTTGCCCGAACCGACGTGCACGGTCGATCCGTCGTGGGTCGAACCGCTCTACGAGTACAAGCGGAAGGGCGGGTCGAGCCGCCCGTCCGACGACGGCTGGTCGGCGACGCGCCCGACGGATGCGGGCGACTACTGGATTCGCGCGAGCGCGCCGGATTCGGACAACTACGTTTTTACGTCCATCACGTCTTCGTTTACGATTACGCCGGTCGCGGTGTCGCTCGGCGGCTTCCAGCAGAAGGACTGGATGCGCGGCACGCCGGACGAGGCGACGCCGCGCCCGATCATCGACGTCACCCCCGACTGGGCGGCGATCGACGTCTCGTATGCCGCCTACACGGAGGGCGAAGCGGCGGCGGGCATTGCCGAAGAGCAGTGGAGCAGCGCCAAGCCGACGGAGATTGGCCATTACTGGGCGCGCGCGACCACGCCGTCGGACGGCAACTACGTGCCGACGCCGCGCTACGTCTACGACGACTTCCGCATCGTCAACGGCCTCGGCGACCGCTTCATTGACTATGTCGAGATCACCAACCTCACTTACGTCGGCACGTCCCCGGCGGAACTGACAAACTTCCCGTATCGCGTCACGCTCTCGGAAAAGGGACTGCCGGGCTTCCTCTATTCGCGCGCGGTCGATGGCCAGTCGTTGGCCTTCACGGATGCGGACGGCAATGTGCTGCCCTATTCCTGCGGTGAGCGCGACTGGAATGCGCGCGGCGAAAGCGTCGTCTACGTGCGGTTGCCGCGCATCAGTTCCACGCCGCAGCTGATTCGCCTCTACTGGTGCCTGCGGTCAACGGCGACCGTGCCGGATCACGAGCCGGACACGGTGTTCGCCGACTGGACGCAGTCGGATGCCGACGCGCGACAGAATGAAGTCGATGCCGGGTTTGATCTCGTGGTGCGCAACGGCTATCGCGTCAACTTCTGGCGGCGGCTGCCATCCTTGTCGAAGACGATGTGGAACGAAGGCGAGGCGCCCGCGACCGTCACGGATCCGATTATCGCCGACGGCACGTTCGTCCGCCGCTTCCTTGACGCCGGCACGGGCGCGACGCTGGCGGGGATGCCGACGCAAGGCGGCGCGTATCGCGTCAGCTATGAGCTGGTGAACAGGAACCTCGAATACGAGGATCTCGAATGCCATGTCGACTTCTGCATCCTGGGCTCGCAGACGATGGACAATTTGAAGGGCGCGGCACCGTCCCTGACGCTGTCGGGGCGTGTCCTGCTCGCGAACGACGACACGGCGCCCGGACACGAGGTGACCGACCAGAGCTACTGGCAGACGAACGCCGCCGAACACGCCGTCTTCTGGACGCATACGGGGACGCATGCCGTTTCTACCGACGTTCCGAACCTGCGCAAGTACCCCGGCGCAGACCACCGCCTCAGCTATCGGGACGACACGGGTGCGACGAATGTGCTGTGGCGGTTCACGGACATCCTTCTCGGCAATACGTTCAGCAAGGCCAACTTGGCGGACGAGGGCGAGGTCCGGGTGTTTCTGCCGACGTCGGCAACGGCGCGACCGATCTCGCCCGAGACGGCGTCGGGCGGCTCGAACGTCGAGGCGGGGTGGATGGTCTTCCGCAACACGACGGGCGCCGCGATCTACTCGCCGTGCTACACGAACGGCATCGGCACGATCTATTTCGACGCGATCAACACGCGCACGACGTCGCAGTGTCCGCCGGAGGTTTCGCATCTCGTCGTCGAGATCGCGACGAACGTCGTGGACACGGCGACGGGGGCGAGCCTGCCGCCGACGGACGCGAACTGCCGCGGCGCGAATGCCTACGGCAACGTCGAGGATTTCGGGCGGCTGACGGAAGACCGGTGGCAGAAGGTCGCGCTTGTCCCGCTCAAGCGCGACAACGGGGCCGCGACGTTCACGCGCCTTGCGGAGACGGACGAGGTTGTGCTGGACATCGCCCAGGGCAAGACGGTCAACAACTTCTTCCGCATCTGCGCGAACGTGGACTATCGCGGCCCCGTGCGCTTCCGCATCCGCCGCGCGACGGCCGATGCCAACATGTCGCTTGACTACGTCCAGTATCTCCTGGCCGTGGACAACGTGCTGGTCTCGTATCCGAAGTCGGTCGTGTCGCTTCAGCCGCACGGGCGGGTCGATGCCGAGAAGACGGGGCGTCTCACGGTCGGTCAGGAGGGCGCGTTCAACGTGCCGTTCCCGTCCGTCAACGACCGCGAAATCTACGCCCGCGCGACGAACGCGACGTGGGTCAGCGCGGTGACGAACCTCGACCCGAAGGCGATGGTGCTGCTCGCCCGCATGAAATACCGCTGGCGCTACCTGAACCAGCGCTTTGAGCCGGCGGACGGTTCTTGGCTGTCGGTCGACTTGAGTCCGTTCGACGACTACCGGGCCTCGACGCCGCTGGAGGTGCCCGCGCAGTCGGGTGACGTGGAGTTCTTCTACGAAAGCTTCACGGCGATTCCCTACTACGACTACTACGACTATTCGGGGGCCGACCCCGACCGCGCGCTGAAGCTCGGCGGGCTCTATACGGAAGAGACGGGCACGGTCACGAACCGCCTGAGCGCGACGCGCGACTGGTTCTTCCGCTACCGTGCGGGGCGGAGTCCGTGGGGCGGCGTGAACGTCGTCCTCGCCGGCGACCTGACGGCCAACCAGCCGATGGAGCTGGTCGGCGACCATCTCTGGCGCGGCATGGTGCGCGTGCCGATCGGCACGTCCGGCACGTCGACCTTCTTCTTCGACGGCATCGACCGCTGGGAGGAATGGGGCGCGAAGCCGGCCGGGTCGGCGCAGTGGTTCCCGCTGACGGACGTGAGGCAGCTGCCGGGCCGCGGCCAGGCGAAGACGGGCGGGTCGCCGCGTTCGATCGCGGTCGACGACGCCTCCGGCTACCTTGAATTCCAGTTCAATGACGAAAGCGGCGTCTTCACCGTCGGGCACGCCGAGTTCCAGACGTTCAACCAGTGGCATGACGCGCGGCGCGAGGGCGAGACGTTCGTCGGCAGCTATGCCGAGACGAGCGGCGTGAGCGTCGCCGAGATGATCCAGACGAACGCCCACATGATCACGTGGTCGCCCTTCAAGTCGACCGACTCGACCTGGAACGAGGACTTCGACCTCGGAAGCTACATCAACGACGGCTATCCGAAGTACACGGCGGACTACATCTCGCAGAAGATGCCGCACCGGTGGAACGGCGTGAACGGCCTCTTCGTCGATGCGGCGCTGACGCTCTCGAACTACGTCGACAAGACGACGAAGGCGGGGATCGCCTGGCAGATGGCGGGGCGCGGACGGGGCAACGTCTCCTACACGCAGAACGACACGCCGTCCGGCATCGAGAAGATCAGCTTCCAGGCGCGTCTCGCGCAGGCCGTCACGTTCGCCGACTTCTCGCCGTGCTACAGCGGCGACACGCTGACGCTGCGGAACTACACGTTCGTCTGCCCGGCGGTCATGTCGGCCGCGAACGGCAACGACTACGCGCCGAACGCGGCGATGAGCGTCGTCGGCTACTACTTTCCGGGGCGCGGCTGCTATGAGTTCCGGGTCGAGCGGCGCGGCAGCGACGGCCTGCAGCTCCTGCTCTACAAGTGGCGGCTCATCGACGGCGAGGTCAAGAGCGAGTGCCTCGCTTCGCGCTGGTTCGCGGGCGCGACGATGCAGCATGACGGCGGTTCCGGCAACATGGTCGGCCAACTGTCCGAGAAGGTTCCGAAGACGTGGTGCCTCTACCTCTCGCTGGGCGAAGACGCGTCGGCGTCTGGCGCGACGACGATCTTGGCGGGCCTGTCCGTCGGCAACGACAGCCCGGCGGCGGCGTTCAGCGACTCGAACTACCGCTCGCTCTGCGTGGTCGACGACACGAAGACGCGCCACACGTTCGGCACGTTCGGCGTCCTGCCGACGAACTGCCGGGGCCAGTTCATCGATCCGCGCCGCTGGACGGCCGTCGTGCCGCAGTCCAGTGTGACGTGGACGCCGCTCAAGGCCGAGGAGACGGCCGCGTATCCGCTCTGGAGGGGCTACGCCGATTCGCAGAAGGTGAAGTTCGTGAATCGGTCGGGCACAACCCAGACCAGCATGGGCGATGCGCTGAAGGGGGACGCCTGGGTCTTCCAGCCGAGCCGCACCGAGATCTCGACGAACAAGATCTCGAATCTCAGCTGGCTCTACGGCGTCAAGGCGCCGGACGACCTGACGCAGACGGTGAATGTCCAGCTCAAGCCCGCCAGCGGCGACGGCGGGTGGCAGACGGTCACGAACGTCGTCGTCAGCCGCTACGCCTTCGACCCGTTCGAGGTCACGCTGCGCACGAACGCGAACTGCCATGTGCAGCTCGTCTCGGGCGCGAAGCCGACGGACGTCACGGTCTGGGACATCCGCCAGACGGCGTGGAACGGGCAGGACATCGAGGGCATCGACGGCCTGTCGCGGGACTTCGTCTACACGCAGGCGCGCGTGGACGAAATCATCAGCGGCGACGTGACGAACCGCTACGTGACGCTCCAGCCGGCGCGTGCGAACCCGGCGCGCGCGCTGTCGGTGCGCTCGCCGCTCCTGAACGGCCTCGGCATGGTCGGCTTCTCGTACAAGGACGTGCAGGAGGGCTGCCGCCTCCTCGTGCAGGTCGCGACGAACGACGTCCGCAGCAACCTGAACGGCACGCGCGGCTACAACTACGCGACGAACGCGGTTCCGCTGGGGACGGATGCGCAGATTCCGCAGTGGATCACCGTGCGCGAATACGCCTACGACGAGCTCAAGGACGCGACGACGAAGGAATACTACCTCGGCTGGCACGACCATGCGGATCATCCGCTCGAAGGCGTGATTCGCCTCGCGGTCGCGCCGTCCGTCGTCACGGAAGCCTCCGGGCGGGCGCAGACGAATCCCGACTACGGCGCGATCACGCTCACGGACGTCTACGTGCACGACGAGCCGGCGCTCGACACGCGCAGCTGGATCGGCTTCAACCTGCGCGTCGTGGGCGACTCGGAGGACACGGAGCGCCGCATGCTGCTCTCCGACGCCTCGGTCAGCAAGTCCGGCGGCGAGATCGGTTCGGGCCTCTCGGCGGGCCTCAACGACTCGCTGCGCCAGATTGCGGGCGACGTCTCGGAATACGACAAGGTCAACCCGTGCGTGCAGTCGCCGACGTTCGGCTCGTACACGCTGACGAACGGCGTCGTGAAGCAGGCGTCGATCGGCCAGGTGCGCTTCCGGGCGCGCCTCTACGAGACGAACGCGGCCGCGATGACGCCGGCGACCGTCACGCTCTACGGCGTACGGGATGGCGCGGCGACCGACTGGGGCGACCCCGTCACCAACTTCACGGTCACGACGCCGGTCTATGAGCTGTTCGAATACCGCGCGCCGGCGCAGCGGAACTTCGCGGCGATCCGCCTCGTGGTGGACAACGTGATCAACCCCGCGACGGGCGTGACGCCGCAGCGCGTCCTGCTGGACGAGGTGGCCGTCACGGAGAAGACCGACTCGAAGGTCGGCTTCGTCTACGCGCGCCCGTTCCGCAACGGCATCGAGAACGACTGGGTCGTCGAAGACATCCTCGACAAGAGCCAGCAGCCGTTGAGCGGTGAGTCGTGGGGCGTGCAGACCCAGCTCAAGCTCGACCAGCTCGCGGACGACATCGACACCGACCGGGGCTTCCGCGTGACGCTGCGCACCTTCACGGGCACGAGCCCGTGGGGCTATGACCGCTGGCTCGACGACGCCGGCGCGAGCGCCGAGGTCGAGTTGACGCAGGTCGGGCCGAAGACGAACTACACCTTCCGCTCGACGGGGAGCGTCCCGGCATCGATCTACAAGCCGGACTCGTCCGGCGGCAACGCCGTCGTGCAGTACGTCGTGACGGCCTACTACTACGAGCGCGGCGGCACGGAAGAGCTGTCGGCGATGATTGGCGACGGCGAGGTCGAGGGCGACGAATGGACGAACCCGACGTGGTATGCGCCGGTCGACTACAACGACGAATACGGCGAGGCCCATGCGCACTTCTCGCCGTACACGATCCTCGAGGCGGTGCTGCCGGGGCGCGTGTGGATCAACGAGCTGAACTGGAACGACGGCGACTACCGCAGCGTCACCAACGAGTTCATTGAGCTTGCCGTGCCGTGGGGCGTCGACCTCAAGGGCTGGCGCCTGCAGATGACGGACATCAACCACCGCACACTCACGCTCGCCGTCCTCGGCCAGAACGGCGTTCCGACGATGAAGAAGACGACGGACGGGCATCGCAGCGGCGACTACGACTTCCTTGTGCTGGTAAGTCCGCAGACGAAGGCCGCCGGCGCGCTCGTCGACAGCGTGACCGGCCAGCCGTTCGTGCCGGACGGCACGTGGACGTCGACGTCGCTTTCCAGCACCTTCCCCAAATCGTCGCTCCAGTTTGACACGCCCTACGAGTTCTCGCTCTACCGGCCGAGCGGCATCCTGGAGCAGCAGATCGTCGTCGGCGGCACGAACACGATGATCGGCGGCGCATTCGAGTCGTATGCCTACACGTATGAGGGCACGAACCTCGTGCGCGAGCTGAACGAGATCTCCTACAGCGCCAAGCGCTATTTCGCCGGCAACGACAACGGCACGCTGGCGGACGGGCGGACGCTCTCGTCGTTCGGCGTGACGGGCGGCGCGCACGGCGAGGAGGGCGGCTGGTCGCCGGCGATGGCGTTCACGCCCGGTCGCGTCAATGCCGGGCAGGATCCGCTCGTCGGGTGGTACGTTCCGCCGCGTGGCGACAGCATCTGGGTCTACGCGCGGGTGGTCGGCGACGCGCTCTCCCAGCGCATCGGCAAGGACACGCTGCGCGACACCTACGCCATCGTCAACGTCGGCGGCAGCACCAACATCGTCTACGAGGCGCTGCCGTGGCACGGCATCGGCGCGCTGACGGTGAACGGCGTGACGAACGCGGCGGCGACGGGGCGGTCGGCCTACACGCTCAACCTGAACAACGTCACCGAGACGACCTACGTGGTCGCGCACGCGGGCGTCAGCTCGCAGCTGCTTGACGCGGGGCTCGACCCGAACGACCGCTACACGCCCGCCGTGGCGAAGTGGCTCGCCGACCGCGCGGCGGCGGGAACGCTGAAGAACCCGGAGGGGCCGATCTCGCTCGGCCACTACAAGGGCCTGATGGAGTCCGACGAGCCGGAGCCGCTGACGCTCAAGGCGATGTACTGGCTTGACATCGACCCGACGAATCCGGGCTGGTGGCTGCGCGGCGACGTCATCGAGGCCAGGGGCGAGCCGATCTACCGCAAGCGGCAGTGGAACGCGCACTGGACGGAGCACTACACCAACCGACTCGTCCGGGTGAAGCTCTACCTGTCGAACGACACGGACCAGGTCGTCTACGCCCCCTTTCGCCTGCAGGGCCTCGGCAACGAGAAGTCGGACGATCCGTCGCTGACGGCCAACTGGACGTCGGTCACGTTCCGGGTGACGGCGGCCCTGCAGAACGGCCTCGTGAACAACAGCTTCCTGCCGTTCCGCTGGTTCACGTTCGGGCCGGACAGCTTCGACGACGACTTCATCGCGGCGGTCGAGATTCTCGACCCGTACTCGGTCTCCTCGCCGGGCTACGACTACGGCTGGACCAAGTGGCGCGGCACGTCGATGTTCTTCAAGTGGATGCTGGGCGACGACGCGCGTCCGCCGGTCACGGTCGAGACGCTTGACAAGGAGTCAACCTACGACAGGGAGCCTTTCGAGGACGACACGCCATGAAGACAGTCGACAACCTTGTGCCATCCTGTCTGCCGGCAGTCGATAACCCTTGCCTTTTGTCAGCGATTTTTGGTATTATCCGCAAGTGCAAGAGTGGGAGAGGTTTTCTCACAGGGCTAGAATTATGACATTGAAGACGAGTACGAGTCCGAATCTCGTGCCTTTCGCGCTGTGCGCGGCGGGCGCGTGCCTGTTGCTTGTCGCCGGGTGCGGCAAGTCCGAAAAGGCGGCGGCGACGGTCGATCCGTCCGCCCCCGAAAGCTACATGAACGACCCGGCGTTTCGCCAGAAGCTCTCGGCCGACCGCAAGGCGCGGCAGGGGCTTCTGCGCGCCCGCAGCGAAATCGTCTCGCAGATGAAGGCGATGATTGACGCGAAGAAGCGCGCGCTCGGAACGGACGACCTGGCGAAGGTCAAGGCCGAGCTGGAGAAGGAGCCGGCGTGGCAGGAGCTTTGCCGTCAGTGCGAAGAGGCGACGGCCAAGGTCGAGGCGAGCCGCAAGGCGACGCTGAACACGGTGCGTGCGCGCATCACCCCCAAGGACCCCATTTCCAAATGAAGAGGAAGACAACCATGAACATCAGCAAACGACTCTCAATCCTGACCTTCGCGCTCGCGGCGTTCGCGGCGACGCCGAGCGAGGCGGCCTCTGGCGACATCGTCGAAATCCGCGCGATGGACGATGCGGCCAACCTCATGTACTTCGGCTCGACGCGAAATGCCGGGAACCCCTACCTCTGCTCGGCGGATCATCCGCTCTCGGCGGGCGACAAGCTCTACATCCGCGTCCGCATGCTCGTGCGCAACTACGATGCCGTGCGGCGCGGCCTCGCGGAGCCGAAGGCGTGGACGTTCAGGGACGGCGCATTGGGCGGCAGCCTGCTCAACCGCCCGAAGCTCGGCCTCTACATGGGCGAAGACCGTGCGCCGGCCTACGCCGAGCTGAGCGACTTCGGCCCCCAGCCGTGGCAGCAGAGCGGTACGCTCGTGACGGATGATCTCGGCAACGCCGACACGGACTGCCGGTACTTCACCGACTTCTACTTCTGCTACACGGTCCAGGCCGGCGACCTCAGCCTGCCGATCCGCCTTCTCAATGGGGCGGGCACCGGCCCGGCGGACGACAGCGACACGGATGCCGCCTACTACCTGCTCAACTGCCAGGCGGGTTCCCAGCACTTTGTCCTGTGCGACCCCGACGGCAACGTCGCGAACTTCTTCTATGGCGCGGATGCCCTTCCTTCGGGCGTGAACTGGCCGAACGGCAATGCCACGACGGAGGGCCCGGTGCGGAACTTCGACCTCGCGGCCGAGGGCGCGTTCGTGAAGACGATCGACTTCGATTCGGGCGACCCGTCGCTCACGGGCTACTGGCGCGAGGTCTACGAGGGTCTCGGCCCCGACACGATCCCGTCCCTGATGGTCGTCGGCGGCGAGAACACGGCGGCGACGGTCGTCTACCTTTGGTCGTCCGACGAGTCGAAGGTCGAGCTGGCGGCATCGGGCGACAACACGGTCATCACGACGACGGACGGCCGGCACCTCCTGCGCGTGCCGGTTCCGGCGGGGTCCAGTTCCGTCACCTTCTCGATGAAGGGCGTGGCGGGCGCGGCCGAAGGCGACGAGGCCGAGATCTACATGAGCCCGGTCGCGAACGCCGTCTACCGTCCGTCAGGCGATCTCGTGGGCGTGACGGTGAGCCGGAAGGTGCGCATCGGTGCGCCGCGCGAGCCGACGGTGCGGATCTTCATCAACGCGCAGGACAAGGTGACGGACACGAAGGTCGCCGTGCCGGACTATGAGACGGCGGGCGGCCAGCTCATCCTGACGGTGACGCCGACCTGCCCGGACCCGATCACCGTCCGCATCAAGGCGGCGGTCAGCGGCGACAGCACGCTGAATACGCTCGCGGACATCTTCGACCAGAATGTCCTGCGCATCGCGGCGGGCACGTTCACGGGCGATCCGATCGACCAGAAGGTGACGGAAGTGACGATTCCGGCCAACGCGTCAACGCTGCCGCTGAACCTCTACCTGCTTGGCGCGACGTCGACGACCCACACGAAGGGCGTGACGTTCTC
Source organism: Verrucomicrobia bacterium UBA1629 (assembly GCA_002321305.1). GTDB lineage: Bacteria > Verrucomicrobiota > Kiritimatiellia > RFP12 > UBA1067 > UBA1067. Next base: position 81,801 of record DCMF01000098.1, on the reverse strand, counting down.
GCTGGAGAAGGTCACCGCGCCGTCGAGCGTGCAGGTTCCCGATTCCAACTGCATCCTGAAGATCAGCAAGACGAACCCGCCCCTGATCGTCAGCGCGACGCCCGAGTTCACCGTGGGCGAGACGCTGGGCACGATCGAGACGGGTTCCGGCGCGACCGTCGACTTCAGACTCGAGATCGAGGACACGTACAAGAACCTCAACGACACGGACACGGGCTACACGTTCAAGTGGAAGGTTGACGGCGATGACGTCAATGACGCCCCGGGCGTCACCCGGAACGAGGACGGGCGCTTTGAGGCGAGCGCGAAGTTCTACACCGTGCGCGATGGCTCTGAACTGACGCTGCAGGTGACGTCGCCGAACGGCACGAAGGCCAGCGTGAAGTACTGGCTTGTCGTCAACGACGGCAAGTACACGACGATCGCCCGCACGGACGAGCGCATCGTCTTCTGCGAAGGCGAGACGACTTGGGTCAAGCTGGGCCTCACGCAGGCTTACACCGCCGGCGATGGCTTCATCTTCCTCTCGGCGGACGATGCGAGCCAGCTCGGCTTCATTCGGTCTGACCTCACGTCGCATGGTGCAACGATCGCGCGCGGAACGAAGCCGGTCGAAGCCCCGAAGGAAATCGCCTTCCTTGACGGCGGCAAGGACCTGACGCTCAAGGCGGTGCTCTGCTCGGCGAACGACCTGGCGCATCCGGTTGCGGAGTTTGGCTGCGGCACGATCACCTTCTCCGTCACGAACCGTCCGCCGCAGGTGACGTCCGTGACGGCGGCCGGCCAGTACCTGGACACGACCATGAACGGCAAGCTTCTGACGCAGGCGATCTCGCGGGGCGTCGAGAAGACGTTCTCGGTCGTGGTGGACGACGTGGACGCCGACCTCAACGCGACGGGCGCTGACGCGATGAAGGTGCGGTGGGTCATCGACGGGATGTCCTACGAGGTGTCGCACGACGAGTCGGCCACGTTCGCCGTCAAGCACAAGTTCGCGAACGAGAAGGACAATGCGCTTGTGCAGGTCTACGTGAAGGACAAGGACATGCTGGCGTATCCGCTGGTGCCGAACTTCAGCTTCACCGCGAAGATCAAGGATACGCCGCGCGTGGAGATCGCCCCGTCCTCGTCGATGTTCGTCGAGAAGGACAAGAACGTCTCGACGATCACCGTCTCCCTGACGGAGCCGGCGTCGGACCCGATCACGGTGCGCTTCGCGGTCAGCCAGACGTCGGCGGCGGACGGCGGCTATCTCAAGCTGCGCCTCCAGGAAGGCTCGGTCGCGGCGGCGACGGATGCGGACGGCAATGCGATTCCGGGTGCGTATGACCTGACCTTCGGCGCGAACGTCCAGCAGAAGATCCTGATCGTCTCCGACATGGACGGCACGATCGAGACGCTGGCCGGCCTGGATCTTAACGCCCACGTGACGACGGAAACGCTCAATGCCGACGGCGTCAAGTGGAGTGCGTTCTACACCAAGGCCGAACCGCAGATCATCAGGATCTCGAATGCGGCGCCGGAGATTCTCCGCCCGTCTGATGCCGAGGCGGCCTACACGAACATGAACGCGAGCGCCAATACGCCGTATGCGATCAACTACGCCTGCTCGGACGTTGCGGCTGACCTTGCGAAAGGCATCAAGGTCGAGATCTCGGTCGATGGCGTTCTGGCGACCACGAAAACGGTTACGGACTCCACGATGCAGACCTATTCGGTCGAGTTCGACGGCGAGGGTGCGCATGTGGTCGAAATCGTCTTTACCGACAAGGATCAGGAATCGGCGCGGCGAACGCTGTACTATTTCGTCAAGCCTTCGAAGCGGCTGGAACTGCGCGCGCACGGACCGGCCAATGGCGTTGCGGGCGGGCATTCGGAACGCTACAGCGATGCGCCGGGACTTGGCGCGGGCGCGGTCTTCGCCGGGAGTGCCGGGCCGCAGAAGGTCGAGCGGTTCGTTCACACCTATTCCTTCGGCGAGACCGAGAAGTCCGTGAAGGCGTATGCGCGCGGCTACAAGGCGGACGGGTCATACGACAATGGCTCGCTGGCGCAGAGCAAGGGCATTGACAGCGCCGGCAATTGGTCGAAAGGCACGACGATCGCGCCCGATGAGTTCTACAACTACTCGAAGCAGAACAGGTGGGGGCTTCACGGCTATGACAGCTTCGTCTATGCCTGGGTCTGCAACAACGCGGCGTCTTCGGGCGGCGAGTCGAGCGGCGGGCAGACGGAGACCTTCAAGCTGAACATCACCGACCAGGGCGAGACGGTTCTCTCCCTGCCGGACAGCGCCAATCAGGGCAACAACAGCAGTTCGGGCGCGACGACATCCTACCCGATGCAGTACTGGGAAGCGGTCTTCTCCCGCGAGTACCTCCCCACGGACAATGCGGGCGACATCAACCAGGACGGCATCCCGGACGTTGCCGTGAAGAAGTTCGGCTTTGGCGTCATTGACCCGCAGACGCTTCAGATCTCTGGCGATGACTTGGAAGACCTGTCTGCGTACAACGAGGACGAGGACTATCTGCCGGCGGCCGACAACGCGATCTACGGGTCGCTGATCCCCGGCCTGAAGGATGACTGGTCGTCTCCGTTCACGGCAGACCTTGAAATCCGTGGCTACGGCAAGGGCCTGAACGACGCGCTGGAGCAGCTTGGGCTTGGTGTCACGTCGGTTCGGATCTACGAAGACCCGGCGACCTGCCCGACCTCGACGCTCAGCCGCGTCGAATGGCTCGCGTGGAGCGAGTACAAGGCGGCGCATCCGGGCGCGACCGAGGCAGACTGGTCACCGGAGCGCCCGACAGATCCGACGGAGGAGGACACCGACAAGGACGGCTTCTCCGATGGCTATGAGTACTACTACTGGTATCTCGCGCACGTCGGCTACATTGATGCGTACGGCAATCACAAGTACCTGACGGGTCGTCGCTACGACGAGAAGAATCCGGGGCTGGGCACGCTCATCACGTCGGAGACGATCGCCGAGATCATGGATCCGCGCGTGAAATACACGGGGTCGGACGCGGCGACGCGCGACAGCGACAACGACGGGCTGCCCGACCTGCTGGAGTTCGAGCTGGGCACGAACCCGTTTGACTTCGACACCGACGGCGACGGGCTGCCGGACGGCTGGGAGGTCATGATCGCCGGGCTCGACCCGCTTATGGCCCAGAGCTATGCCGACGGCCTCTCCGACACCGAGCGCAACACGGACGGCGACGCGATGGCGATCAGCTCCTACAAGCTGGAGCAGACCGAGCTGCCCGTGCCCGTCAACTACGAGCACGCCAAGCGCTGGACGTTTGCGGTCATCGACGCGAGCGGCGACACGGACGGCGTGCAGTGGTACGCGGTGAAGGCCGACCCGACGTCGAAGCTGGAAGTCCTCGCGACGTTTGCGGGCGGCTATCAGGTCACGGCCGTCGTGGACGGCGCGACCGCCACGTTCTTCGCCGAGACCGAGCCGACGGTGGCGACGGAAGGCTCCGTCTCGCGCCTCGCGGTCGACACGAAGGTCCGGACGCTCGTGACGTGGAAGCCGGACGGCGCCACCGAGGAGAAGGCCCTCGGCTATCCCTACACGCTGCCGATCGGCACGCGGGTCGTCGTGACGCCGCTCGCCGAGGAGGTCAAGTCCTACAAGATCGCGACGGCGATTGACGCGAAGGACGCCAACGCCTGCTGGATCTACGGCAAGGGCGCGGCGCGGACGCAGCTTGGCGAAGTCGCCGAGACGGCGGCGGAGTACGGCTGCCTCGCGCTCGCGCGTCAGCGCGCGGTCGCGGCGGGCGCCGAGGTCGCCGCGCTGCCGAGCGACGAGCGCGATGTCGCGTTCCTCCACTTCCTCTGCTACCAGGAGTTCGGCTTCGATCCGCGCACGGCGTGGAATCCGACGAACCCGCTGCACAAGCGCTGGGGCAAGGTCACGAACGGCGAGGCCGAGGAGGGCATCTACGTCGTCGATCGCGGCGGCTACACGGGCGTCCCGGCCCGGACGCGCGCCTACGCGAACTACGACGAGTTCCTCGTGAGCGCCTTCTTCGTCAACAACACGCCCGATGGCGAGACGCTGAGCTACGAGACCTCCGTGATGGCCAAGGACGCGCCGAGCCTCGCGCGTTTCTGGTGGGCGCTGACGACGAATCCGCAGGGCCCGAACGACGCGGAGAAGACGTCGTCTGAACATTACTACGGGCGCAGCTCGACGAACGGCGCCGACACGGACGACGACGGCGTGCCGGACGGCTGGGAACTCTACGTGATGGCCGGCCCGAAGAAGAAGGACGGCGCCTACGTCTTCGCGCCGCCGTATGCCGGCTTCACGCCCGCGAACGCGACCGAGGCGATGGAGAAGAGCTGGTTCTCGCCGTTCATCGAGTCCGCGAAGTCGAACGACACGAGCAACCAGATCTACCTCGGCGGCCAGGAGATGAGCGACGGCCTCAACGAGTTCCAGGAGTTCGAGGGCACCGACACGATGCTCTACTACGCCAAGTATTCGGACACCGTCAAGCACGGCGACGATGGCTGGAAGTGGCTCAACAAGTTCTTCCCGACCGATCCGTGGAGTCCCGACACCGACGGCGACGGCGTGAAGGACGCCGACGAGCGGAACGCCTTCGCCTACACGACGGCGACGTATGACGACGCGACGCACGGTACGCTCCGCGTCATCCCCGGCGGCGGCCTCAACCCGAACTCGGTCGATACCGACTGCGACGGTCTCCCCGACGGCTGGGAGAAGCAGTTCGCGGGCAAGACGGTCTACGCGAAGGACGGGACGACGGACGAGACCAAGGGCTACGTCGACGGCATGGACGGCACGGTCGAGGACGCCTACACGAAGCCGGGCGACGTCAACCGCGACTATGACAACGACGGCCTGGAGAACTGGCAGGAGTACCTGACGGGCACAATGCGCTGCTGGCGCTACGATGACCCGTTCAGCCCGCTGACCTATCTGCCGTCCGACTTCTACTACACGGTCGATCCCGCCACGACCAACGTCGTCTTCGACGCGGGCGCGGCGGCGCGCAAGTTCCACGCGGCCGGCCTGCTCGGCAGCGACGACGTGAACGAGTTCTGGTACAAGACGCTCGTGGACGCCTCCAGCGCGATCTACAACCCGCACCTCGTCATGGACATGGGTTCGGGCGCGCAGTACTTCTCGCGCGTGACGAACGTCTGGGACGCGGCCTATCTCGACTTTACGCTGGGCAAGAAGAAGACGACCGGCGCCTACTACTGGTTCTACGACCGCGCCAACGAACACAAGTTCAAGGACACGTGGGGCGCGGCGTGGGAGGCCGTCCTGGGCGCGAAGCCGAGCGACATCAACTACGTGCCGACGAAGTACGCGAGCTGCTCGCCGATCGACCCTGACACCGACCATGACGGCATGGACGACTACTACGAGGTCTTCCACGGCATGAACCCGCTTCTGGGACGGAGTGGCCAGCTGAAGGATTCGGGCGGCTTTGACGTCATCTATGACGCGCTCTACTCGAACACGAAGCTGACGCCGGAGGCCTGGGGAGAAACCGCCTCCACCCTGAACTACTGGCAGCGCAAGGTCTCCCTGCCGAGCTGGACGGGCAAGCAGCCGCGTGGCAACGGCTACGACTTCGAGGTCTTCCCGTGGCTGAACGGCCTCGCGACGGCCGACCCCGACGGCGACGGCATCCGCAACCAGGAGGAGGCGATCATGCCGCTCGTCAATCCGACGGCGATCTGGCACCATACCGACCCGACGCCGCTGTGGATGACCGACTCGACCTACTCGAACTCGCTCGTGCGCATGAACTACCGCATGCCGTATCGCGCCGAGGCGATCATGCTGTCGGGCGACGGCTTCACTTTCGGGGGCCAGACGTATCGGTTCGCCGACTTTGACGGCTATGCGTCGGCTGACATGGCCGGTGGCGCGTTCATCGGCTACAACCCCGACGCCTGGAAGGTCGTCGGCGTGAACAACGCCTATGGCTGGGTCGCTTCCTTCGAGCAGAACGAGGGCTTCGACTCCGACCATGACGGCCTCAATGACCAGGACGAGGTCGCTGGCAAGTATCGCGGCAAGACCGACCCGATCGACGCGGATTCGCCGCGCCGTCGCCAGGCGATGTACTTCCAGGGCCCGACGCGCCCCTCGATCCTCCAGACCATGCCCTTCACACGCGAGTACCATCCGCTGGCTTCCCGTGGCGGGCGGTATCCTGATGACATGGAGTTCGTCCAGTACACGGTCGAGTGCTGGGTCAAGGCGGAGTCGCTGGACGACGCGACCGTCATCGAGCGCGCGGTGCGCGTGGAGATGTCGAGCCCGGACGACCGCGAGTACGTCCGCTGCAACTTCCGCCTCGGCCTGAAGGGCGGCCGGTGGTACACGGGCTTCGACCCGAACGACACGACGCGCAACACCGTCGAGGCGTTCAGCGATCTTCCGGCGACGACGGCATGGACGCATCTCGCGGCGACGTATGATGCGGACACGCTGACGCTCTACGTGGACGGCAAGGTTGCCGGCTACGTCAAGTCGGGGCTTCAGCCGACCTATGGGATGATCGACGCCGCGACGAGTGACCCCGGCGGCGCGTACCTCGGCGGACGCATCTACTCGCATCACGCGATCGTCATCGGCGCGAGCGTGAAGACGACGGCCGACGGACGCAAAGGTCTCGCGCTGGACGTCACGCGCGGCCTCGGCTGGGACGCCTACAAGAGCTTCTTCACGGGCTTTGTCGATGAAGTCCGCATCTGGGACGGCGCGCGCACGGCGGACGAGATCGCCGCCGCGAAGATGACGCGCTTCACGTCCGAGGACGCGAAGGCGAACCGCGAGGCGTTCTTCGCCGAGTGGAGCAAGGGCGGCGTGAGCGACATCTACCGCGGCCGCTACGCGAAGGACGGCAGCGGCAATCCGTATCCGCTCCCGGCGGAACTGCGCTTCCACTGGGCGTTCGACTCGCTCTTCGGCGCGGCGAACGAGGGCGCGGTCGCGACGGCCCCGGCCGGGTTCGACTACGAAGGCGTGAACGCGGCTGGCGACGGCGGGCGTGCGCTCCGCTCGCGCCCGGAGGGCTACGGCATCGCGTGGTGGCAGGACGTTCTGGCGGGCTACACGGACACGGTCTACAACCACCCGGCGTGGATCTGCTGGGTGCCGAACACCGTCGCGCACCTGCCGCGCTACGACGGCACGACGCTCGACTCCCGCTACTGGAGCGAGGACTACAAGGGCGACATGGCAGGTTCGTACAAGTTCGCCCGCACGGCCGAGCCGGTTTCGCTTTGGACGCAGTACCTGCGCGGCGACGTCAAGTACACGGACGCGGAATACTTTGCGGCGAGCAGCCGTCGCCACTTCGCGGCGACGTATGACGCCGCCGTGTCGAACAATTCGAACTTCGTGACGCTTTTCGAGTTCACGGGGCGCCATCTCAACCAGATGGGCGACGATCTGCTTGCGCTCGGCGGCGCCTACGCGAAGCACACCGATGACCTGTGGGACAGCCAGGGATCGTCCTCGAACTGGGAGGTCGCCGGCGCCGACGAGGACGGCGACGGCCTGCCTGACTGGTGGGAGAAGCTGGCCAATGACCTCTACCGCGACAACGCGGTCACGGGAACGGGCGACATCGGCTGGGAAACGCTCGTCAGGTGGCCCGACCAGACGAATGGCACGTACATGAAGGCCTACGAGGCGTATCTGCGCGACTTGGCGCGCGGCTATCACGGTGACGAGAACGATGACCCCGTTACGGACGACGCCAGCGTCGAGAAATTCCGTCAGCGCTACGACGTCAACGGCAACGGCTTGCCCGACTGGTGGGAGGAACTCTACGGCCTCCAGAACGAGTCCGGCCTCGACGACCATGACAACGACGGCCTCCCGAACTATGTCGAATACCTTCTTTCCGAGGTGTTCTCGAAGCTGGGCAAGCGGTTCGACCCGACGCGCGCCGATTCGGTGAATCCGGGCGTGCCCGACTACTTCTTCCAGGTCGGCGACCTCTACGTCGGCGAGATCTTCACTGACCACGACCTTGTGGACGACGCTTGGGAAGACCTCTATTCGGACGGCTATGCCTCGCGCAGCGTCTATGACCCGTATGCGGATGCGGACGGCGACGGCTGGTCGAACCGCAGCGAGGCGCGCTACGCGAAGCAGGGCATGCCGATTGTTGCCGATGAGCAGTCGCACTATGCGGCGGCCGATGGCCTTGTGGCGGACTATCCGATCCCGGCGGTTGCACTCGCCGTCAACTACGCGGGTCCGCGCAAGGATGCGGTCGAGAAGGCGTCGCTCGTCGTCCAGACGTACACGAGCACGAACATGAACCGCGGGGCGGATGCCGTCTACAACATCGGCAAGGTCAGCAAGACGAGCAGCACAGGCACGGGAACGTCCAGTTCCGGCAGCGGCTCGTCGCAGACCGCCGACGGCACGGCCTATACGCGGACGATTGGCAAGTGGTCGAATCGCCACGCGATCGGTACGTTGACGCCGGGCTACATTAACAAGAACTCCCTGCAGCTTGAGTTCTGCTACGATCCGTCGAGCGAGACGTACAGCTGGTCGGTCACCCACTACCGCGTCGCCACGGGAAAGGTGTGGTACGAGGACAAGCGCGGTACGCGCGCCGAATATGACGCCGACAGGCGCAAGTACGGCGACAACAACGTTGAGCTTCTCTCGCGCGGCACGGAGTACAGCGTGCTGACGGATCTGGAGGTTCGCAGCGACGAGAGCAGCAAGACCGCGAAGTGGCTTCACACCAAGTCGGGGCGCGTGCTTGGCACGGTCGATTTGACCACGGGTGCATTCGACCTCAACCTTGGTGTCTTCAAGGATCAGTACGTCTCCAACGTGACGAATGACAGCGACTACATCTCGCTGGAGGATCAGTCCTTCCGTATCGCCTATTCGGCGAACGAGGCGGTGGGCCTGCCGCGCAAGCTTTACCTCGGTCAGGCCGACACGGGCCACGTCCGCGAGGGCCTGAACACGATCATCGCCTTCGCCGACCTGGACGGCGACGGCGCGTACACGGCGGGCGAGCCCTATGGCTGCGTCACGGGCGTGGACGTCTCGTGGAAGGGCACGTCGGCCGCGCTCATGCTGACGGACACGACGCCGGTCTTTGCGCGCGTCGATCCGATCAAGGGTCTCGATGATCGCACGGTCCTCTACGGCACGGAAAGCGGCAACTACACGAACTTCGTGTCGGCGTCCCAGCCGAGCGGCGGCGTCTACAACCGCATCCGCGTCGTGCGGCACATCATCTTCGGTACGCAGGGCGAGGTTTTCGCTGAAGATGTTGGCGCAGGAGGCAATCGCGTCATCCTTGACATGCAAGTCTCTGATGGCGTGAATCCGTGGATTACCGAGGCTAACTTCTTGGCGACGGGCGCGTTAGATGTAGATTGGGAGACTTTGTATGGTGATGTTATTAGTCGGATAGGCAGTAACGGGCGCATTCCGTCTTCGACGGGGGCTTCACAGTACATGTTGGGCGATGTACTCGGTGTCGTCTACCGCATTGTAATTGGAAACGAATCGGTTGCGTCCCTTGGTGAATCGAGCAACATGTCGAAGGTGATGCCGGTGCGTTGGTTCGACACGAAGCGCCTTCTGCCCGAGCCGATTGCCAGCGGCAACGGCGTCGTGAAGCTGGGTCAGCCGACGTTCCAGTGGCGGATGCCCTACAACAGCAACGGCTACACGGCGTTCAAGGTCATGATCAAGAGCGCGGATGGCGCGTTCAGCTGGACGAGCGACTACCTGCGGATGCCGGCGGCGGATGCGGACGGCGTCTACACATGGGCGGCGCCGGTGTTCGTCGGCGACCGTCCGGCGGGCGCGACGGGCGTCTTCGAGAACAACAAGGCGTACACGTGGTCGATTTCCGCGGCGAACGCGAAGTTCAAGAACGACAGCTTCGTCACGGGCGGCACGTTCCGCATGGGCGTGCAGACGAACGGCTACGACATCGGCAGCATCCAGACGTCCGTCCGCTACTACGGGCCGGCGGTCGTCACGAACGACGCGAACGCGCTCATCCGCGTCCGGGCCTACACGTCGCCCGACTTCACGGGTGCGCCGGTCTCCGGCGGATTCGTCGACAAGACGGTGACGGACGGCGGCGTCAACTGCCGCCTCCTCGGGCTCCCGAAGGGCGACTACTACCTGCAGGCGTTCGTGGACTCGAACGGCAACGGCGTCTGGGACAAGTGGGAGTCGATGGGCTACTTCTGCCAGCGTGACGGCTCGACGGCCGACTACCTCAACCCGGTGGCGGTCACGGTCGGCGGCAGCGTGGGCGCGAGCGAGGCGGTGACGATCTACCTCGAAGACGCTGACACGGACGGCGACAACCTGCCGGACGCCTGGGAGTACGTGATGGCGACGGCGGCACAGCGCGCGAACGGCACGTTCCTGACGGCCAAGGGCGTGGATCGCCTGACCCTGTCGGGTGCGGGCGAGGTCGCCATCGACAACACCCTGGTCAGGGACATGCTCTACGAGATCAACCGCGCGAACGTGCCGACGGCGGGTCTGGCGAGCGGCATCCAGAACGCCTTCCTCTCGTCCGCGTCCTTCGCGGCGCTGGCGATGGGCGTTTCGCCGAACCTGACGGTTGATCCGGCGACGGGCGAGCTCTGCCAAAACCCGACCGTCGAGGACGGTACGTTGGTCATCTCCGGCATGGCGTTCGACGCGGCGGCGGGGGCTGTCGAGCTGACGGTCGCGGGTTCGGTCACGCAGCCGGAACAGGTCGCGTCGGGGGTCTACCGCGTCAAGCTCGGCTCGACGGTGACGGTGAAGGTGCTGCACACCGCGACGCTTGCGGGCGAATGGCAGACGGTCGCGACGGAGGCGGTGACGGTTTCGGGCGACAGCCTGAAGTCGGGCGTCATCCGCGTTCCGATGTCCGACGTCCAGGCGACCGGCGGCTTCTACAAGGTCGAGATCGAACAGTAATCGAATGATCGAATAATCGAATAATCGAATGACTGAATAATCGAATGAGATGAATGCCTGTTTGTCCGCTGTCGGCTGTCCTCTGTCCGAGGCTCTCGAAGGAAGGACGGCGCGCAAAGGACAGCGGACAAACGGGACGGGGAAAAGACAAATCTGAAACCGAAAGTGACTATGATGAAAAAGGAAATTCGCAAAGTTCTCGTCATCAATTCGGGCTCCAGCTCGCTCAAGTACCAGCTCTTCGACATGAAGACCGAGACGCGTCTCGCGAAGGGCGTCATCGAGCGCATCGGCTGCGGCGGCCCGAAGGATCACGCCGAGGCCCTGAAGCAGGTCGTCGCCGAGCTCTCGGCGAATCCGGCCCTCGTCTCGACGCACGACTCACGCCTCACGTCTCGCAACCCGCTTGGCATCGACGCGATCGGCCACCGCGTCCTCCACGGCGGCGAGGTCTTCAAGGACTCGGCGCTCATGGACAAGGCGAACATGGCGAAGGCGAGGAAGCTCGTGAAGTTCGGCCCCCTCCACATGCCGGCGAACCTCGGCGGCATCGAGGCGTGCGAGAAGATCTTCAAGGGCGTCCCGAACGTCGGCGTCTTCGACACGGCCTTCCACATCGCGACGATGCCGGACTGCGCGGGCATGTACGCGATCGACCCGAAGTACTACAGGAAGCTCGGCATCCGCAAGTACGGCTTCCACGGCACGTCCCACAAGTTCGTGACGCTCGCGGCGGCGAAGTTCCTGAAGAAGCCGCTCGCGAAGGTGAACCTCGTCACGTGCCACCTCGGCAACGGCAGCTCGCTTGCGGCGATCAAGAACGGCCAGGTCGTCGATACGACGATGGGCCTCACGCCGCTCGCCGGCCTCGTGATGGGCACGCGCTGCGGCAACATCGACGCGGCGGCCGTCCTCGCGATCATGGAGGCCGAGCACCTCACGCCGGAGCAGGCGGACACGCTCCTCAACAAGAAGTCGGGCCTGCTTGCGCTCACGGGGTCGAGCGACTGCCGCGACATCTGCGCGAAGGCCGACAAGGGCGACAAGATGGCCGAACTCGCGCTGGAGATGCTCGCCTACCGCGTCGCGCTCTACATCGGCGGCTACAACACGATCGTCGGCGGGGCGGACGCCATCGTCCTGACCGGCGGCATCGGCGAGAACTCGTCGGAAGTGCGCGCGCGCATCCTCGCGCGCCTCGGCGCGCTCGGCATCAAGCTCGACAAGGCGGCGAACAGGGTGCGCGGCGAGCTGAAGGTCATCTCGACGAAGGACTCGAAGATCCCCGTCGTGGTCATCCCGACGAACGAGGAGCTGATGATCGCCCGCGACACGGTAAGGGTCTTGGGGGGAAAGAAATGAACGCCATCAAGAACATTATCGAAAGGGCCTCGAAGCTGAACGGCACGGTCGTTCTGCCCGAGGGAAACGACCCGCGCGTCATCACGGCGGCCTGCGCCGTCGTCGATCGCCAGATCTGCACGCCGGTCGTGCTGGGCACGGCGGCGGAGATCGCCGACGCCGAGGCGAAGGCGGGCCTGAAGCTCGCCGACCGCAGCATCCGGGTCATCGACTACACGCAGGGCGACGCGGAACTCGAAGAGGCCTATCTCGCGGCCTGGAACGCAAAGGAGTCGCGCAAGCCCGCCGAGAAGCAGAAGATCATCGACCTCGCCGGGGCGCAGAAGACGCTCCGCACGAAGCGCATCTACTTCGGCGGCATGATGGTCAAGCTCGGCCGCGTCAACGGCCTTGTCGCCGGCTCCATCGCCTCGACGGGCGACATGCTGCGTGCGGCGTTCCACACGCTCGGCACGCAGAAGGGCGTGAAGACGGCCTCCTCGTGCTTCATCCTCGACCTCAAGCGGCCGACGGCCTCGGGCGACAGCGTGCTCGCGTTCGGCGACTGCGCCGTCATTCCCAACCCGACGGCGGAACAGCTCGTCGACATCGGCCTCGCGACGGCGCAGACGTACCGGGACCTGACGGGGAACGAGCCGAAGGTCGCGTACCTCTCGTTCTCCACGAAGGGTTCCGCCGGCGGCGATCTCGTCGAGAAGGTGCAGAAGGCGGTCGAGCTGGCGAAGCCGGCCTTCGCCGAGAAGGGCATTCGGATGGACGGCGAACTGCAGTTCGACGCGGCCATCGTGCCGTCGGTCGGCCGGCAGAAGAACCGGGACGGCGCGATCCAGGGCGATGCGAACGTCTTCATCTTCCCGGACCTCCAGGCGGGCAACATCGGCTACAAGATCGCGCAGCGCCTCGGCGAGGCGGACGCGATCGGCCCGAACCTGCAGGGGCTCGCGAAGGCGATGAACGACCTCTCGCGCGGCTGCTCGGCGGAGGACATCGTCGGCACGATGTGCGTGACGCTGCTGCAGTCGACGACGAAGTAAAATTGACAAAAGGGGCGCGAGAGTCATGAGAGACGTGAGACAAAGAGACAAGAGCGACAATGAGAGACGGTTCGGTCTCTTGTCTCTCGCGTCCCTCACGCCCCTTCAGTCAAAAACAGATGACAACAACCGATAACTCTTAATCGCCAACCGAAATGACCGAAACCGAGATGATCACGCGCGCGAAGCAAGTCTTCGACATCGAGATCGAGGGTCTGAAGAAGACCCGCGACTCGCTCGGCGCATCGTTCGTCTCGGCCATCCGCCTCATGCGGGACTGCGTGGCGAACGACGGACTCGTCGTCGTCACGGGCGTCGGCAAGAACCTGCACGTCGCGGAGAAGATGAGCGCGATCTTCGCCTCGACGGGCACGCGCTCGATCGTCCTCAATCCCGTGCAGGCGATGCACGGCGACCTCGGCATGGTGTCGTCGCGCGATCTGCTGATTGCGCTCTCGTTCAGCGGCGAGTCCGAGGAAGTCGTGCGGCTCATCCCGGCGATTCGCCGCCACGGGCTGAAGGTCATTGCGCTGACGGGCAATCCGCAGTCGACGCTCGCGCGGCTCGCCGACCTGCACGTGGAGATTCCCTGCGGCAAGGAGGCGTGTCCCTTCGGCATGGCGCCGACGAACTCGGTCACGGCGACGCTCGCGATGGGCGACGCGCTCGCGATGGTGATGATCGACGCGCAGAAGTTCTCGCTTGCGGACTACGCGGCGAACCATCCGGCCGGCGCGATCGGCCGTGCGCTTGTCCTCAAGGTGACGGACATCATGCGCACGGGCGACCGGCTCGCGAAGGTCGCGCCGACGGCGACGGTGATGGAGGCCGTGATGGCGATGACGAAGGCGCAGGGCGGCGCGGCGGTCGTCGCCGATGCGGCGGGCCGGCTTCTCGGCATCTTCACCGACGGCGACTTCCGGCGGGTGATGAGTCGGGAAAATAATCGAATGAACGAATGGTCGAATGATCGAATGAATGAAGAGACGGGGGCTTCGTCGGGTTCGGAGACTTCCCCCGATTCGACGATTCGGCGATTCGATTATTCGATTATTCTCTCGGCGCCTGTCGCCGAGCATATGACGAAATCGCCCAAGTTCGTCCATGACGACGCCTACGCGGCGGAGCTGCTGAAGATCTTCGAGAGGATGCGAATCGACGACCTGCCCGTCTGCGACGCGGAAGGCCGCATCGTGGGGCTTGTGGACATCCAGGACCTGCCGAAGATGAAGGTGATGTGAGAAAATTCTCAACGACATGAGGGACAAGTGACATGAGAGACGTGAGCGCGAAGAGACTAAGGCGACAACGAGCGGCCAAGGGCCTCCTGTCCCTCACGCCTCTCTCGTCTTTCACGTCTGATAAAACAGAGATCTGAAATTTTAAATCTGAAATCTTGAATCTGAATTCGAAAACCAAAAAACCAGAAAGGAACACGAACATGAAGAAGCTGATGGTTATGACGGTGGCGATGGTGGCGGTCGCGGCGGCGGTTGCGGCGCCGCGCACAAAGAAGGGCGTCCAGGCGATGGCCGGCAACGAGGACGGTCCCGTGACGACGGGCAAGGAGGCGAAGATCCTCATCGACCAGATGCCGAAAACGGGCCAGTCGAGCTGTCTGCCCGCGCCGTCCATCCAGGGCGCGACGATGATCGGCAACTGCTACACGAAGCCGCGCAAGTGGATCGTGATCGAGACGAAGTACACGACCTACGCGAAGTTCCTCGACCAGCTCACGTTCACCTGGCACGTGATGCTGGAGACGAAGAGCGCGAAGGAGAACAAGGGCAACAAGATGGGCCTGCCGCCGTACAGCTACTTCAACACGACCGTGACCTACTACAACATCCCGCAGGGTTCGCACGCCGCGTGCGTCTGCCTGCCGCCGTCCTACCTGGAGCTCTACGGCGAGCCCAAGGCGATCGGCTTCACGGTGTCGAACCAGAACGGCGACGTCCTCGGCGGCGGCACCGTGAGCGAGATCAAGGGCATCAAGGCCGACTCGCAGTTCTGGGACGACCAGAACATCATGAACGCGCAGCAGGGCGGCAAGCCGATGGTCGAGCGCCGTCAGGGCCTCGTCGATCGCTCGAAGACGATCTGGGCGCTCGTGAACCCGAACGACTACGAGACGACGATGCAGTAAGAAATGATCGAATGAGAGAACACCCCCGTTCGTCTTTTGTCCATTGTCCGCTGTCCTGAACGCTCTCGTCTCGAAGGACAGGCGACAGAAGGCGGAGGACAGACGGGAACAAGGGCTTCAATCCTATGGCTAAACGATATCTAACCCTCAACATCGGCGCGGCCAACATCGAGCTCGCCGAGTACGAGGCCGGCGCGAAAGGCGCGCTGACGCTCGTGAACTACGGCACGGCGCCGCTTGCCGCGCCGCTGGACGGCGGCGACGCCGGCGCGATCCTCACGCCCGCGATCCAGGAGGTCGTGCGCACGAAGGGCATCCGCCCCGGCAAGATCGCGCTCGCCATCTCCGGCCAGATGGTCTTCCCGCGCTTCGCCGCGATTCCGATGGCGGGCGGCGCGGAAAAGTTCGAGCAGATGGTGCGCTACGAGATCGAGCAGAACATCCCGTTCCCGATCGACGAGATCGTCTGCGACCGCCAGGTGCTGGGCGACACGGAGACGGGCGACAAGTCGGTGATGATCGTCGCCGCGAAGGTCGACCAGGTCGAGGCGCTGACGACGGCCGTCGCGGCCGCCGGCTTCACGCCGGAGCTCGTCGACGCCGCGCCGCTCGCGCTCACGAACGCCCTGCGCCACGCGATCGGCGACGACGGCTCGTGCAGCGTCCTCCTCGACATCGGCTCGAAGACGACGTCGCTCGTGATCGTCGAGGGCGACAAGATCTACAACCGCTCGATCCCCGTCGCGGGCAACGCCGTGACGAAGGAGATCGCCGCCGCGCTCGGCTGCACGACCGAGGAGGCCGAACAGCTCAAGCGCGAGAAGGGCTACGTCTCGATGGGCGGCGTGACGGAGGACGACGACGAGGTCGCCGACCGGATCTCGAAGGCCTGCCGCGCGGTGATGACGCGCCTCAACGCCGAGATCTCGCGCTCGATCAACTTCTACCGCAGCCAGCAGGGCGGCACGGCGCCGACGCGCCTCTACCTGACGGGCGGCACGGCCCTCCTGCCGCAGATCGACGTCTTCTTCCAGGAGTCGCTCCAGATCGAGGTCGTGTTCTTCAATCCGTTCGAGGCGCTGGCCGTCGGCCCGAAGGTCGATGCGGCCGCGCTGGAGGCGGACGGCGCGCTCATCGCCGTCACGGCGGGCCTCGCCCTGCACGAGGCGGGCGCGGCGCGCTTCGCGATCAACCTGCTGCCGCCGTCGCTTGTCGCGGCGCGGGCCGAGAAGGCCAAGATCCCGTTCGTCATCGCGGCCGGCGTGACGCTCGTCGCGGCGCTCGTCTGCGTGATGCTGGGGATCGGCCGTCAGGAGGAGGTCGTCGCCGCGCAGCGCGACGCCGTGCAGGCGCAGGTCGCGACGCTGACGGCGTCCGACCGCAAGGTCCAGGCGGCGACGGAGAAGTTCGCGGCCGCCGAGGCCGAGGCCGAGTCGCTGCGCAAGCTGCTCGTCGCGCGCGCGGCCGCCGCGCAGCGCGTCAACGCGGTGCGCGACTCCCTGCTGCCCGGCATGTGGATCGAGCGCTGGGACGACGGGCGCCTGACGGTGCGCTACTGGAGCGACCGCGTGAAGGGCCAGGGCGGCAAGACGCCGGGCGAGCTTGTCGTCGACAAGCTCAAGGGGCGGCCCTGCATTGACGCCGACACGGTCAAGATTTCGGACATGAGCGCGCTGGGCAAGGACGCGCAGGTCGAACAATTCACGGTGGAGATGAAGTTCAAATGAACAAGAACCGAATGATTCTGGCCGTCTCGGGCGGCGTGATCGGCTTGGCCGTCCTGGCCATGGCCTATTTCACTTGGAGCGCCTACGCCGCGAAAGTCGCGGCCATCGAGGGCGACGACGAGGGGAACGACGGTCTGGAGACCGTCCAGGCGAAAGCCCAGGCGCTCTCGCGCAAGAGCGTCTATCCCTGTCCGGCGAGCGTCAAGGCGATCGAGGAGAACGCGGCGCGCCTGACGGCGTGGTGCGCGGAGGCCGAGAAGCTGGCCGCGCGCGGCGACCACCCGATCCGCAAGATGACGCCCGCGCAGTTCAAGACCGACCTCGTCGCGGACGCGAAGCGCCTTTCGGCGCTGCCGGGCGCGGTGAACGGCGTCCTCGTGAAGCCCGACTTCGCGTTCGGCCCGTTCCGCAGCTACATCGCCGAGGGCAAGATGCCGACGGACGCCGAGCTGCCGGAGCTGCAGCGCCGGTGGAACGACGTCATGCTCGTCGTCGAGACGCTGGCATCCTGCGGCGTCTCCGAACTCGTGAACGTCGACTTCAAGGCGACGGCGTCACAGGACGACGCGCAGGAGAAGAAGGCGAAGAAGGGCGGCAAGAAGCCGTCGGCGAAGAAGCGTCCGGCGGCGGAAGGCGCGGCGGCTTCCCAGCCGTCGGCCTTCTCGTATGTCTTCACCTTCGCGACGCGCGCGCCGGCGTTCGTCAAGGCGGTGAACGCGCTCGGCACGAACGAGCGGTTCATGGTCATCGACGGCTTCACCTTTGCGCGCACGGCCGATCCGGTCGCCGAGGCGCTCGGCGTCGGCGACAAGCGCGAGGCGGCGCGGAACGCGGCGTCGGGGCGCGGCCGTCGCGGACGGCGCGGCGCGGTCGTCGAGGAGAAGAAGGACGCGGCCGAGGCGAAGAACGGCATCGTCACGGACCCGGCGCTGGATGCGCCGTTCACGGTCACGCTGTCCCTGACCGTCTACGATTTCAGGACAATGGAGGACGAAGCCAAGACGGAGGAGGTTGGAAAATGAGAGACCAGAATTTCTTTGCGGCCTATTACGACCGAATCGCCGCCGGCGTCGGTGTGCTGGCGCTCGTGGGCGGAATCGCCTTTTTCGCGCTCTCCGCCGGCGACGACCCGGAGACGGCCGCCGCGAATGCCGCGCAGGCCGTCAGCCGCATGAAGCCGTCCGAGACAGGCGTCGCGGCCGTGGACATGACGGCGTACGCCGGCGCCGTCCGGCTCGTCAAGAGCCCGACGGTCGTGAACGAGCTGACGGGGACGAGCGCGTCGTTCCTCGCAAGCGAGCGGCGCGTCAAGTGCAAGAAGTGCCAGAAGGTGATTCCCGGCGACGTCAAGGCGTTCCCGAACTGCCCCTTCTGCGGCGAGAAGCAGGAGGTGGAGAAGAAGGTCGTCCTCGACTCCGACGGCGACGGCATGCCGGACGAGTGGGAGAAGCGCTATGGGCTGAACCCGAACGATCCGTCGGACGCGAACGCCGACAAGGACGGCGACGGCTTCACGAACCTCGAGGAGTATCTCGCGAAGACGGATCCGACCGACCGCCGCGACCATCCGGACTACCTCGACTCGATCCAGATCGCCCTGCCGCTCAAGGAGACCTACCTGCCGTTCGTCTTCACGAAGGCGACGAAGATCCCGTCGGGCTGGCGGTGCGAGTTCTTCGACCCCAACCAGCGCGACGACTACGGCCGCGCCGGGCGGACGCTCTCGGCCGTCCTCGGCGAGGAGATCGGCAAGGGCACGAAGACCCCGTCGGGCTTCGTCCTCAAGACCTACGAGAAAAAAGAGGTGAAGCGTCCGCGCAAGGGCATGAAGGGCCTGTTCGTGACGGATGACGTCTCGGAAGTCACGGTCGCGCGCAAGGCGGACGGCAAGACCGTCACGCTCGTGATCGTGCAGGACAAGCGGGCGAAGCCGCAGCCGGTGGACGTGATGGCGACGCTCAACTACACGCGCGGCAGCGTCACGACGTTCGAGGCCGTGCCCGGTACGGAGCTGGATCTGAACGGCGAAAAGTTCAAGGTCGTCGAGGTCGTGCCCGCCGGAAAGGGCGCGAAGGTGACCTTCCAGAACGTCCGCACGGGCAAGCGCCGGACACTTGAAGCCCTTGAACAGTGAGAAAAGATATTGTATACTACTCCCCATACTAACGAATAGGTGGTTTAAATGACGAACTTCAAAAAGATTGTCGCGTGCAGTGCGGCGTTGGCGATGTCGGTTACCTCGTTGAGCGTGTCGGCGCAAGACGACCTTGACGACCTGCTCAAGGATCTTGAGGGCGAGGCCGCGAAGCCCGCCGCAAAGGCGGAGGCGGTCGAGGCGCCCACCGCAAAGGCCGAGGCCGAGCCTGTGGTGTCCGCCGAAGAGACAAAGACCGAAACCTCGGCGGCGGAAGAGCCTTCGGCAACGGCGGAAGCCCCGGTGGCGAAAGCGGCGGCTGAACCGGTTGCGGCAGACGAGGCCGATGAGCCGAAGGCCGAAGCGGCCGCAACCGCGAAAGTCGATGACGTGCTGAATCTGCTCGACCAGCTGGCCGAAGAAGAGTCGGCCAAGTCTGCGGCGGACAAGGCCGTTGAGCCAAAGGCTGATGAGGCCGAAGAAGTCGCCTCGACTAATCCGAAGGCGAAGAAGGCCGAAAAGGCCGCCACCGCGAAACGCCCTGACGAGGAGCTTCTCGTGAACATCGCGACGACCGAGCGCCTTCGCCGCGACTCGCTCGACGCGCAGGCGAAGCGCGAGATTCTCTCGGCGCGCGCGAGCATGGAGTCGAAGGAGTTCACCGACGCCGTTCGCCACTATGGCCTCGCGACAAAGCTGCTGAACGACAGCCCCACGTCGAAGGCCCTGCGCAAGGAGTGCGCCCAGGGCATCGCCGAGGGCCTTTACCGCGCCGCCCTGCAGGAGGACGAGATCGGTCGTCGCGCGCGGGCGGTCGAGCTGATGGAGAAGGCGTTGGAGATGCGCCACCCGAAGGCGCGTCGTGCGCTGGAGAAGTGGACGGCCCAGAGCACCGTCGACGAGGCGAAGACCGATTTCACGGAGGCGTCCCAGCGCCGCAACGACGACGACTACAAGGCTGACCGCGAGGAGATTCGCCGTCATCTGCGTCGTTCGCGCCAGTATTTCGCGTTGCGCGACATGGCGCGCGCGCTCGACGAATGCGAAATCGTCCTGAAGGCCGATCCGTACAATCAGGAGGCGATTCGTCTGCGCAGGGCGATTCAGCGCAAGCGCCAGACGATTCTGGAGCAGGAGCGTGTCGCGGCGCGCGACGGCATGATTGCCGACGTCGATGAGGCGTGGCGGCCCGTCTACGCCGTCAACGCCGCGCAGCTGACGGAGGCGTCGTCCGAGACCGTCAAGGCGCAGGCGGGCGAAGACCCGGAGCGGACGCAGGAGCAGGACATCGAGAAGCGCATGCGCGCGATGCGTCTGCCGACGATCGAGTTCAAGCCGCCGGCGACGATCATCGAGGCCGTCGAGTTCTTCCGCACGGCGTCGCGCGACTATGACCGTCCTGACAT
This sequence comes from Verrucomicrobia bacterium UBA1629, assembly GCA_002321305.1. Classification (GTDB taxonomy): domain Bacteria; phylum Verrucomicrobiota; class Kiritimatiellia; order RFP12; family UBA1067; genus UBA1067. The sequence continues at coordinate 61,002 of DCMF01000098.1, read as the reverse complement.
CCCGATCGAGAAGCGCGGCTTCAACTTCGTGCTGCGCACCCCGGTCGGGGCCATCAAGCAGCAGGCGGCGCAGGAAGAGTCGTCGGACGACTTCTCGTCCAATGCGTCGGACGATTCCGAGGCGTCGGCGAACGGCCTTCCGCCGATTCCGAAGATCACTGCGAGCGACATCTCGTTCTACGATGCGTTGAAGCTCGTCTGCGACTCGGTCGACTACAAGTTCATCGTCCGCGGGCCGATCGTCATGGTCATGCAGAAGGACATGTCGACCGCCGAGCTTCTCTCGCGCAAGTACAACGTGCCGGAGGCGTTCGTCGAGCGCGTAAACTCCGCGTCCGAGGAAATGAAGGAGATGGGCGGCTTCGGCGCGTCCAACCGCCAGGCGAAGAAGGCGGCGGACGAAGAGGGCGAGGGCGAAGGCCGCGACTGGAAGGCGTTCTTCGAGGAGATGGGCGTCAAGTGGCCGGAAGGCTCGTCGATCAAGCACATCAAGGCCCTCGGCAAGCTCTATGTCCGCAACACGCGCGAAAACCTCGCGGAGTTCGAGAAGGTGCTTGACGAACTCGGCGGCCAGCCGCAGCTCATCGAGATCGAGACGCGCTTCGTCGAAGTCTCGCAGGAAGACCTCAACTCGCTCGGCTTCGAGTGGATCCTGAACAGCAACCTGGCGCTCAAAGACGGTCTTGGCAAGGCACTGGGCTTCAAGAGGGCAGGCTATGGATCGACGACCTCGGATGGGGGGGTACTTGATGAAGTCGTCCTTGAAGAGGTCAAAACGGGTGCTGGCACGACGTTAAGACCGAGACAGGTTGTGAAACGCACAACGTCGTCAGGTGTTGTGTCTGATGTTTGGAGTAGAGAGTATGCGAAAGGGGATCGTTCAGGCCATGTTGGCGTGGACGCCTTTGGCGGCACGTCGGACTATGGCAACGGCAACCGTTACCTCTCGACGGTCGGCAACCACATTTCGGGTGAGTCGGCGTCGAACAACGACCAGTTCCTGCGGGTGAACGCCTTCCTTGGCCAGGCTGACCTCTCGATGATCCTGCACATGCTCTCGCAGCGCAGCGACACGGATCTTCTCTCGGCCCCGAAGGTCGTCACGAAGTCGGGCGAACAGGCCATCATCAAGGTCGTCACGGAGTATATTTATCCGCAGGACTACGACGTGCAGCTCCAGTCGAGTTCGTCGGGTTCGTCCAGCGGCTCATCGGGCGGCGGGCAGTCGGCGATTCTCGCGGTCGTCGAGCCGCAGAACTTCACGATGCGTGAGGTTGGCGTGATCCTCGACGTCATCCCGACCTACTCCGAGGCGAACGGCGGCACGATCGACCTCGAGCTGAAGCCGGCGGTCGTCGACGAGCCGATCTGGCACAACTACGGCATGCGCATCCCGTTCTCCGGCAACACGTCGTCGGGCATGATGGCCGACATCGGCAACATCTTCACGGGCATGTCGACGGCGCTGACGACGATTGGCGCGAGTCTCACGCCAAATGAAACGGCTGCGTTGGCCAAGACGGTTGTCTCGTCGGCGACGGACGCGGCGGCGAACGTCTCGACGGCCTCCTCCTCGACGATGACGTGGTATGACGCGCCGATGGAACAGCCGTTCTTCCATGTTCGCTCGATCGACTCGAAGGTGTCGATCACGCCGGGTTCGACGGTCGTCATGGGCGGCCTCATCACCGAGGCGCGCAAGGCGATGGACGACAAGGTGCCGTTCCTGGGCGACCTGCCCTTCATCGGCCGCCTCTTCCGCAGCCATGCGGAGAAGACGACGAAGCGGAACCTGCTGATCTTCGTGACGGGCCGCCTGATCACGCCGTCTGGCCGCGAGCTTTCGATGAGCAGCGGGCGGGTGGACGAGGCCGAAGTCAAGCCCGCCCCCAAGGCGGAGTGAGGATGCGCGCCGATGTGTGGACGCACAGCGGCGCGGAAGAAAAGGCACAGGGATGCACGTCTCTGTGCCTTTGGCGTTTTGCTTAACACAGAGCCGCTTCGCGGGGCAATGTGAGTGTCGCGGGATGTTCGCTCCGCGCATTCAGCGAATGTTCTTGCGTATCGGGTGAAGCGAAACGGAGGAAATCCCCTGATTCAAAAGAATTGATGGGCGGGGCGAATCACGAGATCGAAGGGGTGCGAAGCGAATCCCACGATCTCTCCAATCGCCCCGCGAAGCGGCTCTGTGTTGAAAAAGCAGAACTGACAGTATCCCAGCCATGAGAATAGGCTTGACAGGTGGCATTGCGTGCGGCAAATCGCTCGTTGCCCGTTTCTTGAACGACTTCGGCGTCGAGACGATTGACGCCGACGACATCGTGCATGAGCTGATTCCCGATCCGGCGGAGCGCAAACGCCTCGCCGCCGAAGTCTTTTCCGACCCCGCGAAGCGCCGCGCACTCGAAGCGAAGCTTCATCCGGTTGTGAAGGAAAGGATTGAGGAATTTCTGGAAGGTTCGGAAAGTTTGGGAGGTTTGGGAGGTTTGGAAGGTTTGGAAAGTCTAGATAGGAACTGTGCAGGAAGGGGTTCTGGTCACACGTTTTTCAAATCTTCCCATCCTTTACCCCCCCAAAAAAACCTCCCCAACCACCCGAACCTTCCAAACCTCCCAAACGTCCCAAACTTTCGCCTCGCCATCATCCCTCTCCTCTTCGAAGCACACTGGGAGAAAAATTTTGATATAATATGCTGCGTCGTCTCCGAGAGGGAAACGCAGATCTCGCGGATGATGACGACGCGCGGCTACACGCGCGCAGAGGCCGAGGCCCGACTGGCGGCGCAGATGCCGGTTGCGGAGAAGGCCGCCAAATCCCACTACGTGATTCACAACGACGGCACACCCGAAGAACTGAAAGAAGAAGTTAAAAAATTCCTGACATGGCTCACACGCCATTCCTGACACCCCATCCCTCACCTCCCACCCCTCACTTCTCACCTCCCACCTCTCATCCCTCACTTCTCACCTCCCATCCCTCATCCCTCACTTCTCACATCTCATCCCTCACCTCTCACATCTCATCATGTCCGACGAACTAGACGTATTCGCGGGGGCGATGAAAGCCTCCAAGCAGCAGAACCAAGGCAACGGCGGCAATCCGAACGGAAACGCCGCGCCCGCGCAGAAGCAGAATCCGCCGAAGAAGAAGTTCTTCGGCAAGAATCGCGGCAACTTCAATCGCGGCGGCAACGGCGGCGCGCGGCAGAACAGCTCGCCCATTCGCGGCGCGAACGGCGAGGAGTCGGTGAACCCGCTCCTCAACGCGCCGCTGCCGACGGAGCCGAAGGCGACCGAGTCCGCGCCGGCGAATCCGCACCGCAACCCGGAGATGCCCGAATACCGCCTCGCCGACATCCAGACGTGGCCCGCGCCGGTCATCGTCGAGCGCATGATGCCGGGGGCCGATCCGGAAGAGCTTGGCACCTACCGCAAGCACGAGCTCATCTTCGCGGCGATCCGCCAGTACCTCCAGCAGGGCGGCGCCGTCCTGGCGTCGGGCTGCCTGGAGATCGTGCGCGAGGGCCATGGCTTCCTGCGGTCGGCGAAGAACAACTTCCTCGCCTGCCCGGAGGACGTGTTCGTCACGCAGCAGCAGATCCGCCGCCACGCGCTCCGCACGGGAGACCTCATCGAGGGCCCGATCCGCGACCCGCGCGACAAGGACCGCTTCTTCTGCCTCGGCAACGTGCAGACGGTGAACGGCAAGGAGCCGTCCGTCGCCGCGCGCGTCATCCACTTCGAGAACCTGACGGCGACCTTCCCGACGCGGCGCATCCTGCTGGAGACCGACCCGAAGGAGTTCTCGACGCGCGTCATCGACCTCTTCACGCCGATCGGCTTCGGCCAGCGCGGCCTCATCATCGCGCCGCCGCGCGTCGGCAAGACCGTCCTCCTGCAGAAGATGGCGAACGCGATCTCGAAGAACTACCCGGAGGCGATCCTCATCATCCTGCTCATCGACGAGCGGCCGGAGGAGGTGACGGACATGCAGCGCAACACGAAGGCGATGGTGCTGTCCTCGACGTTCGACGAGGAGCCGCAGCACCACGTCAACGTGACGGAGATGGTGCTGGAGTTCTCGAAGCGCCAGGTCGAGAACGGCAAGGACGTCATCATCCTCATGGACTCGATCACGCGCATGGCGCGCGCCTACAACACCGTCCAGCCGCACTCCGGCAAGATCCTGACGGGCGGCGTGGACGCGCTGGCGATGCACCGTCCGAAGCGCTTCTTCGGCGCGGCGCGCAACATCGAGGGCGGCGGGTCGCTGACGATCATCGCGACGGGCCTCGTGGACACCGGCTCGCGCATGGACGAGGTCATCTTCGAGGAGTTCAAGGGCACGGGCAACATGGAGATCGTGCTGGACCGCGGCCTGGCGGACAAGCGCATCTACCCGGCCATCGACATCGAGAAGTCGGGCACGCGCAAGGAAGACCTCCTGCTGGACCCGATGGAGCTGGAGAAGACGTGGGGCATGCGGCGCATCCTCGCGGCGGCGGGTCCAGAATCGGCGATGCGCTCGGTCCTGAACTCGCTGAAGAAGACGAAGTCGAACCCGGAGTTCCTGCTCGCGCTCGACGTGAACAAGAACCTGTAGGCGGGGGCGGGGCCCGTGGCAGTGTCACGTCCAGCTGAAGCCGAAGCGCTTCGCGCACGGGCGGTCGCGCTCGGCGAGACGGGTTCGTCGTCCGACGCGCGGGAGCTGGAAGGGCTGCTGAAGAGTCCCTTCCCGGCCGTGCGGCGCGCGGCGGCCAGTGCGCTCGGCAAGCTGGTTGACCGGGCGCCCGACCTGCGGGGACTGCTGGTCGTGCCGCTGACGGCGGCGATTGAGAAGGAGGCGCGTCCGCAGGTCCTGCAGTATCTCCTGAAGACGCTGCGGAAGTGCGCGGACCGGCTGACGGTGCTGCAGCTGGATGTCCTGCGGGATGTCGTGCGCAATCCGAACCATCCCGCGTATGTGCGGGACGCCGCCAACGAGGCGATCGCGGCGGCGGAAGCCGCCGAGGAGAAGTGTCGGGCGCGCCTGAAGCACTGGTGCACGCGCTGCCGTCGGGTCGTCTCCGAAGAGGAGGCGATGCGGAGCCGCGCGAAATACGGCAAGACCTACTGCTTTCATTGCTTCGAGGAGAAGACGCATGAGGACGCGCAGTTCGAGACGAACGTCGAGGCGGCGAAGCGCTTGAGGACGGTGGACGAGGTGGCGGTGCAGTCGCGGGGCGAGAAGCGCATCGGCGACTGGCTGGCGGCGAAGGGGATTGCCTACCGCTATGACGCGCGCATGATGGTTGCGGGCGGCGACCGGATTCGTCCCGACTTCTACTTGCCGGAGTTTGACCTGTACATCGAGTATTGGGGGATGGACACGCCGGCGTATGTCGCGAACCGGCAGAAGAAGCAGATCCTGTATCAGCGCGAGAAGAAGAGGCTGATCTCGCTTTCCTTCCGCGACTTCGCCCGGCTGGAAGACGTGCTGGCGGAGAAGCTTTCGCATCACATCCCGAACCTGTGAAGGGAGGACGAAAAGCGGATCTCAGCAGGCGGAGAGGATGCCGAAAGAAGAGGGGGCGACAAGAGGAAGGGCGAAGGGGAAGCGGAGAGACGACGGGTAGATGAAGGTAGAAGAAGAGAGAAGGAGGGAGAAGAAGACGAGAAGGAGGAAAGAGATCAAATGATTGAGAAGAGGTCAAATGACAGGGAAGAGTCCAGCGGTCAAATGACTGGGAAGAGACCAGATGACTGGGGAGAGACCAGAGGTCAGATGATCGGGGAGAGACCAGATGACAGGGGAGAGGCCAGATGACGGAAGGTAAGTTCATCAGCCGTCGCACTCACTCCCGCTGCGCGTCCGCTCGTGCGACGGTCGACGTGCGGCGCCCCCTGAAAGACGGCCTGATTCCCGGCCCGCGCCGCCGTGCTGTTGCCGACGGACGAATGGACGCGCAGCGGGAACGGGCGTGTGCAGATGCCTGCCCGTCCGTCCAACCGCCGCGCCGCGACGGACGAATGGACGCGCAGCGGGAATGAGTCCGTCGAATGGCAAAATAAAAATCAAGCTTTCAGAAACTTCTAGCCTTAACTTCTAGCCTTTATGTCTTGCCTTAACTTCTTGCTTTAATTTCTAGTCTTATATGTCTAGCCTTAACTTCTCGCCTTAACTTCTCGCCTTCATTTCATACAACTCTTCATATAACTCTTCATGCCACGCTTCATACCACTTTCTAACTTCCCAATTCTTGGCTTTCTGACCAATTCTTGGCCTTCTGAAACCTTTTGAGGAAATGATCGAAAATGTCTGACATTGTCATCACCAACGCACGTGTCCACAACCTGAAGGGGATCGACGTCACGATCCCCCGCAACTCTCTGACGGTCGTCACCGGCCTCTCCGGGAGCGGCAAGTCGTCCCTCGCCTTCGACACGCTCTACGCCGAGGGCCAGCGCCGCTACGTCGAGTCGCTGTCCGCCTATGCGCGTCAGTTCCTCGACCGCATGGAGAAGCCGGACGTCGAGAAGATCGAGGGCCTGTCCCCGGCGATCTCCATCGAGCAGCACACGACGAGCGGCAATCCGCGCTCCATCGTCGCGACCGTCACGGAGATCCACGACTACCTGCGCATCCTCTACGGCTCGGTCGCGACGCCGCACTGTCCGAAGTGCGGCAAGCCCGTCACCCGCCAGTCCGCCGAGCAGATCGTCGATGCGATACAGCGGTTGCCGGAGGAAATGGGCAAGGATGTCTGTCAGGCGAGTGAGTCTTCTGACGTGCGAGACAAGAGTGACCTGAGCGACGCGAGTGCCTCCAGCCCCTCTCGCCCCTCCAGTCCCTCAAGTCAAGACGTTCGTCTCAAGATCCTCCTTCTCGCCCCGGTCGTGAAGGGGAAGAAGGGACGCCACGAGGACGTCTTCGCGACGTTGAAGCGAAATGGCTTCGCGCGTGTGCGCGTCGATGGCGCGACGTATCTGCTCGAAGAGGTGCCCGAACTCGACAAGAAGAAGGCCCACAGCATCGACGTCGTCATTGACCGCCTCGTCTTGCCCTGCGACCGCACGCGCCTCACCGACTCGGTCGAACTCGCCCTCAAGACCGGCAAGGGCGTGATGAAAGTCGAAGTGCTGGGAGGAAATAATCGAATGGTCGAATCGTCGAATAATCGAATTGTCGAATCGTCGAGTAATCGAATGAATGGTGGAGAGTCATCCTCTTCTCGTTCTTGGGCGGAACGCCATTCGAAAATTCGATCATTCGATCATTCGATTATTCCTTCGATTATTTCCTTCTCCGAGCTCAACGCCTGCGTCGACTGCGGACTTTCCTTCGACGAGCTGAAGCCGCGTTCCTTCTCGTTCAACTCGCCGTTCGGCGCGTGTCCGACGTGCGGCGGTCTCGGCCAGCTCTACTACTTCGACGAGGACCTGGTCGTGCCGGACAAGACGCTGCCCCTGCGCGAGTGCATTCACCCGTGGCGGCGCGCGGGGCACAACGCGATCATGTACTACAACGCGCTCCTGGAGGAGATCGCAAAGCAGTCCGGCGTGAAGCTCGATACGCCCTACGAGAAGCTGCCGGCGAAGTTCCGCCACGACCTGATGCACGGCTTCAAGGAAGACCTCGTGCTGCCGTGGCGCTCGGTGGACCGTCCGTTCGAGGGCGTCCTGGCCGTGCTGAAGAAGCGGCTTGACGAGGCCGAGGACGACGAGACGCGCGCGAAGTACGAGGCCTACCAGAGCTATCGCGTCTGTCCCACGTGCCATGGCGCGCGGCTGAACGAGTTCTCCCGCGCGGCGACGGTCGCCGGCAAGACGATCAGCGACGTCATGGCGCTCCCCGTCGGCGAGGCCAAGGCGTTTTTCGATTCGTTGAAGGAGGCGATTGTCCCATCTGACGTGAGCGACGTGAGGGCCAAGAGGGACGCGAGGGCCTCGTGTCTCTCTCGTCCCTCACGCCCCCCAAGTCAAAAAGAAGAAATCGCCGCTCTCGCCGACCTTTCGTCGCTCGACCTCTCGAAGCTCGCGGCCCTCAAGGACATTCTCGCCGAGATCACGCGCCGCCTGCAGTTCCTGCTCGACGTCGGCCTCGACTACCTGACGCTCGACCGTGCGGCGGCGACGCTCTCCGGCGGCGAAATGCAGCGCATCCGCCTCGCGACACAGATCGGCTCGGGCCTCACGGGCGTCCTCTACGTCCTTGACGAGCCGACGATCGGTCTGCATCCGCGCGACAACGAGCGGCTGATCGCGACCCTGAAGGGCCTCCGGGACCGAGGGAACACCGTCGTCATCGTCGAGCATGACGAGGAGATGATGCGCGCGGCGGACTGGATCATCGACCTCGGCCCCGGCGCGGGACGCGAGGGCGGCGAGGTCATGTACCAGGGCGACTTCAAGGGGCTGCTGAAGGCGAAGAGCCTGACGGGCGAGTATTTGCGGAAGGGAAATAATCGAATAATCGAATCGTCGAATAATCGAATCGTCGAATCGTCGAATAATCGAATCGGTGAATTGTCGAATCGTCGAATGAAGGGCGTGCGCGGCAGCGATTCGAGCATTCGTCGATTCGATTATTCGACGAATTCTCCCTGCCTCACTCTCTCCGGCGCGAGCGAGCATAACCTGAAGAACATCACCGTCCACATTCCGGTCGGGGCGTTCACGGTCGTGACGGGCGTGTCCGGCTCCGGCAAGTCGACGCTGATCGACGAGACGCTGAAGCGGGCGCTGATGAAGCACTTCTACGGCGCGAAGGCCGTGCCGGGCAAGTACCGCAAGCTGACGGGACTGGAGAACTTCGACAAGGTGATCGAGATCGACCAGTCGCCGATCGGCCGCACGCCGCGCTCGAATCCGGCGACCTACGTCGGCTTCTTCTCGGAGATCCGCGAGCTGTTCGCGCAGACCGAGGCCGCCAAGGCGCGCGGCTACACGGCGGGGCGCTTCTCGTTCAACGTGAAGGGCGGACGCTGCGAAGTCTGCGGCGGCGACGGCGTGCAGAAGCTGGAGATGAGCTTCCTGCCCGACGTCTACGTGACGTGCGAGCAGTGCGGCGGCAAGCGCTTCAACGCCGAGACGCTGGAAGTGACCTACGGCGGCAAGACCATCGCGGACGTCCTGTCGATGACGGTCGCCGAGGCGTACGAGTTCTTCGCGAAGGTGCCGTCTCTCGCGCGCAAGATGAAGACGCTCGTCGACGTCGGCCTCGGCTACATCCAGCTCGGACAGTCCGCGACGACGCTGTCGGGCGGCGAGGCCCAGCGCATCAAGCTCGCGACGGAGCTTTCGCGCCGCTCGACGGGCAAGACGCTCTACCTCCTCGACGAGCCGACGACGGGGCTGCACTTCGACGACGTGGCGAAACTGATGAAGATCCTGCTGGCCCTGCGCGCGCAGGGCAACACGGTCGTCGTCATCGAGCACAACACGGACGTCATGAAGTGCGCGGACTGGATCATCGACCTGGGGCCGGGCGGCGGCGACAAGGGCGGCCGTCTCGTCTGCGAGGGTCCTGTCCCCACGATCCGCGCCTGTGCCGAATCCGTCACGGGCAAGTTCCTCTAACCCACGGGACGGCCCATTTTTTGGTATAATTCGGATCATCTTGAATAGGAGAAAGTCCATGAAGCGTTCCGTTCTTTTCATGGCGCTGCTGTCGCTTGTCTTCCAGGCGTCGGCCGTGCCGGTTTCCGTCAACGAGGCCGCGCGCGCTGCGCGCGCGTGGGTGTCGCGCGGCGGCACGCTCGGTGCGCGTCTCGGCGACGCCGTGGCGCGCACGACCGCGCAGGCGCTGCCGAACGGCACGACCCTCTATTCGGTCAAGATGCGCGGCGGCGGCACGGTCTTTCTCTCCGCCGACACGGAACGCGAGCCGGTCATCGCGTTCACCGGCGAGTCGGCGGACGATGAGGCGATTGATTCGGCGAGTCCCCTCTGGGCGCTCCTGAGCCGCGATGCGGAGGTGCGCGCGTCGGCGCCCGTTTCGCCTGTGGCCGCGTCGGCCGCCACCGCGTCGGCAGCCGCCACGGCCGCCACGCCCGCTGCCTCGCGCGCCGCCGCCCAGTGGGCGGCCTTGCTCGCCGAAGGCGCGGCGCTGGAAGACGCGACGATCCGACAGCCGTCGCGGACGCACCTCTCCTGCCTCGGCGACCTGCGCGCGGGTCCGCTTGTGCAGTCGAAGTGGAATCAGGACGTGGCGGACGGCAAGACGTGCTACAACCGCTTCACGCCGACGCTTTCGGACGGCAAGAACGCCGTCTGCGGCTGCGTCGCGACGGCGATGGCGCAGGTCATGCGCTACCACGGCTACCCGACGGCCTCCGTCGCCCCCGTCACGCGCAAATGCTATGTCCAGGCCGCGTCGCGCGGGCGCGCGTCCGTCACGAACCTGACGACGAAGGCGGGCGTCTACGACTGGGCGAACATGCCGCTCGTGCCGGCGGCCGGCGTGACGGACGCGCAGTGCGACGCCATCGGCAAGCTCACGTCGGACGCCGGCATCTCCGTCTGCATGGGCTATGACCTTGGGTCGGCGGGCGGCAGCGGCGCATTCCTGTTCAACGTCGCGAACGCACTCACGGGCGTCTTCGGGTATGCGAACGCCGCCTACTACCGTGCGGACGAGGTCTCGGCGAACGCGGGCGTGCTGCAGCGGGCGATGTTCTCGAACTTCGACGCGGGCTTCCCGGTGCTGATGGGCATCAGCGGCGACGGCGGGCACGCGATCGTCGGCGACGGCTACGGCTACAACGGCGGCACGGTCTACGTTCACCTCAACATGGGCTGGTCGGGGCAGTCCGACTACTGGTACAACCTGCCGGACATCGACACGAGAGACTACCATTTCACGGTCTTTGACGATCTCGTCTTCAACATCTTCCCGACGGCGGCGCGCGGCGCGGCGCAGGCGACGCTTGCGGGCCGCGTGGTGGACGCCTCGACGAATGCGCTCGCGGGCGCGGCGGTGCGCGTTTCTGCGGCGGGCACGACGACTCTCGTCACGAACGGCGTGACGACGGCGAACGGCGTCTACGGGTTCCTCCTGCCGGTCGGCGCGTATGACGTCGAGATCGAGCAGACGGGGTGTCCCGTCGAGCGGCGGGCGGGCGTCCGCGCCGCCGAGACGCTGTCGGCGCGGCAGAGCATCTCCGGACGGATCAACCCGTCCCTCAACTGGACTGAGACGTACACGGACATTCCCGTCGTGACGAGCGTCGGCAACGCCTGGGGGAACGACGTGCAGGTCGTCGCGCCCCGCGCGCGCATCGTTCTTGGCGCGGTGACGAACGTCTACGCGACGCTCGACAAGGCGCTTGCGGCGGCGAAGGCGTTTGTCGCCGCCGGTGCGCCGGGCGTTCAGGTCGAGATCCTTGAGACGATTCCGCTGTCGGCGCCGGCGACGATCGACTTCCCCTGCGCGCTGACGGCCGTGGGGCCAGACCCCACGGCGGTGCCGGTTGTCCGCAGCGGCAACGCCGCGCTGGCGGTCGCGGCGGGCGGGACGCTCGCGCTCTCCAACGTGACGTTCGCCGCGCAGGCCTCGACCGCCGTCACGGTGGCGGAGGGCGGACGGCTCGCGCTCGCGTCGGGCGTGGACTTCGGCGTGCCGTCGTCGGTGGCCGCCGTCAGCACCGCGGCGTCGGACGGCTTTGTGCTTGCGGCGGAGCTGACGAACGGCTTTGCGATTGACTGCGCGGCCGCGCCGGACGTGAACGGCGTCTTCGGCACGGCGGTCTGCGATTCCCTCGTGGCCTCAAACTGCGCGGCGCGGATCTCCAACGTCCGCGACACGCTCGGCGAGACGCGCGGCATCGCCGTTGCGGAAGGCGGCAAGATTTTCCTGAAGTGGGGCGAGATTCCCGTGCCGCTGAGCGAATCTGCCGGCTACTTCGTGGACGCTTCCGGCGCGACGAACACGGCGGCGCGGCTCGACCGCCTGCTGGAGAAGTACGCGAACATGCAGACGTCCGGCACCGTCGGCACGACGGGCGAGATCGTCATCCGCAATCTTGCGGGACTGGAGCTGACGAAGCGTTTTGCGGTCACGGGCAACCTGACGCTGCGCGGCGAGACGGCGGGCGTGACGATTGGCGCGTTCGGCGCGGCGGCGGGCTTCGACGTCGGCGCGAACGCGACGCTGACGGTGCGCGATCTCGCGGTTGACGGCTACACGGGCGATTCGCTTTTCTTGGTCAACGGCGGCGAACTGACGGTCGGCGGCGAGACGTCGTTCACGAACATCGAGGGCACGAACACCTATTCCGGCGCGATTGCCGTGCTGTCCGGCAAGGCCACGGTCGGCTCGGCTGGCGGCGCGGTCGTCTTCGACGGCTGCGTCAACGGCACGGCGGGTTCCTGCGGCGGCGCGATTTACCTCAAGGACAGCGCATGCGAACTCGTCTTGCGAGATCGCGTGGTCATCACGAACTGCCGGGCGCGGAGCGCGGGCGGCGGCGTCTACATGGGCAAGGAGGCCATGGTGCGGCTGTCCGGCTACCTGACGATTCAGGGCAACGTGATTGTGTCGTCCGCGAACAAGACGTCCGCAGACGACATCAGCTACTATCGGGTGCCGGCTTCGGCGGCGCACACGCTCATCCTGTCCGGCCTTCTGGAGACGGGCAGCGCCGTCGGCATCCGAGGTGCCGGTTCGGCCGCGCGTTCGGTCACGACGGTCGGCAACGCATTCCTTGCGGTGGAGGCGAACTTTACCGACCATGCGAAGATCCTTCAGTCGTGCGCGCGTTTTTTCTGCGACACGAACGCGGATCTCGCGGCCGTGCCGAGCGACGACTACAAGACGCTCGTGTGGAAAAAGGATGACGGCAGCATCAAGCCCGTCGATCCGTCGGTCGCCGTCGCGCGCGTCACGTCGGGCGGCACGTCGCTCTGCTACGGCTCCTTGGCGGATGCGTTCGGCGTGGTGGCGGGCGATGCGACGGTTGAAGTCCTGGCGGATACGGCCTTGGCTGACGACGTGACGGTGACGACGCGCGTCACGCTGACGAGCGGCGCGGGCGGGCCGTTCGTCGTTTCCCGCGCGGCGACGTGCCGGTTCTCCGTGCTGACGAACGGTGCGCTGACGGTTCAGAACGTGACGGTCTCCGGCGAGCTGGACGCAGGCCGCTTCGGCACGGGCGTTCTCTTCGACGTGCAGTACGGCGAACTGACGCTCGGCGCCGGCGCGGTGGTGCGGGACGTGGCGCGCGGCACCGAACGCGCGGACGGTGCGATCAGGGTCTACAAGGGTGCGCTGACGATGCTGGACGGTTCCGAGATCCGCAACTGCACGAGCCGAGGCGCGCGCTACAGCTGCGGCGGCGCGGTGGCGGCGGACTCGTCCAGCCGTGTGCGGCTCTTGGGCGGCACGGTGACGGGGTGCGTGTCCGATCTCGGCGGTGCCGTCTACATCGGCAACGAGTCGACGGTCGAGATTGGCGGCGGCTTTGTCGCGACGGACAACACGGCGACTGACGGAAGCCCCAACAATCTCTATGTCGCGACGAAGTCCCCGCTGCTCCTGGTCTCGCCGTTCACCGGTCGCGTCGGCTACGTGCCGGGCGTGACGGTCTCGTCGAACGTCTTTGGTTGCGTCGCGGCGGGCTTCTCCGGCACGGCCGCGCAGCTCGCCGACTCGGCGCACAACTTCACGCACGACCTGACGGGTGACGTCGGCCTCGCTGTGACGGGCGACAGCGAGACGCTGCTCGTCTGGAGCGACGCGCTCGGTGCGGACGGCAAGGTCACGGACAACGGGAAGACTTATGAGCCGGTGCCGGGCGGCGAGACCCTGACGACGGCCATCGCGAATGTCGTGACGAACTTCGTCTACGACGGCACGGCGAAGGTCTGCCTTTCGTCCGACCACGGCTACGTCTTCGCGTGCGAGCCGCAGACGAACGCGGGCGCCTACACGGCGACGGCGACGCCAAAGGCGGGCTTTGCGTGGGCGGACGGCACGACGGCGGCGCGCACGATCCGCTGGACAATCGCGAAAGCCGTCTACGACATGAGCGGCGTCGCGTTCGCGAGCCAGACGTTTACCTATGACGGCAAGCCCAAGTCGCTGGCGATCACGGGCACGTTGCCGACGGGCGTCACGGTCTCCTATACGATCGCCGATGAGGCTGGCGACAGCCAGCCGGGCAACGAAAAGACGGAAGTCGGCCGCTACACGGTCACGGCGACGTTCACGGGCGATGCCGCCAACTACGAGCCGATCACCCCCCTGACGGCGACGCTGACGATTGTCGAGAAGGTCGATCCGCCGGAGCCCGACCCGCCTGCCGTCACGACGAACTACCCGACGCCGATCGCGTTCCGTGCGATTACGCGTGTCTCCGAAACCGAATGGACGCTGGAGATCACGAACCGTGTGCCGTGGTGCCACTACCGCCTCCTGGCGACGGACGACCTGACGAAGGGCTTCGTCACGACAGGCGCGTGGGAACAGGCGGCGGCGGACGCCGCCCTGGTCTGGACGACGAACGTCATCACGACCGGCGGCGCGCAGTTCTGGAAGGCCGAAGCCAAGGAAGGAATAAAAGAAATCGAGTGAAAGGCGATTGGGCCTCATGTCCCTCAAGCCCCTCGCGTCTCTCATGTCAACAACAGGCGTCCCTTTAATCTCACGCTCAAACCTCAAGAGAACCAACATCATGGCAGAGAAGAAGACAGAAAAGGCTGAAACGAAGAAATCGACCGGAAACACCGCGCTGGACGCGGTGATGAGCCAGATCCGCAAGGAATTCGGCGAGATGTCGATCATGCGCCTCGGCGACAAGGAAATCGAGGAGATTCCCGTCATCTCGACGGGCGCGCTCTCGCTCGACCTCGCGCTCGGCGTCCGCGGCCTCCCGCGCGGACGCATCGTCGAGTGCTACGGACAGGAGTCGTCCGGCAAGACCACCCTCACGCTGCACGTCGTCGCGAACGCCCAGAAGGCGGGCGGCGTCGCGGCGTTCATCGACGCGGAGCACGCGCTCGACCCGACCTACGCGAAGAAGATCGGCGTCGATCTCGACAACCTCATCGTCTCGCAGCCGAACTCCGGCGAAGAGGCGCTGACGATCTGCGAGCAGCTCGCGAAGTCCGGCGCGCTCGACGTGATCGTCGTCGATTCGGTCGCCGCGCTCACGCCGCAGGCGGAGATCGACGGCAACATGGGCGACAGCCACATGGGTCTCCAGGCGCGCCTCATGTCGCAGGCGATGCGCAAGCTGACGGCCGTCGTCGCGCAGACGAAGACGCTCATCATCTTCACGAACCAGGTGCGCGAGAAGATCGGCGTCATGTTCGGCAACCCCGAGACGACGCCGGGCGGCAAGGCGCTGAAGTTCTACGCCTCCTGCCGTCTGCAGGTCCAGCGCATCGGCGCGATCAAGAACACGGCCGGGCAGGTCGTCGGCAACCGCACGCGCGTGAAGGTCGTGAAGAACAAGGTCGCGCCGCCGTTCACGGAGGCCGAGTTCGACATCCTCTACACGTGCGGCATCTCCTACGAGGGCAGCGTCCTCGACGCGGCGCTATCGCGCGGCATCGTCGAGAAGCGCGGCAGCTGGCTCTCCTTCGGCGACTCGCAGCTCGCGCAGGGCTCGCTCGCGACGATCGACTACCTGAAGGCCAACCCGGACGTCACGCAGAAGATCGTCGACCTCGTGAAGGCGACCCCGGTCAACCCCGCCCTGAAGAAGAAGTAAGTGAAAGCCATTGTTGTCCTTTCGGGCGGGCAGGACTCCGCGACGTGTCTTGCGCTTGCCGTGAAGAAGTACGGTGCGGACGAGGTCGCCGCCATCACGTTCGCCTACGGCCAGCGCCATGCGGTCGAGACGAAGTACGCGCGGCGCCTTGCGAAGCGCTTCGGCGTCGCCGCGCACAAGGTCGTGAAGTTCGGCTTCTACCGTGACCTCACGACGAACGCGCTTCTCGACCCGACGATGAAGATCGCGCGCACGCGTGGCGCGACGTGTCCGACGACCGTGGTGGAGGGGCGCAACGCCTTCTTCCTCCTCGCGGCGGCCGTGTGGGCGAAGACGCTTGGCGCGACCGTCCTCTACACGGGCGTGTCGGAGGCGGACTACTCCGGCTATCCCGACTGCCGCGCCGCGTTCATCCGCGCGCAGGAGAAGGCGATCCGCCTCGCGCTCGACTGCCCGATCCGCATCGAGACGCCGTTCATCCACAAGACGAAGGCGGAGGAGTGGGCGCTTGCGGACAGGCTGGGCATCCTCGATCTCGTCAAGAACGAGACCGTGACCTGCTACAACGGCGTGCCCGGCGCCGGCTGCGGGACGTGTCCCGCGTGCCGGCTGCGCGCGCGCGGGCTGAAGGAATATGAGGATTCTCTGCGCGGACGCGGCGTTCGTCGTCGTTGACAAGCCGGCGGGCCAGATCGTCCACCCGGCGCCCGGGCACGAGACGGGCGCCCTGACGGACGAGCTTGTGCGCCGCTTCCCGGAGATGGCGTCCGTCGGCTCGCGGGAGCGTCCGGGCGTCGTCCACCGCCTCGACATCGACACGAGCGGCGTGATGGTCTTCGCGCGGACGCAGGCGGCGTATCTCGACTTGCGCCGCCAGTTCGAGGCGCATCGCGACGTCCGCAAGACGTACCTCGCCGTCTGCCACTGGCGGCATGGCCTCGCGACGAAGGGTACGCTGACGCGCCCCATCGATCGTCAGCGCGCCGTCTCGCGCTACGAGGTGCTGGGGCGGCAGGGTGCGCTCGCGCTCGTGCGCTTCGACATCGAGACGGGGCGGACGCACCAGATTCGCATTCACGCGGCGAAGGAGCTGGGCTGTCCGATTGTCGGCGACCCGCTCTACGGTGACGCGGCGCGCGACCGGCACCTGCGCCGCAAGCCGGCGCGGACGCTCCTGCACGCGGTCGAGCTGTCGTTCCTGCATCCGCTGACGAAGAGGCGCGTCACGTTTGTCGCGCCCCCGCCGAACGACCTCGTCTACATCGGCTGAGCCGCAGGGACGTTCCGTTCTCGGGCACGGGGCGCGCGGTCGATGGCGGGACGCCCAAAGGCCGTTTTTGTGCTATAATACGCGCCGCTATGGAAAAGAAGACCAATCAGTTCAAGGCCGAGATCGCCGAAATGCTCGATCTCGTCGTCAATTCGCTCTACTCGAAGAAGGAGATCTTCCTGCGCGAGCTCATTTCCAACGCCTCCGACGCGATCGACCGCGCGAAGTTCCTCTCGCTGACGGACAAGTCGCTCGTCGCGGACAACCCGGAGTGGAAGATCCAGATCGCGGCGGACAAGGCCGCGAAGACGCTCATGATCTCCGACAACGGCACGGGCATGGACGCGGCCGAGCTGGAGCAGAACCTCGGCACGATCGCGAGCTCCGGCACGAAGAAGTTCCGCGAGATGCTCAAGGAGAAGGGCGGCGAGTCCCTGCCCGAGCTGATCGGACAGTTCGGCGTCGGCTTCTACGCGGCGTTCATGGTGGCGGACAAGGTGACGGTCGAGACGCTCAAGCGCGGCACCGAGACGCCGTTCAGGTGGGAGTCCGACATGTCCGGCTCCTACACGATCTCCGACGGCGCGCGCGACTTCCCCGGCACGTCCATCACGCTGCACCTGCGCGACGACCAGCTCGAATACCTCGACTACTGGCGCGTGTCGGACCTCGTGAAGAAGTACTCCGACTTCATCGCCTACCCGATCTACTTCAAGGAGCTGAACGTCGTCGAGCCGGAGGCCAAGACGGACGACGAGAAGAAGCGCAGCGAGGAGGACCGCAAGCGCCGCGAGGAGCGCGAGGCGAAGCCCCTCAACACGATGGTCGCGCTCTGGAAGCGCGCGAAGAAGGACGTCAAGCAGGAGGAGTACGACGAGTTCTACAAGCACCTGACGCACGACTGGGAGGCGCCGTTCGAGACTATCCCGTTCTCCGGCGAGGGCGCGGTCGAGTTCAAGGCGCTCCTCTTCCTGCCGAAGAAGGCGACGATGGAGCTCTTCATGCCGAACCAGAAGCGCGGCCTCTCGCTCTACGTGCGCAACGTCTTCATCGGCGACGACGTCGAGATGCTGCTGCCGAGCTGGCTCCGGTTCGTGAAGGGCGTCGTCGATTCCGCCGACCTGCCGCTCAACGTCTCGCGCGAGATGCTGCAGGACGACGCGGTCATCAAGAAGATCAAGGACGCCGTGACGGCGAAGGTGCTCTCGGCGCTCGAGGACCTGAAGAAGAAGGACGCGAAGCGCTACGACGAGTTCTGGTCGGCGTTCGGCACGGTCGTCAAGGAGGGTGTGCACGTCGACTGGGATCACGCCGACCGCATCAAGAGGCTCCTGAAGTACCCGACGGCGCGCACCGAGGCCGGCAAGCGCATCTTCCTCGAAGACTACGTGAAGGACATGCCCGCGACGCAGAAGGACATCTACTACGTCTGCGCCGAGCGCGAGGAGGACGCGCGCAAGTCGCCCGTCCTGGAGGCCGCGCGCAAGCACGGGTGCGACGTGCTGCTCTTCTGCGATCCCGTGGACGACTACCTGACCGAGTCGCTGCGCGAGTTCGACGGCAAGAAGCTCGTCGACATCGCGAAGGGCGACGTCTCCTTCGGCAGCGAAGACGAGCAAAAGGCCGAGAAGGCGGCGAACGAGAAGGCGTCCGCCGACCTGAAGCCGTTCCTTGAGGCCGTCAAGAAGGAGCTGGCCGCGTCCGTCTCGGACGTGCGCGTCTCGACGCGCCTCACCGACTCGCCGTGCTGCCTCGTCGCGCAGGAGCACGCGCTGCCGCCGTCGATGGTGCGCATGATGCGCGCGATGAAGAACGAGGTGCCGGACGACAAGCGCATCCTGGAGGTGAACCCGAACCATCCGCTCATCGCGAAGGTGAAGGGGCTGGAGGGCGACGCGCTGAAGGACGCCGTGACGCTCCTCTACGACTCGGCTCTCATCGCCGAGGGCTCGCCCGTCACGGACGGCGCGCGCTTCTCGAAGCTGCTCGCGAACCTGATGCTCAAGTAAGCGTGTCGTCATGAAGAAAGCGGATCGCATCGCCGACGTGCTGAGAAAGTCAGAACGCTTCGAGACGAACATCTTTTTCGAGATGTCGAAAAAGCTCTATTCGGATTCGGAGACGCGATGTGATTCGCTGTATGACATCGCCTTTCGGAAGACGAACGGGTTTCGCGAACAAGTGACCCCGCGTATGCTCCTCGAAGACAGCCGAATCATCAAGGTCCTTCGCTATTGCATGCTCCCGGTCCTGAGCCAGATGAAACTCGGACAGCTGGTGGGGCTTGTTTCGACGGCTGACTTCGAGGAAAACATTGTCGATCGAGGGCGGCAGGGGAAGGCGCTGTCGGCCGTTGCGCCCGAAATCTGCCGCATGGTCAACCGCTACTTGGACTCGCAGCGGTTTCTGTGGCTTCAGGAGACTTTGCAGGGCCATGAGCTTTCGCTCGCTGAAAGTTACGCGAAGCGCTGGACGTGTTCGCTGATAGCCAACCAGAATTCGGCAACGGCATTCCGGAACTGGCGGAAGGAACTCCAGGAGACGACGGCCGTAAAGGGCATTGTCAAGGCGGGTTATGTTTCGGTGCAGACGCGGCGAATCGTCACGTCAATCGACGATTTGCTTGTCGGGCAGTATAGCCGCGAATGCCGTGTCCGGGGTCGAAATGTCCAAAAGGCCGATCTGGCCGTTCGCCTGAAGGGAAGCGGAAAACTGCTCTTGATCGAAGCCAAGGCAATCGGCGTTCGCATTGATGCATTTAAGCGTGTCAAGGAATGCCGCGAGAAGTTTGACGACTGGAAGGAGCGGTTTGGCGAAAGCATCGTCTGCGCTGTCGTCTTGTCGGGGTTTGTGCCGCAGAAAGAGTATGAGTCCTTGATCAACGCCGGGGGCATTGTCTTTTGGGAATATGACATTGCGGCATTGACGCGCTATTTGAGGACGCATTGAAATGACGGCTGTCAGCATCTTCACGGGGGCAGGGGGGCTTGACATCGGCATTGAGCGGGCCGGTTTTGACGTCCTTTCGACGCTTGAGATACATCCGTCGTATTGCGAGACCGTGCGCAACATGAAGGAACGGCGAATAGTCATTCCCGGAACGGATCGAACCTATTTTCAGCATGCGAATGTCATGCAGGGGGACATTCGGCAGATCTCCGCACAGGACATGCTGGGACGGCGAAAGACGGTTGACTGCCTCGTGGGAGGGCCGCCATGCCAGGCGTTTTCGAGTGCGGGAAAGCAGGACTCGATTTTCGACGAGCGCGGCGCGCTTGTCTATGAGTATCTGCGCCTGCTCAAGGAAATCAGGCCAAAGGTCTTTCTCTTTGAGAATGTTCGTGGACTTGTGACGGCGAAGGGAAATTCAGATGAACCGGGCGAGGTCTTGAAAGGGCTGCTCAAGATGTTCGCCGAACTTGGCTACAGTTGCCGTGCAAGTCTTCTCAATTCGGCGGATTACGGATCGCCGCAACGGCGTGTTCGGTGCTTCGTTCTCGGCTCTTCGATTGCGGGCGCCCCCGAAATTCCCTCGCCAACGCACACGGGAAATCCTGTTGACTCCCTGTTTGAGACGGAGCGACGCGCGCGGTGGACAACGCTTGGCGACTATCTGAAGACGTCGGCAGACAAGGACAAATCCCATTGGATCTTGCCGACGGAAAAAGCGCGCGCAGTTCTTTCTGGCATTCCTGACGGAAAGGGCCTGAAGAGTCCGGGCGTTGCAGAGGCGACGCGTCCGAACGGGCATTGGGGCTATCGGCAGGGGATGTTCATCGCAGATCAGTCGAAGCCGGCCCGGACGGTGACGGGATCGTCGAGTCAGGACTGGATCCGTCTGCCGGACGGCACGTTGCGGCGCCTGACGTTGCGCGAAGTCGCTGGCTTGCAGGGATTCCCGCCCGAATGGGAATTCGCGGGCACGGTCGCCAATCAGTATCAGCAGGTCGGGAATGCCGTTCCGACCGTTTTCGGCGAAGTCTTGGGCAAGGCGCTGATCGACTATCTGCAGGGCGGCTGGAAGCGTACCGCACAGCAGAGAGCGATCGACATCTCCGATGACATCGAGCGGTCCATTCGCTACACGAAGCGCGACAACGCGAGAAACGGCGCCTTTCGCGCACGGCGTCAGAGACAGTTGGCCTCTCTGGCGGACGTCAGATGAGAAGAAGGCCGATTGACTTGTCATGTCCATTACACTCAAGCACGAGCTGGCGGCGGGCGATCCCGTGATGGGGATCGACGAGGCGGGGCGCGGACCGCTCGCGGGAGGGGTCTACGCCGCCGCCGTGTCCGTGCCGCTCGCGCGGGCGGAGGAGCTGCTCGCGGGCTCCTGGTCGCCCGTCAACGACTCGAAGAAGCTCTCCGCGAAGCGGCGCGAAGCGCTCGCGGCGGTCATCAGGGCGACGCCGGACTGCACATGGGCGGTCGCCTCGGCGAGTCCGGCGGAGATCGACCGCCTCAACATCCTGCGCGCGACGCACCTCGCGATGCGCCGGGCGGCCGATGCGGTCGCGCGGAAGCTCGGCGCGGACGGTCTCGCGGCGGCGACGGTCTCGATTCTCGTGGACGGCCTGCCCGTCGCGTCGCTGCCGCGCTCGACGAGCCTCGTCAAGGGCGACGCGCAGTCGCTGTTCATCGCGGCAGCGTCGATTCTCGCGAAGACGGCGCGTGACGCGGACTGCGAGCGGCTGGAGCGCGCCTACCCCGGCTACGGGTTCGCGCGGCACAAGGGCTACCCGACGTCGGCGCACCTCGCCGCGCTCGCGCGCCTGGGGCCATGTCCCGAACACCGCCGCAGCTTCGCCCCCGTCGCGCAGATGGAACTGGGGCTTGGAAGATGACCGGGCGTATTTGACATTTTCGGCCAGATAATGTATTCTACGCATTGTTTTTCGGCGATCCAGCGGGTCGAACCGAAGGGCGCGTTTTGATTTTTGACAGAAATAAGGAGTGAAAGATGGCGATGAACAGTCAGCTGCTCGCAGTCGTGCAGCATATCGAAAGCGAGCGTGGCGTGAGCCGCGAGATCGTCCTGACGGCGATCGAGCAGGCGATTGCGCAGGCGGCCCGGAAGAATTCAACCGTGACGAACGACTTGCGTGTCGCCATTGACCGCAAGGATCTTTCATTCCACGTCTACGACACGCTTGTCGTGTCCGACGAAGACACGGGCGTCGGCTTCATCTCGACGGCGCGCGCGGCGCGCTGCAACCACGGCAATCCCGTGGCGGTGGGCGAGACGATCGAGGTCGAGATGCCGGCGTCGCGCCTCGGCCGCATCGCGGCGCAGATGTCGCGGCAGATGATCATGCTGAAGATCCGCGAGGCCGAGCGCACGAACACCTTCAGCGAATACCGCGACCGCATCGGCGACATCGTGTCCGGCACGGTCTCCGCAGTCTCCCACCGCGACACCTACGTGACGGTCGGCAAGACCGAGATGGTGCTGCCGGCCAAGGAGCGCATCCCGACGGAGGACTACCAGGTCGGCGACCCGATCCGCGCGATCATCAAGCGCGTCGATCCCGACGCGAAGGGGCCGTCCGTGACGCTGTCGCGCGCCGACGGCAAGTTCGTCGAGGCGCTGTTCCGCCTGGAGGTGAGCGAGATCGCCGACGGCGTCGTGGAGATCATGGGCGTGAGCCGCGACCCCGGCTACCGGGCGAAGCTCGCGGTGCGCTCGTCGAACGAGTCGGTCGATCCGGTCGGCGCGTGCGTCGGCCAGCGCGGCAGCCGCGTGCGGTCGATCGTCAACGAGCTTTCCGGCGAGAAGATCGACATCGTGCGCTGGAACGAGGACATCCGCCAGTACGTCGCCCAGGCGCTCGCGCCGGCGAAGCTGGAGTCCATCGAGATCGACCCGTCGGTGCCGAACACGGTGCGCTGCGTTGCGGCGGCAGACCAGTATTCGCTCGCGATCGGCAAGCGCGGCCAGAACGTTCGCCTCGCGACGAAGCTCACGGGCTGGCACGTCGAGGTGAAGAAGTCGATGGCGACGGCCTCGTTCGAGGACCAGAAGGCCGCAGCCATCAAGGAACTCGCCGAGATGTTCTCCGTCTCGACGGCGGTCGCGACGCAAATGGCCGACGCGGGCTACCTCACGGTGGACGGCATCGCGGAGGAGGACGAGGCGAGCTTCATCGCGGCGACGGGCCTCGACGAGGTGACGGCGAAGGGCGTCTACGCGGCGGCGAAGGCCGTGGCGGCGCTGACGGCGGATGCGCACGAGGGAGAGGAAGGCTGAACCCATGAGAGTCTGTGAAATTGCCAAGGAGGCGGGCGTCACGAGCGCCGAGGTGCTGCGCGTGGCCGAAAAGGCCGGCGTCGAGGTCACAAGCGCGATCAGCGCGGTCGAGGACGGCGAACTCGCCGCGCTCAGGCTGGCGCTCGCGAACGCGCCGAAGGCCGACGTCGCGGCGGCGCGCGCCGCCAAGGCGAAGCGCGTGGCCGACCTGAACGCCGCGTTCTTCGCCGCGCAGAAGGCGAAGCTCGCCGAACACCTGAAGATCGCGAAGGACGCGGCGGAAGGCAAGGCGTTCAAGGCCGCGGCGACGGCGGCTCCGGCGGCGGCTGCCGCTGCCGTGACGAGAGGGACGGAAGGGACGCGAGAGGCGCCGCCCTCTCCAACCCCTTCCCCCTCACCCCTCACTTCTCATCCCTCACCCCTCACTTCTCATCCCTCACCTCTCACCACTCAACCCTCAACGCCCAAGATCCGCATGGCGCCGGGCGTGAAGCCGAAGGTCATTCCGACGATCTCCGCCGCGAAGACGGGGCTGACGGCGGCCGGGTTCCGTCCGCTTCAGCACGCGCGGCCGGCGGCGACGATCTCGATTTCCGTCGCGGCCGCCCCGAAGCCGAAGCCGCCGAAGCCGACGATTTCCGTGGGCGTCGCCGGGCGTGACGGCGGCAGGGGCCGGAAGGACCGCGACGGCGGCAAGGGCCTCGACAAGGGCGCGCCGCGCGTGGTGGCGCCGAAGGTGATGGAGCAGGGCAGCCGCATTTCCGTGGACGAGGCGAACAAGGAGATCTCGATCCGCGGCGCGGTGGTCGTGAAGGATCTCGCGGCGAAGCTCAACATCAAGCCGAACCGCCTCATCGCCGACCTGATGGGGCTGAAGGTCCTCGCGTCCATCAACCAGCGCGTCGAGCCGGACGTCGCGACGAAGGTCGCGGAGAAGTACGGCTTCAAGGTGACGATCGAGCACGCCCGCGACAAGGCGGCGGCGAAGCCCGTCCTGAAGGCGATCGACGCGGACGACCTCATTCCGGAGGATCCGCCCGAGACGCTGAAGCCGCGCGCGCCGGTCGTCACGTTCCTCGGCCACGTCGACCACGGCAAGACGACGCTGATGGACTACATCCGCAAGGAGCATGTCGCGGCGGGCGAGGCCGGCGGCATCACCCAGCAGATCTCCGCCTACCAGGTCGAGATCGCGGGCAAGAAGATCACGTTCCTCGACACGCCCGGACACGCCGCGTTCAGCGCGATGCGTGCGCGCGGCGCGCAGATCACCGACATCGCCGTCCTCATCGTGGCGGCCGACGACGGCATCATGCCGCAGACCGAGGAGTGCATCAAGGTCTGCCGCCAGACGGGCGTGCAGATCATGGTCGCGATCACGAAGGCCGACAAGCCGACGGCGAACGTCGATCGCGTCAAGCAGCAGCTCCAGAAGCGGGGCCTGACGCCGGAGGACTGGGGCGGCGACATCATCTGCTGCCCCGTCTCGGGCGTGACGGGCCTCGGCGTGGACGCGCTCCTGGAGAACATCCTCGTGCAGGCGGAGGTGCTGGAGCTCCAGGCGAACCCGAACCGCCGCGCGAACGGCTTCGTGATCGAGTCCGAGCTGCAGCAGGGCCTTGGCCCGTGCGCGACGCTGCTCGTCACGGGCGGCACGCTCAAGGTCGGGGACGCGATCCTCATCGGCGAGCATTTCGGCAAGGTGCGCGCGCTCATCGACGACCACGGCCGCCGCATCAAGGAGGCCCCGCCGGCGACGCCGGTGAAGTGCACGGGCCTGTCGGGCGTGCCGGAGGCCGGCAGCGAGTTCCGCGTCATGCTGGACGAGAAGCGCGCGCGCACGCTCGCCGAGCAGACCGCGCAGGAGAAGAAGGAGGAGGCCCTCTCGACCTCGAAGGCCGCGACGCTCGACGCGCTCATGAGCGCGATGGCCGCCGAGGGCAAGCGCGAGCTCAACGTGATCGTGAAGTCCGACACGCAGGGTTCGCTGGAGGCGATCGTGCAGGCGCTGAACGAGATCAAGTCCGAGAAGGTGGCCTTGAACATCATCGGCACGGGCACGGGCAACGTCTCGCTGACGGACGTCAAGTCCGCCGCCGCCGGCAAGGCGATCCTCGTCGGCTTCGACATCGGCAACGACTCGGGCGTCCAGCAGCAGGCGCGCCACGACGGCGTCCGGATCAACTCCTTCCGCATCATCTACGAGCTCCTGGATCACGTCAAGAACTGCATGCTCGACCTGCTGCCGCCGGAGTACAAGGAAGTCGTCCTCGGCCACGCCGAGATCAAGGCGATCTACGACATCGGCAAGCTCGGCAAGATCGCCGGCTCGCAGATGCTCGACGGCAAGCTCGTCGCCAAGGAGCGCTTCCGCATCCTCCGCAGCAAGGCGCAGGTGTGGGACGGCAAGGTGCAGACGCTGCGCCACTTCAAGGACGAGGTGAAGGAAGTGACGGGCCAGCAGGAATGCGGCGTGTGCTTCGCGAACTACGAGGGCTTCCAGGTCGGCGACACGATCGAGTGCTACTCGCTGGAGGAGCTGCCGAGAAGCCTGTAACGGGGGCGGCGCACACGGGAACGCCGTCTTGACACGCGGATGAAGCGGCATCTGATTGGCATTGGCGGCGTGGGCATGAGCGCGCTCGCGACGGCGCTCGTGCGGTCGGGCGACGGGGTGACGGGCGCGGATCGCACACGCGACACGCCGAACGTCCGGTTTCTCGAATCGCTCGGCGTGAAGGTCTTTCCCGACGACGGCAGCGGCGTCGATGCGGCGACGGACGAGGTGATCGTCTCGACGGCCATTGAGCCGACGAACGCCGGGCTGCGAAAGGCGCAGGCGCTCGGCATTCCCGTCACGCACCGCGCCAAGGCCCTTGCGCGCGCCCTTCGGGACTATCGCCTCGTCGCCGTCGTCGGCACTTGCGGCAAGTCGACGGTGACGGCGATGCTCGGACACGTCCTCGCGTCCTGTGGGCTGGACCCGATGTGCGTGAACGGCGCGAACGTGCCCGGCTGGGAGGGCGCGGTGCGCTTCGGGCGCGGAGCCTTCGCCGTCGCCGAGGTGGACGAGAGCGACAAGTCGCTCGTCGCCTTCAGCCCCTATGCGGCCATTGTCACGAACGCCTCCGCCGACCACTACTCGAAGGAGGAGATGGATGCGGTCTTCGATGCGTTCGTGAAAGGCTGCAAGGGTCCGGTGGTGGATGGGAGGAAAGTGTTTGGCGGTTTGGAAGGTTCGGGAGGTTTGGAAGGTTTGGAAGTGCCGGTACCGGGGCGGCACAATCGGCAGAATGCCGAGTTGGCGGTGCGCATGGCGGTCGCTCTGGGCGTGAAGCTGTCCGATGCGGTGGCCGCGATGAAGACCTTCCGTGGCGTCGAGCGCCGCCTTCAGCTCATCACCCCACCCCAACCTCCCCAACCTCCCCAACCTCCCGAACCTTCCAAACCTCCCAAACCTTCCAAACCTCCCGAACCTGCCGTCTACGACGACTACGCGCACAACCCGGAAAAGCTGAAGGCGATGTGGACGACGCTGGCGGAGCGGTATCCGCAGGGCGTCTGCGCGATCTGGCGGCCGCATGGCTACGCGCCGCTCAGGAAGATGAGGGACGCGCTCGCGGCGATGTTCGCGGAGACGGTTCGTCCGCAGGACCGGCTGCTGCTGCTGCCTGTCTACGACGCGGGCGGAACGACCGACCGCTCGATCAACTCGGACGCGCTCGTTGCGGCGGTGACGCGCGCGGACGCGGCGGCGGGCGCGCGCGTACGGCTGGTCGCCGATCTCGACGCGGCGTTCGACTGGTGCGCGGCGCATCGCGGCGCCTTCGGATGCTTCGTGACATGCGGGGCCCGCGACCCGGGACTTCCCGTCCTCGCTCGGCGCCTTGCCGCGACTTTCTCGGCACCCTCTTGCACGTGACCCTCAAAATGTAGTATAATACGAACATCAACAAGAAACAAGGAGTTGAAAACACTATGGCAGGAAAGCTTGAAGATCGCGTCAAAGACATCATCGTTGAGCAGCTCGGAGTGAACGCCGAACAGGTCACCACGGAGGCGTCGTTCATCGACGACCTGGGGGCCGATTCGCTTGATTCCGTCGAGCTCATCATGGCCTTTGAAGAGGAGTTTGGCGCGGCGATTCCGGAAGAGGACGCTGAGAAGCTCACCACGGTCGGCAAGGTCGTCGAATACCTGAAGTCGAAGGGCTATGGCGACGACGGTTCCGCGCCGGAGAAGTAATGCCGGAATATCCAATCGGCAAGATTGTGTTCGGGAGCGCCGCATCGATCGATGCGGCGTACCGACTTTTTAGGGAGCTGCCGATTGACGAGACGCGGCTGGCGGAAAGACGCGTCTCGCCGTTCCCGTCGGCGCGGCGCACGCTCGCGGGCGAGGCCCCGGTCGCGGGCATCGGCACGTTCCAGGGCAGCCACAAGCAGACGCTGACGTTCGCGCCGAGCGAAAAGCCGGGCTGGTGGATCCGCCGGATGGACCAGCCGGAGCAGCTCGACACGCAGGTCGACATCGCGAACCTCTGGACGAGCGCGCAGAACCTCGTCCTGCGGTCGGGCTCGCCCCACAACTACCTGCGCATGGTCGAGCACATCATCGCGCTCAAGCTGGGGCTGGGCATCGACGACGTGCTCTTGAAGGTCAATTCCGGCGACCCGCCGCTCTTCGACCAATCGTCCCTGCCGCTCGTCAAGGCGGTGGAGCACGCGGGCATCCGCGAGACGGACGCGCCGGCGACGTGCGTGACGGTGAAGGAGCCGGTCGCCTTCGGCGGCAGCCGCGGCGACTTCCTCCTGTTCCTCCCGGCGGCGGATGGCGAGCGGAATCTGCGCATCGACTGCGGCATCTCGTGGAACACCGTGATCGGCGACCAGCGCATCCTCTTCGACGTGACGCCGGAGACGTTCCGCTATGCCGCGCTGGCGCGGACGAACGCGACGCGGCGGCAGTACATCCTTGCGAAGACGGTGGGGCGGCTCTTCGCCTCGACGCGCAACCTCGGCTACAACGAGCGCAACATCCTCATCCACGGGAAGGGGCGCTACTACACGGAGCCTCGCTTCCCGGTCGGCGAGAAGTTCCTGGAGCCTGTCTGGCACCGGGCGACGCTCGACCTGATGGCGGCCTTGGCCCTGACGGGCGCGCACCGCTTCGTCGGCACGGTCGTCAGCTATCGCGCGGGGCACACGCTCGACTGCGATGCGATCCGCGCGCTTTACCGCAACGACTTGCTGACGGTGATCTGACGCGGCGCCTAGAAGCGGCCGAACGCGGCGCGGAGAAGCGCCGCCTGGGTGCTGAACGTGTCGGCGAGCGGACGGTAGTGGCTCGTGCCGTTGCCGTTCTCGTAGACGGTCGTGATCGGGACCTGCACGGGCGGCTGCGGCAGCTTCACGGCCGCGACGAGCATCCGCGCCTCGTAGTCGTAGCGTTCGCCCGCGAGCGCGGCGAAGCGCGGCAGCAGCGCGCGCGGGATGCCGCGCAGCCCCGTCTGCGTGTCGCGGATCCACGTGCCCGTGAGCAGGAAGAACTCGCCGCACGTCCAGAGGTTGCCGAGGCGGCTGCGGAAGGGCACGTCGCGTCCGCCGAACGACCGCACGCCGAGCGTCACGCGGTCCGGGTGCGCGGCCGACGCGGCAGAGACGCGGCGGATGTCCTCCGGCAGGTGCTGGCCGTCCGCATCGGCCGTCACGACGCCCGTCGCGTCCGGGAACGCGCGGCGGACTTCGGCGAATGCGGTCTTGAGCGCGGCGCCCTTGCCGCGGTTTGCCGCGTGGCGGAGCAGGCGGACGCCCGGCAGGGCGGCGGTTTCGTCGAAGGTGGCGGCGGACTGCCGCGACCCGTCGTCCACGACGACGACGGCGGCAAAGGCGTCCGAAAGCGCGCGCACGAGCTGCGGCAGCCGGGGACTCGGCTCGAAGGCCGGCAGGACGAGTATCTGGTTCGGCATAGGCGGAACATTATATGATATAATACGCGCCATGAAAAGAGCGGATTTGGAAGAGGAGATTCGGCAGGTGATTCTCGCGAGCGTGGAGGTCGACGGCCTCACGGCGGCGGACTTGCCGGCGGGGGCGCCGCTGTTCGGCGAGGGCGTCGGCCTCGACTCGATTGACGCCCTGGAGATCGGCGCGGCGTTGCGCAAGAGGTTTCAGGTGAAGTTCAAGGCGAATTCGGCCGAGAACAAGGTGCATTTCAAGTCGATCGCGTCGCTTGCGGATTTTATCGCGGCGAATCTCGGCGAGACATTGGAGGACTGACGGTGATGAAGACGAAAGAGGAAGTGCTGGCGGCGATTGCGGACGTCCTGGTCTCGGAGTTCGAGCTGGATCGGGCGAAGCTCGTGCCCGAGGCGAAGCTGTTCGAGGACCTTGACCTCGATTCGATCGATGCGGTCGATCTCGTCGTGCGCCTGCAGCAGCAGACGGGCCTCAAGGTCAAGGCCGAGGACTTCAAGGCGATCCGCACGCTCGGCGACGTCGCCGACGTCATCGTGAAGCTCGCGGCCGAGCAGGCGAAGTGAGCGGCGCGATGAATGGGCGGCTCGCGCGAACGGCTTTTCGCCTTGTGGGTGCGGTCGCCCTCGTCTGGCTGCTTTATTTCCTGAAGGCGAACGTCTGGTTCCGGCTGTATCCGGCGGTCGTCGTCGCGGTCGCCCTTGCCGGGTTCGCCGTCTCGCTGTTCCGCACGCCGCTTGTGGAGTGCTTCGCGCGGCGGATGGGCGAGCCGCTGGACGCGCGGGGCGTCGCCTACTGCCGAAAGGTCACGGTCGCGTGGGTCGTCTTCCTGTCGGCACACCTCGCCGTGACGATTGCGACGGTCTTCGCCAGCCGCACGGCCTGGGCGCTCTACAACGGCTGCCTCGCGTATGTCCTGCTGGGGGCGATGTTCGCGGGCGAATGGCTCGTGCGCCGGAGGGTGCGCCGTGTCTGACGTCGTCTTCCTCTCGTCCGGCACGACCGGCACGCCGAAGGAGATCGTGCGCACGGACGCATCGCTGGAAGCCGACGCGCGCGCGCTCGTGGCGGCGTTTCCCGAACTCTGGGCGAACCGTCCGCGGATCGTCTCGTCGGCGCGTCCCGAACACATGCTCGGCCACCTCTGGTGCCGGCGCGCGCCGCGTCTCGCCGGATGCGCCGTCCATCCGGCGGTCGTCATCTCCGTCGAGGAGCTGGCCGAGGTCGGCGCGTCGGCGGCGGACGGCGTCCTGTTCGTCACGACGCCGTCCTTTCTCGAAAAGGCCGTGAAGCATCCCGATTTCCCGGCGTTGAAGGGGCGCCTTTCGGGCGTTGTCGTCTCGGGTGGCGCGTTGCGTCCGGCGACGGCACAGGCCCTGCGGACGATCCTGGGGGTCTGTCCCCTCGAGATCTACGGCTCGACGGAGGCGGGCACGGTCGCGTGGCGGCGTTCGTCCGAGGGCGAGCCCTTTACCCTGCAGCGCGGCGTCGCGGCGACGCGCGATGCGGCGACGGGCGCGCTGGTCGTCGATTCGCCCTACGCGATGGCGCGGCCGTTCGCGCTGTCCGATGCCGTCGAATTCGTCTCGCCGCAGCAGTTCCGCCTCTTGGGACGGCTCGACAGGCAGGTCAAGATTCTGGAGGAGTTCGTTTCGCTGTCCGCCGTCGAGGCGGCGTTCGCGCGGCATCCGCTGGTTGCGGACGTGCGCGCCGAAGTCTGCGGAACGGACGTGCCGCGCCTGGGGGCGCTCGTCGTCCTGTCGGCCGACGGGCGCGCCGCGCTCGCAAAGGGCGCTTACGCGGCGTTGGCCGCCGCCCTTCGGCGCGACCTCCTGCCCGGTCTCGGCGAGCGGGCGTTCCCGCGCCGCATCCGCTTCGTCCGCGAGCTGCCGACGGACGCGCGCGGCAAGACGACGGCGGCGGACGTGCGCGCGGCGCTGTCCGCGTGGTGCCGCGAGCCCGTCGTCTGCGCCTGGTCGGCCACGGCGGCGCGACTGGAGGCGACGCTCGTCTTTCCGCCGGACTGCGACTGTTTCCAGGGCCACTTCCCCGGCTTCCCGATCCTGCCGGGCGTCGCGCAGCTCTATTTCCTGCGGCATTTCGCGCGTCAGGCGTTCCCCGACTTCCCCGACGCGGCGACGTACCGGAAGCTCAAGTTCCAGAAGCTCGTCCGTCCGGCGGACGCGGTGACGCTGTGCGTGACGCGCGAAGGCGAGGGCCGTTTCGCCTTTTCGCTGGACGTCGCGTCGGGCCGTGCGGCGTCGGGGCTTGTGGCGGCGAGGGATGGGATATGAGGGATGAGTCGTGAGAGATGAGGGATGGGATATGAGTCGTGAGGGGTGAGATATGAGGGAGGCGAAAAGGTGAGTCTTGTTTCTGTTCTCTTGGCGTCGTCGGCTGTCGCGGCGCTGCAGGCGGCGCTCGACGCATCGGCGACCTGGACGATGGAGCGGCGGCTCGACGGTTCGGATCGCGCGCTCGTGTCGTCCGGCGTCGTCCGCTGCAAGGCGGGCGAGGGCATCGTCTGGGAGGTGCGCGAGCCGTTCGCGTCGTCCGTCACGATGACGACGAACGCGATGGTCTTCGTGGACGAGGACGGGCGGCGGGAGAAGTCGCTGGACGAGCTGCCTCACTATGCGGAGATCCGGGCGGCGACGGATGCGTTTGCCGCGGGGAAGGCCACGGCGTTCGACGGCGTCTTCGCGATTCGCGAGACGGCGCTCCCGGACGGCGGCTGGAAGCTGACGCTCGTGCCGGAGGTCGCCGCGATGCGGCGGCTCGTGACGGAAGTCGAGCTGACGGGCGCGGCGCTGCCGACGAACGCCGTCCTGCGCTCGCCCGGCTGCGTCTCGACGATTCGCTTTCGAAAGGAATGAGCCGCCGTTTCCCAGTTCGTCCGTTCGCGTCTCCACGGTGGCGACAGATCGTCCTGTGGGGCGCGCCGTGGGCGTTGGGGCTGTTGGCGGCGGTGCTGTTCGCCGTGCGGCCGATTGCCTTTCGCACGTCGCTGGACGATCTCGTCGGGGATGGCGTGGAGGCGATGCCCACAGCCGTGCGCACGGCGTCCGCCGACCTCGTGCCGATACTCGTCGGGCCGTCGGACGACGTGGCGCAGACCGTGGCGGCGGCGCGCGCGATCCGGACCCGTCTGCCGACGGACAGGCTGGCGCCAACGGCGGACAATCCCCTGGCCGCGCTGGCGACGAACCGCTACGGCCTCGCGTCGCTCGACGACGTGCGCCTTCTGGAGACGGCGGAGGGCCGTGCGCGCCTCGCCCGCAACGCGCTGAAGAAGTACTACGCGTCGCCGCTGCCGCCGCTCTTCCCCGTCGCCGAAGATCCCTTTGCGCTCGCGGATGGCTTTGTGCGCGCGCAGATGGCCGTTCACGCGAACTGGAACCTGCGGGAGGGCCAGCTTGTCGCGCGTGGCGCGGACGGTGCTGAAACGATTGTCCTGCCGCTTCGCCTGCGCCCGGAGATCGCGGCGAACGCCGATGCGCTCATCGCCTTTCGCGCCGAGCTGGACGCGGCGCTTGCGGCCGTGCGTGCGGCGTTTCCGTCAGTCCCGGTCGCCGTCTGCGGCGTGCCCCTGCACACGGCCGTGACGGCAGGGCGCTGCAAGCGTGAGATCAATGCGCTCAGCGTCTTCTCGCTCGTCTTCATCGTTCTCCTGTCGGTCTTCGCGTTTCGGAGCGTCCGCTGGATCCCGCTCCTCGCCGCGTCGCTCGCGATCGCCGCGCTTGCCGGCGCGGCCGCGCTTTTCGCGGCGTTCACCGAGATCCACCTGATGACGGTCGTCTTCGGCACGACGGTGATGGGGCTTGTCATCGACTACTCGTTCCATTGGCTGCTGGCGGACGCGCGCCGCGCCGACGTGACGCGCAACCTCCTCGTCTCGTGGCTGACGACGGAAATCAGCCTCGTGCCGCTGATGGTCTCGTCGCTGCCCGTCCTGCGCCAGTCGTCCGTCTTCCTCGGCGTCGGCCTGACCGCCGCGCTGGCGTATGTCGTTCTGGGGTATCCGAAGGCCGTTGCCCGGAAGCCCGAAAGGCGAGCGTGTGAAGCGCATCCGCTGTTCGCCGTCCGCTGTCTGCCGTCCGTCCGCAGATGCCTTTGCGTCGGGGGCTGTCTCTTCTTGGCGCTGGTCGCCGTCGGCCTGTGTCGTGTGCGCTTCGGCACCGACCTGACGGCCCTGTACCGTCCGCCGGCGGAACTCGCGGCGGCGGAACGGCGCTTTGCGGAGCTGAGCGGTTCGTCCGAAGCGGATCGCGGCTTCCTCGTCTTTGACCGCGCGACGATTGCCGCGCACGTCGAGACGCTGTACGCCGAGCAGGGCGAGCGCCAGAAGCAGAAGCTGGGGCTGACCGACCTGCCGCGTCCGGCCGCACCCGGTTCGGCGACGGATTATGCACTCGCGTCCGTGCCGCGTCCGTCGGGCCCTCTGCCGGACGGCGTTCGCTTCCTTCAGCCGCGCGCCGTCCTCGGTGCCGTCCTCGCACGCTGGACGGACGAGACGCTGGTGCGGCTCGGCTTCGCGCTCGCGCTGATGCTCGTCGCGCTTGTCGTCTTCTGCCGGCGTCGGGCGCTTGAGATGTTCGTGCCGTCCGTCTGCGCGACGGCCGCCGTCGCCGGGCTGCTCGGCCTTTTGGGCGAAAAGGCGAACCTCTTTCACCTGCTCGCGTGCTTCCTCCTCGCGGGCATGAGCGTCGACTACACGGTGTTCCTGCACAACGGCGGACGCGCGGCGCTGAAGCCGGCGCTCTGCTCGCTCCTCACGAGCCTCGCGGGGTTCGGCGCGCTCTCCTTCGTCTCGTTTCCGGTCGTGCAGGGGTTCGGCTTCGTTCTCGGCGTCGGGCTTCCGGTCGGATTCGCCGCCGCGCTCGCGACCGCCCGCCCCTCCGCCCCTCGCCCCTCCTCCCCCCACCCCTCACCTCTCACCCCTCATGTCTCACCCCCCACCACCCCCACTGAACTCGCCGCGACGCCGCTTGGACTGGAAATCCTTTGGTGGCTCTACCGCCTCTTCGGGCTGAAGGCCCTGCATCTCTTCGCGGCGGCCGTCGGCCTGTGCGCGTGGACGTTCTCGCGCAAGGTGCGCCGTGCGACGACGGTGCGCAAGCTCGTTCACTTCACGCGGTCGCTCGCGGACAAGCTCGTTGTCATGGCCGACGGACACGACCTGCCGCATGTCGAGAC
Organism: Verrucomicrobia bacterium UBA1629; assembly: GCA_002321305.1. Lineage (GTDB taxonomy): Bacteria > Verrucomicrobiota > Kiritimatiellia > RFP12 > UBA1067 > UBA1067. The sequence continues at coordinate 26,623 of DCMF01000098.1, read as the reverse complement.
GGACGGCTCGGCGGACGCGGCGGCGTTTGTGGCGGACGTGCGGGCGGGGCGGGGCGTGTTCGTGCTGTCGTCCCACTGCGGCACGGTGGAGGCGCTCGCGGCGCTCGAAGGCTGCGCGTTCACGTTCCACGCCTGGATGGACTTCGACCGGACAGGCGTCTTCAACCGCTTCTACCTGCGCCACGCGAACCGGGCGAAGGTCGTGATCCATCCGATTTCGGAGATTGGGATGGAAACGGCCTTTCTCGCGGGCGAGGCGCTGGATCGCGGCGACTGCCTCGTCATGGCGGGCGACCGGGGGCGCGGCGCGTTCCGCTTCGCGCACGCGCTGGGGCATCCGGCCTACTTCGTCGCCTGCGTCTGGACGGGACGCGGCTACCGCGCGGTCGTGCGCCGCCTGCCGGACGAGACGAAGGCGATGGCGAACGCCTACGATGCGGCGCTGAAGGAGCTTGTGCGCGCCTGTCCCGACCAGTGGTTCGCGTGGAGTCCATGAAGGGCTGCCGCAGGGGCATGTGGCTTCGCACGGAGTCGAGGCGCCTCCCCCCTTGCGTTCGGCTCCGCATTTATGGTATACTATGCGAGTTTTCGTCTCGAAAGAGGCCACTTTAGC